>CAYMME010000389.1:0-8910 GCA_964391465.1 uncultured Planctomycetales bacterium
ACTGCGAGCACCGCGAGCTGCACGAGGAACGCGAGGAACAGCCCGATCATCACCCACCACGCGACCCGCCAGTCGAGGAAGATGAGCAGCGAGGCAAAGACGAGACCGAGGCCCCATATGCCGTTGCGCGTGAGCAGTTCCAGACGACCCTCGATGAAGCGGGAAAGGTTGCTGTGGGTCTCGACGGTCACGCCCGCCGGGAAAGGCGTGCGGCGAGCGTCGTTGTAGACCTCTTCCACCGAGTCGTCGCCCGAGAGCTTTGCGAACAGCGTCTCGACCCAGCCGCGATCCAACGGGACGCCCTTCTTGCCCGCCACGTACGCCCGAACCTTCCGCGACATGTCGATCGCGTCCTGGTCCGCGGTCTTCGACACCATCACGTCGACGGCCGGCTTGCTGTTGAACCGACCCCGCACGTCGATGTCCTCGAGCCCGTCCACGACTGTCGCCACGTCCTCGACCCGAATGACCTTGCCCGACGGGTCCGAGTGGACAATCATCCGCCCGATCCGCTCGGCCTGATCCTCCTCGCCCAGCGTACGCACGGCCACGTTCGCCCCCGCGAGCTTCACTTGCCCGCCGGGCAGGTCCAGGTTCGCCGCCCGGATCGCGTTGCCGACGTCCATGAACGAGAGGCCGTACTGCATCAGCGTCTCGGGACGCACCTCGACACTGATCTCGTCCTTGCGCGTCCCGTTCAATTCCACATCGGTGATGCCCTCGAGGCGCAGCAGGTCATCGCGAAGCTCTCGACCCACGTCCTTGAGCTGCACGTCGGACAGCTCGCCGTATAGCGCCACCGAAATCACCGGCAGAGTAGGCTCGAACTTGCTGACCGTCGTCTCTTCGGCGTCGAGCGGGAGTTCGTCGCGGGGAATGGCGTCCACCGCCGCCTTCACGTCGTTGACGGCCCGGTTCAGATCGTCGACATCGTTGCGAAGCTCCACCAGGATGCTGCTGTAGCCCTCGCCGATCGTCGTACGAATCTCATCGACGCCGTCGATGTCTTTGACTTCCTCCTCGATCCGCTTGGAGATGCCTTTCTCGACCTCCGCCGGCGTCGCGCCCGGATAGAGCGTGAGAACGGACACCGCGTTGGGGCGCGACTCCGGGAACATCTCTCGCACCAGCGTGAATGCGCAGTACGTCCCCCCGACCAGGATCGAGATCATGATCAGGTTGACCAGGATCGGGTTCTTGACGCTGAAGCGCGGTAGCGAAGTCACGGACGCTTCCTCATGGCTCGGCGTTCTCGCCGGCCTGCACGTCGACACCGTCGGAGAGCTTGTCCAGGTTGGTAACGATCACCCGGTCGTCGGCTTGAATCTCTCCGGTCACGATCGCCCGGTCCTTGACGTAACGTTGCACTTCAACGCGTCGGACGTGGGCCCGGGATTCGTTGACCACGAAGACGCGCCCGCCCTCTAGCACGGCCACGCGCGGCACGAGCAGAGCGTCCTTGATCAGCAGACCCTCGACCACGGCAATGACGAAGTACCCCGGCTGCAGGGGCGGGTCCTGCTCGGCGTTGTCGACGTCGATATACGCTCGGAACGTGCGGCTGCGGGAGTCTACTGACGGGGACAATCGAGCGACCTTGCCTTCCCAGTGCACGTCGGGCAGGCTCTCGAGGGCCAGACGACACGTATCGCCGACGTGCACCCGCGGTCCAGCAGACGCGGCGAGTTCGATCGGGACCTCGATCCGGTCCAGAGCCACGATGCGCAAGAGTTCCCGGCCGGGTTGCACGTGCTCGCCCATCTCGGTGCTGAGTTCATCCACTCGCCCGTCGAACGGGGCGACGATCCGGCAGCGCTCGACGTCGAGTCGGGCCAGCTCGGTCTCCGCAAGCCGGGCCGCCCGGGACGCATCGAGCTGCGCGCGCCGCGGGGCAAGCAACGCAAGCTGGTTCTTGAGGGACTGAAGGTCCTTGTCCGCCCGGTACCAGACCATGCGGACCAGGTCGTACTCCCGCTTCGCCGCCTGTCCCGACTCGAAGAGGTTCGCGATGCGGGCCACCTCGTCGCGGGCCACCTTTTCCTCGCCCTCGTTGATGGCAATGAGCTTCTGCACGTTCTTCTCTTCGACCGTCAACTGCTCGATGGCCGCGGCGTCTGCGGCCGCGAGCTTCGTCGCCCGCGTCAACTGCTGCTGAAACTCGCGGTCGTCCAACTCGATGAGCAATTCGCCCTGTTTGACGGCCACGCCCTCCTCGAGTCCGTCCGCCAGCCGGCGCACCGGCGCCGAAACCTCCGCCGTGAGCACCGCCCTCCGATCCGCCCGCGCGCTGCCGTATCCGACAACCTCATCACGGACCGTCTCGCGTACGACTCGGATGGTCTCCACCACCGGAGGACGACGCGGCTCGTTGGTCTCAGAGGCGGCAGGCCGCGTGCGCACGAGCCATGCCGCAATGCCGGCCGCAAGTGCAAGCACCGGCACGATCAACACGACCGATACCAGAACCTTCCTCAGCATGTTCGCTCAAGCCCTCATCCCGCACGCGCTCGGCGCGCGGTGCAGCAACTCGTGCAGGTTCGTCATACCCCCGCTGTGTGCACACGCGACTGCCGGTCAAGCACCCGTCGCCCCGTCGCCCGGCCGGAGGGGGCCGCCGGTTCGCGTGACACCAGAGCCACTCAGTTTAGCGCATCCAGCGCAGCATACAAGATGCGCGACCACGCGGGCCCCGATGTGCATACGCCCGGAGCGTGGAAATGTTGGAGATCAGCGGCAAAAAGATGGGTGCCGGACGACGAATTCGCCCGACACCCATTGCCGCGGGATTGAATGGCCAGTGGGAAAGACCGACGACGGACGGTGTCCGGTGCCGGACCGCGTCCTACTAATCGGAGCCAACGGCGCCCGGCCGGCCGGGGCGGCGGCCGACGAACGCACGCTTCCCACCGCCTCCCGGGAACTGGGACTGCAGGAAACTCCTTGCCTCCTCCTCGCTCAGCTCTCCATCGCCGTCGACATCCGCCTCCGGATGCCGGTCCAGAATCTTCGCCGTGTGCTCGGCTCGGCGTGCCTCATGAAACGCATGCAGTTCCTCCTCGGTCAGCTCTCCATCACCGTCGAGGTCCGCCTCGGGATGCCGTTCCAGGATCTTCGCCGCGTGCTCGGCCCGGCGTGCCTCATGGAACGCATCAAGTTCCGCCTCGGACAGCCCGCCGTCGCCATCCGTGTCGGCCTCCGGATGCCGGTCCAGGATGTGTTCCTTCATGCGGGCAAGCACTTCGGCCTCGAGGGCCTCGAGCTCGGCGTCGTCAAGCACCCCGTCGTCATTCGCATCCGCCGCCGGCGCTACGCGCAGCAGATGATCGAGCAAGCGCTCGCGGGCTGTAGCGGCGAACGCAAGCCATTCCGCGTCGCTCAGCTCGCCGTCGCCATCGGTGTCCGCATCCGGGAAGCGCTCAAGCGGGAATCCAGACGGAGCGGTTTCCGCGTCGAGGCGCTCGAGGTGCTCGAGCATCATCGCAATCGGTGGCGGCCCGCCCATTCCGGGTCCCATCGGACCGTGGCCCATCGGACCATGCCCCATCGGGCCGGGGCCGGGTCCGCGGCCCGCCCCCCCGGGACCACCGCGGCCGCAGAACGGCCCATCGTGCGGGGGCCCACCCCTCCGTCCGGCTCCCGGACCGTCTCCATTGGCCCGCATCGCCTCGAAGAATGAACGCACCTCCGTGTGGGTCAATGTGCCGTCGCCGTCAGCGTCGATTCCGTCGTTGCCGAATCGCTCCAGCAACCGTGTCTGGATGTCTTCCGGCACCGCGCCTCCCTCCTGAGCGACGGCTACTCCGCTGGCGAGTGATGCGGAGAACACCACTCCTCCAACCATACAAATCGGTCGTCTCATCATTTCTGCTCCTTTTCAATCGGTCGTGGGGCAGCGGTCGCGCTGCCTTCTCTCGTCACTTGATTAACGTAGAAAGGAGGTAACAAGTTGGTCAGCACCCGGTAAAGAAGTGTAAAAGCTGCCGTTGACGTTTCTTTACACCAACTCGGGCGTACCACTCGCCCCGACCGCGGTATAATGGACATGCGTGCAGGTCGACCCACGATGGACGTATCGAACGCCCCCCCGGGGCATAACGCGATTCCGCTCCTCCTCGTCGATGACGACGCCGAGCTGTGTGAATTGGTCGGCGAGTACCTCGGTGGGCACGGCTTCCAGGTCGAAGCCGTACACACGGGCCGGCAAGGCGTCGAGGAGGCTCTCTCCGGCCGCTACTCCATCGCCCTGCTCGACGTGATGATGCCGGGCATCGACGGCTTCGAAACGCTGCGACGCATTCGAGCCGCCTCCGACACGCCCGTCCTGATGCTGACCGCCCGCGGAGAGGATGTCGACCGCATCGTGGGACTGGAGTTGGGGGCGGACGACTACCTGCCCAAACCCTTCAACTCGCGGGAACTGCTGGCGCGAATCCACGCAATTCTTCGGCGCGGGAACCACGTGCGCGACCGCGTACCGCCGACGGAGCGGCTTGTCGTGGGTGACGTCGATCTCGACGCGGGGGCGCGGGTCGTGCGGTGCGGCGGCCAGGTGGTCGAGCTCACGGGAATCGAATTCGACCTGCTCGAGATGCTCCTCGAATCGGCAGGGCGCGTCGTGGCGCGCGACGACCTGTTCCGGACCGTACTGGGCCGTAAGATGCTGCCTTACGACCGCAGCCTGGACATGCACATCAGCAAGCTGCGGAAGAAGCTGGGGCCGCAACCGGGGGATTGGGTGCGAATCAAGACGGTACGGGGCCGGGGCTACATCTATGCGTTGCCCGATTCGTCTCCTGACGGCGAGCCGCCGGTCGATTCCTGCTGAGGATGCGGCGCCCGGGCAACCTTTCGTGAGATGCTCATGCGAAGTCTGTTTGCCAAGATCTTCCTCTGGTTCTGGCTGGCCACGACCCTTGTCGCCACAGCCGCGATTCTCGCCGCGGTCTACACGCAAGGGCGGCCCGACATCAGCAAACCTCCGTTCCGCAACTTCGTCGGCGAAGCGCTGGCCGCCCGGGGACTGCTGGCGGTGGATGCCCTCGAACACGACGGACCCACGGCACTTCGAAGGCATCTGGAGCGATGGGAGCGCGTGACCGGCGGACCGACGTTCCTGATCGACGAGAACGGGACTGAGGCCATCGGCCGTTCGCTGCCACAGGGTGCCGCGGCGCTGGCACGACACGCCCTCGAGACCGGCACGACGCAAGTCGATGCGGCCTCGGACTATGGCCTCGTCGCGACCCCGGTCTTCGGGGCGGATGAGCGGCGCTACGTTGTCCTGCGCGACATGCTGCCGGACGGAGCGGGCCCCCCGGGCTTCCCGCAGTTCCATCGCGCCATGCGATCGCTCGGCCCGCGCAGGCCGCCCGGGCCTCCCCCTCCAATGAATCCGATGGACATCGCTCTGGCCCAGCCGGGCAAGCTCGCTCTCATGCTCGGCGCGGTCTTCCTGACCGGCGGCATCCTCTGCTACGGGTTGGCACGCTATCTGACGAAACCGATGCGCGTCCTGCGTACCGCGACCACGGATCTTGCCGGCGGGGACCTCACCGTCCGCGCCGGGCCCAGCGTTTCCAAACGGGGCGACGAGATCGGCCAACTCGGTCGTGATTTCGACCGCATGGCCGAGCGCATCGAATCGCTGATCTCCGTGGAGCGACGCCTGTTGCGGGACATATCGCACGAGCTGCGATCGCCCTTGGCCCGACTCAACGTGGCCCTGGGCATCGCACGACAGCACGCGGACGGCGACACCACCGGCATGCTGGACCGCATCGAGACCGAGAGCGAGCGGTTGGAGGAGCTCATCAAACAGTTGCTCGCGATCACCCGCATCGAGAGCGGCGCGCAAACGATGCCCACGCAAGTCGTCGATCTGGCCCGAATGCTCCAGGATGTGGCCGTCGATGCGGACTTCGAAGCACAGAGTCGAGACCGCCGCGTCCGGATGACGACGTGTGAATCCTGCACGACGGACGGCAGGCCCGACCTTCTGCGCAGCGCCTTCGAGAACGTGGTGCGCAACGCCGTCCGCCACACTGCCCGGAACACGACGGTCGAGATCTCACTACGGTGCCGGACCGATGGGAGGACGACGCAAGCCGTCGTCGCCGTTCGAGACCATGGTCCCGGCGTTCCCGAGGACGCGCTCGCGGATGTGTTCCGCCCGTTCTACCGCGTCGGAGACGACCGCAATCGAGAGACCGGCGGGGTCGGTCTCGGCCTCGCAATCGCCGAACGCGCGGTCGGGGTGAACGGTGGAAGTGTGCGAGCCGCCAACGCACCCGAGGGGGGCCTCATCGTCGAGATCAGCCTGCCCGCCACGGACGAAGCGACGGCGTAAGTCGGTCAGCGCATCGCGGTCAGTTCCCCGGGCTGGGTGCCGGGCGCACGTTCAGATTCGCGTCCACGATCACGTCCACCGTGTTGTTGGCGGGGTTGCTGTCCGCACCCGGCGCCACGACCGAAACGCGAAAGTGTCCGATCGAGAGGGAGACCGGAAGCGTCACCTCCGTCGAATCCGGCGTCAGCCCGACCACACCGTTCACTGCCTTGGGCACTTCCACCCTCTGCAGCTCGTTGGTGCGTCCACCGGAGTGCACCATAGCGATGCTCACGATGGCGCCCTGGGCTCGCTCGGTCGAGAGGTTGTGGATGGTAACATCCACCGCTCGCCCTCTCTTGTCGGGCAGTTCGACGATCCTCACGTCGCCTGCGCCCACGGCAAGGTCGTGTGCCTCTTCCTCTGGTCCCATCGGCTCGACCTTCACCGGGTCGACCAGAATCGTCACCAGCTTCCGCGCCGGGAGAGTGAATTCCGCGCGATCCCCCCGCCGGCGCCAGTCGAGCGTCCACTCCTCGACCGGATCACCCTCCGGACGCTCACCCTCGAAGACACGCAGTCGGTAGGTCCCTGGATCGCGGAACCGCCACAAGCTCATCGATACGGAGCGTGGCTGGGCATCGAACGAGAACGCCAGGACATTCACGGACCGCTCGTCCGCCTCGCGCACGAGAGCCGCGAAGTCCGGGCCCGTACCGTGCCAGGTCACCGCGTGGAGCGGCCAGTAGCCCTGGTGCCCGACGTGGCCCGTGTACATCGCCAGCAGCGTGTCCGTTCCCCGCACCGCGACGCGATCGGTCCAGCGCACTTCGGTGGTCACGAGTTCCCGGTTGATGCCGGTCGACTCGATGGAGGCCTGGCACGCGGCGATCAGAGGAGCAACGTCGCCGGTTAGCCGGTAGCGCATGTACGGGCTTCCCGCCAGGCCCAGGAATGCATCGTACCGCGTGTCGCCGGTGAGCATCCGCCACTTCGACAACGAGCCCACCAGCGCCCCGCGCATCCGTCCCGCCGCCCACATCGCACTTCCGGGTTTCGAGCGGCCCGCCGTGTCCCGGCGCTCCCGCGCGATGACGAGGTCCGCAGCCGCCAGTAGCGGACGCAGGTACTTGTCATCGCCCGTTAGCGCGTAGGTCGTGATCAACTGCTCGAACATCAGCGTGAGCGCGACCGGGAACGTGTACAGCTTGCCCAGCCCCGAGTCGTGCCAGCTCGGCCCGCTCCCTCCGAACTGCTCATCCGAGAATCGAATGCTGGCCGGCAGCACGCCTTTGGGTTTGCCCCGCGCGGTGCTCTCGGCCGCGGCCACCCACGCATCCATCCACTCGGCGAACAGTTTCGTGATCTCCGGGTACCGGCCGTACCATGCCAGCCAGTGCCCCGCCTTGGCCGCCCGGACGCAGTACGGCGAGCACACATCGCGCCCCTTGGTCGTGTCCAGTTCCGTCGCCGAGAACCAGGACGATCTAAACAGCCGGTGGCCGTTGGGATTGATCCCGGTCCACTGCTCGGCCATCCGCTTCATCGAGAGCAGGTTCCGCTCAACGTAGCGCGGGGCGCCGGGCTCGAAGAGAATCATCATCGGCTGCGAGTCCGCCGTCGGCTCCGCCGAGTGCTCCACGTCCGAGAGCCGCGACGCGAAGCCGCGCTCGCGATCGATCGCGCCCGAGTACCAGACGCCCTCGACGAGCCGGCGCATGCCGGTCCGCGTGAGCGCGTCGTCAGCGCCGAGGATCGCCACCGGCCACGTGCGAAGGATCTCCACGTCGTCGCCCCACCCACACCCGAGGGAGCCGTCCGCCGCTTGGCGCTCGTTGATCCAGTAGTGAATCACCTCGATCACGCGACAGAGTGCCTCGCGCTGCTTGATCGCCCATTCGGGCGCGCCCACGACACCCGAGTCGTACTTCGTGGGCCAGACGAGTCGCTCGCCGGTGTAGATCTTCACCAACCGCTCGTGCCCGAACGGCCCCTTGACCTTGTCGAAGTACGTGCGCGATCGGTCGTAGTTTTCCTTTCGCCCGTCCTGTCGACCTCGCCAGTAGTAGTAACGTCCGAGGTGCAGACACGCTCGAAGGTAGAGCGGATGGTCGGGTGGGACGGACGCCAACTGCAGGATCATCTGACGGCGCTTCTCGCCCGGCAGTCCCTCGCCCTGCTGCCGGCCGGTGAAGATGGTGACGGCCTCCGCAAACTCTTCGGCCGGCCCGAGCAACGCATCGCGCTCGGCCGAAGTAGGAAGCTGCCCAAGCGCCACGACCGCCGCCCGCACCTTCTCAAATCCGGCCGTTGTGTCTTCGGTATGGTTCGCCTCCGTCAGCCGGTCGCGGAGTGCCTCCAAGGAATCACCGTGAGCGACCTCAGCGTGGCCAAACAAGCTCGCGACCAGGACCACTCCCCACCGTGCGTGATGTTTGCACCGGACGGTGCTCTGCGTATGCATGCGGCGATTCTACCGACCCGACCACGCCGCGCGAATACGTACATTTGCGGGCGCGCAACGGAGGGCGCGGCACTTCACGCAACAGACGACGTACGAGAGGACGGAACCATTGTCCGAACCG
>CAYMME010000390.1:0-8898 GCA_964391465.1 uncultured Planctomycetales bacterium
ACCTGGAGCAAAGTCCTTTAGCTCCCAGGAGTCCGGTCAGACCCCGAATCCCCCCGAATCCACCGAATCCCCGAATCCCGATACGGATCGCATGCCGGACTCGTTGGCTTGCCCCGCGAAGCTTCTCAGCGAGGCAGGGGCATTGGGACGGGGGATGCGTTCCGTTCGGAACCGCGTTCGCGTACGCGCGCTCACGCTGAATCTCCGACGGTTGTCCGCATTCCCCGCGAAATTAAGCTGGTCTTAAGCTCAAAAGATCTATTATAGCCGCGTGAATGGAGGTGCTGGTGCGTGAGTGCCTGTCCCGAAAGGGTGGTGACGATGAAATTGCTGGTGATCGAAGATTCTGAGCGACTGCTGCGGTCCCTCGGGCGGGGGCTGAAGAAGATGGGCTATTCCGTCGACTTGATGGCTGACGGGAAAGAGGGGTGGGACTATGCGCGCTTGAACGACTATGACGTGATCGTTCTGGACCTGATGCTGCCCGGAATGAACGGCCTGACGATCCTACGCAAGCTACGCGCCATGGGCAAGCAGACACACGTGCTGATTCTCTCCGCGCAAGACCAGGTGGAAGACCGTATCCGCGGTCTCAAGCTGGGTGCCGATGACTACATGATCAAGCCGTTCTCGTTTGACGAACTGTGCGCGCGTATCGAGACGCTGTTGCGGCGGCGCTACGAGGCCAAGAACCCGGAGGTCACGATCGGGCCGATCACGCTGAACACGTCGTCGCGGGTGGTCACGCGCGACGGCGCGGAGGCGGCCCTGACGCCGGCGGAGTACGCCATTCTTGAGTCCCTGGCCATGAACCGTGGCAGGGTGCTTTCGAAAGAGCAGCTACTGAATGCGATCCACGACAGCGATTCGTACGCGGGAGAGAACGTGATCGAAGTCATGGTGTGCAACCTGAGGAAGAAGATCGGTCGCAACGGCGAGGCGTCCGTCGTGCGCACGCGCCGCGGCTACGGCTATTTTGTCGAGTAGGGGAAAACCGCTTTGAAGTCGATTCGTGGCCAACTTGTTCGGTCTATTCTCGGGGGAGTGTGCGCTTTGCTGCTCGTCTCCGGGTGCGTTTTCTGCGTCATCGTTCGTTCCCGTCTCGTCAGTGAATTCGATCGGGCTCTGGAGGCAAAGGGGCAGGCGCTGGCCATGCTGATGTCGCGGGAAGACCGCACGATCGAGATCGATTTCAACGCTGATTTCATGCCGGAGTTTGATGCGGCTGAGGACGAAGATCAGGATGACGCCGAGGAGGATGACGAGGGTTCCCTCGAGTATTGCCAGGTGTTTCTGGAGGGCGGGACGGTTGTCTGGCGTTCCCCTTCCTTGGGAGAGGAGGAACTGCCTCTTGCGCCGGAGCGTTCCCCGTCCACGGTTGTCAGTGGCCTGATGCTGCCGGACGGGGAAGACGGTCGTTGCGTTCAGATTGTCTTTGCCCCGCAAGTCGACGAGGTCGACGAGGAAGATGAGGAAGAGGAGGCGCCGGACCCGAACGAAGTGCTGTACGAGTTGCCGGCGGGCGTCGACGAGGAATCCGTCCGGCTGGTGCTGGTAGTGGCTCGCGGTCGTGACGATCTCGACGATGTGCTGGGGTCGCTGTACCTTTCGGTTGGTGTGCTGACTCTTGTGCTCTTGATGGGGATTGGCGCGCTGGTTCACCTTTCCATAACGCGGGGGTTCAGGCCGATCCATGCGATCAACGGCCAGATTCGCGGGATCGGGCCGGACACGCTGGACGGGCGGGTACTGATTAACGCGCCGCCCGAGGAGCTTGCAACCATCGTAGCGGCGCTCAACGGTTTGCTCGAGCGCGTGGAGAGCGGCTTCGCCCGTGAACGCCGCTTCTCGAGTGACGTGGCCCACGAGCTGCGGACGCCCGTTGCCGAGCTGAGGACGGCCTGCGAGGTAGGCGCAAAGTGGCCCGACGATCCCGAGCACGTCAGGGAGTTCTTTGCCGACATCCAGGAAGTCGCGCGGCAGATGGAGAGGGTTGTCAACAACCTGCTCGAATTGACACGTTGTGACAACGGGACGGCCACCGTCTTCGAGGAACCGATCGTGCTGGCGCCGTTCCTGGACGAGTGTTGGCGCCGTGCATCTCACGTCGCCGCCGCCAACGAACTGACTTTCGACAACAACGTCCCGGCGGACCTGGCTGTGAATGCAGACCGCGGCAAACTGCAGATGATCCTCCAGAACATCATCGACAATGCGGCTGCGTACAGTGTGCCGGGCACGATGGTCAGCGCCGCGGCAGAGTCCCAACCCGGTGGTGGCGTCGTGCTGGTCATCGGCAACCGCGCCGCGAGCCTGGAGGAGGAAGACGTGGCCCATGTCTTTGACCGTTTCTGGCGGAAAGAGCGGTCCCGTACGGGTGGTAAGCACTCCGGGCTGGGGCTGTCACTGGTGAGGGACCTGGCTGGCGTGTTGGGTGTCGAACTGGGCGTTCGGTTGAAGGAGAAGGACCTCTTCGAGGTGCGGGTGTGCTTTCCCGCGGTCGACTGAGGAGGCGTGTGCACAGTGCGCAGAAAGGACAAGGTAGAGAATGAAGCTCGTATGCAGGGGTCTGGTGATCGCATTGTTCGGCGTGGGTGGGTTCGTGCAAGTGGCCTGTTCCGAGAGAGAAGAGGACATTGACGTCTCAAAGGTCCCGGAGAAAATCATGGCCGCCGCCCTGAAGGCCGTGCCCGGCATCGAGATTGACGAGGCCGAAGTCGAGAAGACCAGGAGAGGTCTTGTCTACGAGCTTGAGGGAGAGGTAGACGGCAAGGAATTCGAACTGCATATTACTGCTGACGGCATAGTGCTGGATATCGAGGGGGAAGACAATGACGACGACGAGAAGGGGAAGTCCGGCAAGGATGACGACGATGACGGTGATGACGAGAAGAAGTAGCAACGTGTAGGGTTGCAGTTGCACTTCTCGTTCCAACCCTTCACCCGCCCGGAACGGGAGATTTCGTGTGGCGGAAGCCGCGCAGGCTTCCGGCGGGGCGGCAATTCCCCTCGGAACTCTTGGCGTGTTCCGCTACATTGCCGTGTCGTCCAGGCATGGCGCCGGGACGTCAGTACTCCAGTTCCAACTTGACCCCCACGAGCTCGCAGTCAGGGGCGCCGCCCCCGTATTCGGCGTGCAGAAAGTCGGTCGTTGCGGTGGCGTAGCCGCAAAGCTCGTAGGAGATTGCGACGCCATACTGCGTCTCCGGGGTTTCCGGCAGCTCGCTCGCCGACTCGTAGCGCGTGGCGACCGTCCATCGTTCAAGCGGGCGAACCGCGAATTCCAGGTTCCACGCCCGTGGTCTGCACTTCATGTCATCCAGATGCTCCGGGACGAAGCTCTCGAGGGCGGAAACATACTCGGCATGTACGAACACGCTTTCCAAGTCAAGCGTGGCAAAGAAGGCGAGTCCGCCGACCGTGTCGGGGACGGGCGGCGGCACGATCTCTTGCGGTTCGTCTTCCGCGTCCTCGTCTTCTTCGGCCAGCGCTTCTTGCGCCTGTTCCCAGGCGTACTCTCTGTGAATATCGCGAAGCTCGACGGACTCCCCGAGAGAACTGGACCAGGAAACGCCGGCGGTCAGGTACTCAACAATCGAGACCTTGGCACCTGCCGCAAACTCGACATTCCCGCTTTCCGGCAGGTCGGTTTCGAAGGCGCCCAGCGAGACTTCGGCCCAGTCGTTCTCATACCCCAGGACAATCGAGTCCTCGTCCGTTTCGCCCACAACGGCGACGAGTGGATCGTCGATGAACAACGACTCATATTCGCCGAAGGGTAGGACGGTGCGGCCCGCCTGCACAAACCATGGACAGACCGCGTTGCCCCCCAGTCGCGCCCAGGCCTCCTCGACGATGACCCCCTTCTTGCCTTCCGTTTCGTACTTGATGCTGGCCTCGGCCCGCAGCCACTCGCTGTCGAACGTGAGCGTGACCTCGTCAAACGTGAACTCGTTCGTGTCGGTGTTGCCTTCTTCTTCGTAGATGAACTCAAGGTCGGCCTCGAGACCGAACCCGAAACGCTTGAAGAGCGTGCCCTGTTCCTCCTCGTCCATTTCGCCTTCATCTTCCACCACCGGTCGGACCGGGGCGTCCGGTGCCTCTTCCTCTTGAGCGTGGGCGCCGTGAAAAGCGATGAGAGCGACAGAAAGCGCGAAGAGAATCGGGATGATCGTGTGCCTGTTCGGCCGGGCGAGTCCAGTGGTTGTTCTCACGAGTACCTCCTTTTCTGAGTGCCAGACGCATGGTCGCGGGAAAACCTTAATATGCGCTTAATAGCTGCTTAAGGGGATTAAGGGGGGGGCGTCCCCGCTTGCGACGGTGCGTCCCGGGGAACTCCTCTGCGGCTCAAACCTGGCAGATCTTAAGCGAGTGTTAAGACTGTGATAGTGAGTAAAAAGTTTGCCTCGTTAAGCGCTCGTTAAATGTGGGGATGCACTCTGTGGTGCATGCGAAGAGAGAACTCCATATGAAAGGAGGTGGGAACAACGCGGACCGAGTGGCGGCATGCGATGTCGCGCTTCAGGATTCCGCCGAGACGAGACGTGGGCCGCGCAAGCGGCTAAAAGAGACAAGCCTACCTGAAGCTACGCGCGCTTCCCGGGCGAACGCCGCCCGGGGAGTGCTGTGGCACACACGCATCACCCGTCGCGAGGGGGACGGCGGCGTTCGGAAAACCAAACACGAGCAGGAGAGGAGACAAGGATGAGAGAGCGAACAGCATTCGTAAGACATGGTCGGCCGTGGGTGCGCGTAGCCGCCGCCCTTGCTTGCGGCCTATTGGCAGCGGCCAGGCTTCTTGTGGCGGGACCGAACGATCCGCCGCCGCCCATTCCGGTTTTTGACAGTGGTGACTTCGACGGCACGTCGGCAACGATTGACAACGCCTACCTGCCCATGGAGCCAGGTATGACGTGGGTCTACGAGGGTGAGACGGAGGATGGCGTCGAACGCATCGTGGTCAGTGTCTTGGACGAGACGCGCACCGTGACCGGCGTGGCGTGTCGCGTTGTCCTCGACCGCGCCTACATGGACGGGGAGCTCACTGAAGAAACTTATGATTGGTATGCGCAGGACGCGAGCAGCAACGTCTGGTACTTCGGCGAGGAGTCGTACGAGATCGAGGACGGGGAAGTCGTCAGCATGGAAGGCTCATGGGAGGCCGGGGTTGACGGTGCGTTGCCAGGCACGCTGATGCTGGCCGATCCCCAGGTCGGGAACGATTACCGGCAGGAGTACTACGCAGGGGAGGCCGAGGACATGGCGGAGGTCGCGGCGCTTGACGCGACACTGACGCTAAGTAACGGTACCCTTCACAGCAATGCGCTGAAGACCATCGAATGGACGCCGCTCGAGCCCGGTGCGGTCGAGAACAAGTATTACATCGAAGATATCGGCATGGTGCGCGAGGAGGGTGAGAACGGGAGCAACCAGCTTGACCTGGTTCGCTACGGGGTTGAGCTGAAGACGGGCAAGCTGATCGTGGAGCACAACGCGACCGACGAGGACACCGGCTTCCAGGGCTTCCTGGACAGCGAAGGCTGGCGGCAGGTGACGGTGACCGGTCCCGAGGGCGAGACGAACTTGACGTTCGAAGCGCACGGGACGTTGGGCGACTTGGGCCTGACCGAGCTGTTCTTCGAGACGGTGGAACCCGAGAACGTCGAGGAACCGATCTCCAACATGATGGAGAAGCTGCCCGCGGGCGGCTACCTGGTCGCGGGGGAGACGATGGAGAACGGCGAAAGCCAGGGCGACACCGCCGGCATCGCGCTGCTGACGCACGCGATTCCGGAGGGAGCGGAGTTGCTGACGCCGGCCGAAGAGGAGATCGTCAGCCCGACGGGTGAGGTGGTCGTGAGTTGGCTGCCGGTGAGCGAGGACCTCGAAGGCGAGGACGTCGAGATCGTCAGCTACCAGCTCATCATCGAGAAAGTCGGCGGTTCGCACCCGCACATGATCGGCAAGATGGGGCTGAGCGCCTACCTGCCGCCGGACGTGACCAGCGTGACGCTGCCTGCCAACTTCCTCGAAGCCGACACCGACTACGAGTGGGAAGTGCTGGCGATCGAAGAAAGCGGCAACCAGACGCTGTCGTCGAGCATTTTCACGACTCGGCCGGGCGGCGTTGAAGAGCCGGAGGACAACGAGCCTGAGGATCCGCCCAACCTGAAGGCGGCCAAGCTGAACATCGAGCACAACGCCACGGACGAAGACACCGGTTTCCAGGGCTTCGTGGACAGCGAAGGCTGGCAGGATATGACCGTCAGTGCACCTGGCGGCGGCGACGTGCTGACGTTTGAAGTGCACGGCGAGCTGGGCGAGCTGGGGTTGACCGAGCTGTTCTTCGAGACGGTCGAGCCCGAGAACGCCGAGGTGCCGATCTCCAACATGCTGGCGAAGCTGCCCGCGGGCAACTACGCCGTCGCCGGCACGTCGATGCAGAACGGCGAAGGCGGCACCCAGACCGTCGGCACGGCGTGGTTGACTCACACGATCCCCGCCGGTCCCGAGCTGGTGACGCCGGAGGAAGACGAGGTCCTCATTCCCGAGCATGTCGAGGTGAGTTGGAATCCCGTCACGACCAACATCGAGGGCGGGGCGGTGAACATCATCGCTTACCAGCTCATCATCGAGAGGGACGAAGAACCGGATCCGAACATGATCGGCAAGATGGGGCTGAGCATGTACGTGCCGGCTTCGGTGACGAATGTGCTCGTGCCGAGGGAGGTCCTGGACCCGGGCACCACCTACGAGTGGGAAGTGCTGGCTATCGAGGAGAGCGGCAACCAGACGTTGTCCTCGAGCGTGTTCGAGACGCTTTCGCCGTTTGAGGTCGACATCGCCGGTGGGGACCCGGCCGGTGCGGCCTTGTCGTGGCCGTCCATTTCCGGGCATCGCTACCAGATCGAGGTGAGCGACAGCCTGGAACGTGGCGCGACCTGGACGGTGGTTGGCACGGTGGATGCGGACGGTCCACGTGCGAGCTATGACATCGCGGCCATCATCGCCGCGTATCCGCGGAGCTACTTCCGCATCAAGAACATAACCTACTAGGCAACCGGTTTCGCGGCGTCGCGGGGTGGTTCGATTCGTCCTGTCGTCCCCCGATAGAGCCCCCCGCGACGTTCGCGACTCCATGGGTGAAAGAGAGGTGAGTCATGGCCCCCGTGACCGTAGAGGAACATATCCCCAGCGCGAAATCGCTTCGCGTCAGAATGCTGGCGGCCATCTCGCTTTCCGTGCTTCTGTTGATCGCCGGTCTGATCGTGTTTGGCGTCATCAGGGGTCGGCACATATACGAGGTCCAGGTGCGGCACGACGCCGCTCACATACGAAGGAACACAGCTCGGCAGCATCAACATCAAACTGTCGCCCAATCCCTCGACGACTTCACGTGCGATGTCCAGCGTACGATTCATGTCATCTGCCTCCTTGTGTTCGCATCGGCCCCGAGCACGGGCCAGACCTTCTTCGGTGGCGGCGTGGCGATCTGCCTTTCGCAGATGGGAACGCCGTCGACCCACAGCCGCAGCATGTTCCGAAGGCGGTCCGCCTTGACGTGATACCATCGGTTGAGTTTCCCGCAGAACTCGCCGTCGTTCTCTATGACCATCATGTGACGGGACCACTTCGGATTGAACGTCTGCAGGTGGATCTCCGACCAGTGGTACTTCCCTCGCGCGGAATCGACCAACGTGTAGTGTGCTTACGTTTCGTGGCCGTGTCTTCTGTACCTTCAGCTTGCATCCACAGTGAGCACAGTGCGTCATGTCGGGGCGAAATTCAACGGTTGGGGGCTTGGCGAACAGCCGGGGCGTGCTCATCGCATTGAGCAGGCCGCCTTGATGATCCGACAGGCAGCGTATCAGACCGAATGTGGCGTTTTTTTACAGCCAGATTATGGCGGACGAAAAAGTCATGGATGATCTCTGAGTCCACAAAGAGCCTCTGCTTCTTCAGTCGCCTGCTCAGTTCCTCATCACTGAGACTTGGATGCTTGAGCTTTTCAATGAGAATGGCCACCGCCTCGGAATCCGTAGGCAGCCTGAGAGCCCCGCGCATCAGGTGTCGCTGTTGTCTCTGTTCTTGGTAACAGGCCGGGGCTGAAGAGAGATAAACGTAACGCCCCAGATGCTTCTCTCGTCTCAGCGCCTTATGTTCACGCAGGGACCACAGAAAAGAACTGGGCCTGAGCCCCAGCAGATCACCTGCTTCCGAGCCGGTGAGCCCGGCTGATGACTGGGCCACCAAGTGAACGAAGGTCGCGGGCAGGCTACCGAACCTGGAAAAGAACACACCCCGATATCGCCACAGTCCGTTGGCATCGAACTTCGGGATATCCGGCAGCGTGTAGTAACTACCGTTTCGGTTGTAGCTTCTGATCGCCTGCCAATCGGCAAGACGCCTCTGCACCGTTCGCCGCGAGCAGTTCAGGTGCAACGCCAGCTCGGCCAGCGTCACGACCTTCTTGATACGCAGCAACTTCGCCTCATCGCATGCTTTGGATTCGTTCCGTGCCATAGCGGATCTCCCTTCAGTGGCGCAGTATAGTGTACGCCCATAAACGCATGACTATACTGCACCATTCCCGGGCGCGTGGCAACAGAAAACCTCAAGGAATCACAACGAAAAGGGCGGCCAGAGGCATCTTGAGCGGATCAAGCGACAGAGACTATACTCTGCCATTCGCTAAGGGGCTATTTGTAAATGACTTAGCACAAGATGGTTGCAAGACGGCCAACCGAATTTTGCGGCAATAGCGTCGGGTCGACGATGCATCGCGCGGAACACGCTGATTAGAAAGGGCTTACAAATGGAGCGGGAGAGGGGAGTCGAACCCCCGACGTTCAGCTTGGGAAGCTGACATTCTGCCACTGAATTACTCCCGCACCGGAA
>CAYMME010000391.1:0-8896 GCA_964391465.1 uncultured Planctomycetales bacterium
GGATGGCACATGCTCTCGCAAACCAGGGGCTCCGCTGCGCTTCGCCCCTGGATACACACGTAGGCCCCTTCGGGGCCGAGACGCAGCCGCTCGGCGCCGACACCACGCTTGTGTCGACCTACTTCGCCATCGACAATGAACGATTGCATCATGGCAACACCACGCCGATACGAGTGGGTGAAGTCGAAGCGTACTCACTGCGCAGCCCTTCGTACGTCGCCTCACTCACCTACCGGCCGGATCTTCTTCGGATCGCCCAGCTCGTGCAGCAGAGCCGACAACGGCTCCTTCCCGCTTTCGCGTGACGCGAAGAAGTTGAACAGCATGATCCCGTCCGCGCCATCGGCCCAAAGTTGCCGCGCGATCTTGCGATACGTGTCCGGCTTGGGCTCGTGCTCGATCGACGCGTATACCGGGAGTTCCGGCGGGAGCATTTTTCGGTACTCCGCTACGGGGAGCGGAAAGTCGTTGCGCAGATAGTGCGAGATAGTGAAGAAGTCCACCAACCCCTCCTTCGCCCACGTGGCCGGATCGAGCCCGGTGGCCAGGCACTGTCGGGGTCGGGCGAGCACGCGGGCGGCAAGCATGAGCGGCCGGCCTCGCTTGCGGCCGACCTCGCGCGTCATGGCCCGCACCTCGCGCATCCACTTCGTCATCGTCTCGACGTGCTTGTGCCCCTCGTCCTGCGGGAAGTAGATCGGGAAGCGCTGGAAGTCGAGGTCCAGCCCGTCGATCGCGAATCGCTCGCAGCATTCGCGCAGCTCGGCCAGCCTGCGGGCCCGAACCTCCGGGAACGCGAAGTTGAGGGCACCGGGAAACCACGAGGCCACGATCGGGTGCACACGGCGCTTCGGGCTTCCGCCAATGATCTCCATGAACGGCGCGGTCACCTCGTCGCCGATCTTGCCCACATGCCACTCGGGGTGATCACGCCAGAACTGCGAGACGATCATGCTGTCGGCGTTCTGCACGTCGTGGATCTCGTTCAAGCGGAAGCAGATGAACACTTCCAGGTTCTTGGCCCGCGCCCGGTCGACGGCGAGCTTGATCGGATCATGCCCCGCCGCCACCAGCGCCCGCAGATTGGCCAATCCGCGTTCGCTCGAGCCCTTCTTCGTGGTCGCGGGATCTTCGAGTTTCTTGGCCATCTCCGGCGTCACGCGCGTGCCGTACATCTCCGCCACTTCCGACGGGTAGCTCATCATCATGCCCCAGTTCGGGCTGAGGAAGAGCGTCGTCACGCCCGTGCCGACCATCGCGTCGACCTGCTCGTTAAGTTCGGCCGGCTTCATGGGCGGCTGCGCATAGAGCAGCATGTTGTTCCCGTCGGAGTTGTAGATGAACCGCCGAGGCCGTTCGGCGCGGACTACGGACGCGGCTGCCAGCGTCAAGGCCAAGGTGGCGACAACGGTCCAGAACCTTACCAGTGCAGTCATGACTGATTCACTCCGACCTTCGGTTGCGTTGCTGTGGCAGGTGAAACAACTAACCGATGCGACCCGGACATGCAACGAAGTGAGAATCACCCGACGGGCAACAGGCGCGCACCGAGACGCGCCCGTTAGGAAGCGTGGTCTGCACGACGTCGGTACCGGGGCGTTTCGTCATTCGGGCTTCGACATTCTCTCGTCATTCGTCATTCGGATTTCGTCATTGCCCCGCGGGCACGCTCCCTTACGGTCGCGTCTCGGTTCGGGGTGCCTCACTTGCGGACCGGCTTCGACGCCGCCCCGCCGTTCTTCGCTCCGTTGCCAAGCAGCCTTGCCGCCCCGACTTCCTCGAAGCGGGTCAGGTCGGTCCAGAACGTGCCTTCACCGGCGAAGAAGAGGCGGATCGACTCGGGCTCGAAGCTCTCGGCGAACGTGTGGAGGTTGTAGGCCTGCGGCGAGCCGAACGCTTCGACGAGCAGCTTGTACCCCTCCGCCTCGGCGGCGTTCTTCATCTTCTCCACGTCCGCCTCGGCCTCTCCGAGGATCTCGATCCGTCGGGCCTCGAGCCTGGCGACCTCCTGCTCGATCTCGGCGACCTCCAGGGCCGCCTGGGCCGCGATCTCCGCCGCCTCCTTCTCGCCCTCGGCCCCGATGCTGGCCACCATCACGCCCGTTTCGCCCTTGACCGTTTCCTGGGCGATCTCGACCTCCTTCAAGACCTCCTCCAACTTGGCCTTGACCATGGCCGCCTCCTGCAGCTTCTCGATCGTGAGCTGGTTCTCGATGGCGATGAAGCTCTTCTGGATGGTGAGCTTCAACTCGTCGGTCACGTCGCCCTTTACCGTGCTCGCACTGGGGGCATGCACCTCGATCTCCCGGACCAGGGCCAGCAGCACTTCGATGTTCTTGCTGCGGCACACCCGCTGCATCTCCTCGGTCAGCTCGAGCTGGAACTCCTCGCGTTTCTCGCCCTGAATGAAATCGCGGGCCGCGAACGTCGACCCGATGTTCCGGCAGATGGAGCGGAGCTGCGGGCCGATCACCTTGTCGAGTACGCGATCGACGTTGCCGAACTCGTTGATGATCTCGGCCGCATGCTGTGGATCGATCCCCCAGACCAGCGTGACCCCCACGCGAATGAGATAGCCGGTATCCGACGGAAAGGCGATGCGCAGGTTGTCGGCCTCGCTCACCTTGAGCTGCGAGTACTCGTTGAAGCCGATTTCGATCAGCGTCACCTTTTGCAGCTTGGGGTTGATGAAGTAGACGCCGGGCTGAAGCACATCGTGCAACGTGCCGCGCTGCCCCGCCTCGGCCAGTGGTTTCACGAACCGCGCCGCGTCGGCCCCGGGCTGCGTGGACGGCACGGGCAGCGTCTTCCCGAAATCCGAACCGACGGCTTGTTCCCCGAACAGGTTCGTGACCACGCCCACGAATCCGGCCGGGATGACCACGGCCGGGTGCAGCTCCACCTCGTAGACATACGGGTTGATCTTGTAGGTCCCCGGGGTGAGCACCTCCTCGAGGATGCCCTCGTAGCCCGACTCGCGCGTCACCACCACCGAGTCGTCCGGGCGGGTCAGCCCGACCTTGCGGACCACGACCCCGATCTCCGGGAATTCTCCCCGGAACTTGAACTTGCCGGCGCGAAGCTGGTCCCGCTGGCGATCGTCGAGCGAGTGGGTCCACTCCCACGTTTCGGGTCGGCCCGAGGAGATCTCGGTCAGATCGACCAGTTCCCAATCCCAGACCAACGGATTACGGAAGTGTCGCCCCGGCCCGAGCACCTGCTCCTGAATGCCCATCTTCCCCGGCTCGGTGGCCACACGCTGCCCCGGCGGCAACGGCTCACCCATCTTGCGGATGAGTACGGCGCACTTGTCCTCCGGCACGTAGATGCGGAACGTGAACCACACCAGCATCCCCACGACCGCGACCGCCGTGACCACGAAACCCGGCACGAAAACGATGAGCCGACGAATCATCGGTCACCCCCTTTCTCCGCGTCCGGGCCGAAGGCCTGGAACTGGTGGAAGATCTCCGCGAACGGCCCCTCGGTGTTCGAGAGGATCGATCGGATCGACGGTGCGATCTTCTGCAGGAAGAACATCTGGGCGTAGGTCGTTCCGTCCCCGAACGCATCCACCGCGAGGGCCAGCGGCTCGGCCTGGGCCTTGTACCCGAGCAGCACGACCTTCGCCTCCGCCTCGCCCAGCGACCGCATCGCGGAGGCCTCCTTCTCGGCCGCCTCGAGCTTGAGCTTCGCTACCGCCAGCTCACGCTGGACCTCGGTCACCGCCACCCCCTTCGCCTGCTCGGCCTTCTTGGTGATGGTCACCACTTCGCGCCGCGCGTCGCCGATCGCACGGTTCTGCTCCTGCATTTCCTGCTGCTCGGCCAGCTTCGCCTGGGCTCGCGCCTCCTCCATCTCGTTCGTGGAACGTTCGATCTCCTGATCGGAGCGCTCGCGCTCGCTGATCGGCGTGGCAATCTCCGCCGGCGGCTGGATGTCGCGCACCAGCGCCGACTTGATGTCGATCGCCTGGTCCCAGCAGTCCTGCTTCAGCTCGGCCAGCAACCGCTGCTGAAACGCGGTACGGGTCTTGCCGCTGATGAACTCGCGGGCCCGCAGCTTCGAGCCCTGGATCCGCGAGATGCTGCGGGCGTTGGGCAGGATGATCTTGTTGAGGATGTCGTCTTCGTCGCCGTAGGCCACGGTGACCTCCGCCACGCGATCGGGGCGAATGGCCCATTCGATCGTTCCCTCGATCGTGATCGTGAAACTGTCGTTCGACGGAAAGTGAATCGCGTCGTCGCCGAGCATGTCGTACTTGTGGCTGCGCACGTCCACGATCTCGATGCGCTGGAGATAGGGGTTGATGTACTCGAGTCCCGGCGGCAACGTCTGCCTCTGCACGCCCTTCTCGCTCGGCTCGACCGTGTAGGTATTCTTTACCTTCGGATCGGTCCCGCTGAGCAGCGTCACGACGCCCACGTGGCCTTCAGGAATCTGGATCGCGGGGAACTTCTGCACCTCGTAGGCGAGCGGGTTGATGTTGTGGCGGGCGGGAGGAAGGATCTTCGCCACCGGACCGCGCTCGTCCGGCTCGGTCGCCACTGTCTTGGGGAAGGGCAGCGGCTTGCCGTACTTGCGGATCAGCACGCCCACCTCGTTCTGGCTGACGAGCGTCGCGGGCTGGATGATCCGCTTGAAGGAGTAGGGGTTGTAGAAGTAGCGTCCCTCGCCCATCACCTCGTAACGAATGCCCTTGTATCGCGAGCGCACCTTCTCCGGCGTTTCGCCCGTCTTGGCCGCGACGGCCTCGCAGAGCGCCGGGTAGAGCACGACTTGGTCCCCGTACTCCGCTACCAACTCGCGCGGGAGCGTCTTGCCGGTCTTGTTGATCAGCACCAGCAGTTCGTTGGCGTTGACCTCGACGCGCATCACGAACCAGACGAACACGACGATCGCGACCACGAGGGCCAGGGCCGCCGCCGCGATCCGCTTTCCGAGACCGAGTCCCCTTGGGATCGAAGGTCGTACACGCGGAGTTGAATCAGGCATGACCAATCTCCTTCCATGCTGTCGCCAGCGTCGCGGCCGACGCGTTACTCGAGCGGCGTCCCGCAGTTCGCACAGTACTTCGCCGTCGCCGGATTGGATGTGCGGCACCGTGGGCAGACCGGTCCCGCACCGCCCTCGCGCGGCCGGCGCACGGCCCGCCACATCATGGCCAGGCCCAAACCCAGACACACTGCGAGGAAGAGGATGACGATGCGGGTCATGGCCACACGGTCCTCGCTCGGCGGAACGACTCGGTTGCGGATTCGTACCAGCGGAAGTGTACCCCAGGTTGCCGATTAGCACAGTTATAAAGCGCCGGATTGTTTCAACCCGAGCCGCCCACACCGAGGCGGGCCGCAAGGAGGCGTGATCCGAAACGCGCCGATACCGAGGCGTTTCGTCATTCCCCATCGGGCCTGCGGCGGGCACGCTCCCTTACGGTCGGGTGCATCTCAAATTCGGTGGCAGCCGGGTGCCACGGGCAGCTTGCCTGCCCGTGCTCACCACACCTGGACCGCGGGAAACACTGGCGGGCAAGCCGCCAGTGGCACCCATCACGTGTGGTGGTGCCACGATTCATGAGATGCACCCCTTACGGTCGCGTCTCTGAAAAGCGCATTCCCCTCGACTGACGTTGCCCGTATCATCCGCGCGAACGCCGGTACCGACACCTCATTCGCGGAGCACGCTCATGCTCGATGCCCTCAACGGCGAATCCAATGATGCACCGAACCCGTCGCCCTCGCACGAGGCTCCCTGCCCGCCGCTTTGGCTTGTCCTGCTGACCACCGCGATGGCCGGCGGCATGGGCTGGGGAATTCGCGGGCAGTACGGCCACGAGACCGGCGCGATGATCCCCGGCGTGCTCGTCGCCCTGACGCTCGTGTTTCTGTTCTGCCCGCACGCCACGTCGCTGCACGCGGCCCGGGCGGTGGCCCTGACCACGGTGGCGTTCGGGTTCGGCGGCTCGATGACGTACGGCCAGACCCTCGGCCTCAGCCAGGACCAGGAACTTGTCGGCAACCTGGCCGCCTTCCGCTGGGGGATGCTGGGCACGTTCATCAAGGGCGGCGCGTGGATCGGCCTGGCCGGTGCGTTCCTCGGCATGGGTCTGAGTGGCAAGCGGTACCGGCCGGTCGAGATGCTGCTGATCCTGGCCGGGATGATCGCGCTCCTGGTGATCGGGATCGCTCTGATCAACCAACCCTTCGACCCGGCCAACCGCGTGCTGCCGCCGGTCTACTTCTCGGATGCCTGGCACTGGGAGCCGGACAACCTGGAGATGGAGCCCCGGTTCGAGAAGTGGGGCGGTCTGCTGCTCGCCCTCGTCGGGCTCATCGTTTACGTCGGCGGCACGAAGAAGGACCGTCTCGCCGAGAACATGGCCATGACCGGATTCCTCGCCGGCGGATTCGGGTTCTCCATCGGCCAGTGTGTGCAGGCGTCGCACGCGTGGCATCCGGAGTGGTATCAGGGGGAAATCATCGAGGCCATCACCCGGCACTTCAACTGGTGGAACATGATGGAGACGACGTTCGGCCTGATCCTCGGCTTCGGCCTGGGCCTGGGGCTATGGCTGAACCGCCGCCTCATCGCTGCGGGCAACGTCGACCGTGAAGTCCGGTTGGCGCCGGACATGGAGTTGTTACTCGTCCTGGTGCACGCCGGCGCGATCCTGGCGTGGAACCTCAGATCCACCCCCGGCTTCGACGCCGTTGCGGATCTCGCCGTGACCATGGGCGTCATCCCGCTCGTCTGCATCGTCGGCGGCCGGTACTGGCCGTACATGCTCACGCTACCGCTGGTGACCCTGCCCATCGCCGGCAAGACACTGCACGCGATGTGCTACGGGGAGAACCCGGCGTTCACGCTCGGCGAAGGCTGGACGGTCTTCCTCATCGTCCCCATGGTCATCACGCTCGCAGCGGCGTTCTACTACGCATATCGAGGCCAGCGCGGCCAGACCGGAAGACCGTTCACCCGACAGTCGCTCATCCTGTGCACGTGGCTCTACTTCGCCCTGAACTTCGCGTTCTTCAACTTCCCCTGGCCCTGGGAGGACGCAACCAGCAGAAGCCCCAACAACTGGATCTTCTTCGTCTGCGCAGTCACGCTGACGGTAACAGCGTTGGTATACGGAAGGCGCACCGAAACGCGACCGCCTGCCCCCAGCAGACAGTAGCGGGAGGGGAGGAACGCGGTGCCCATCCTCCCACGCTGCTTCCGCGAGGATTGGCGGCGGACAAGGTGTTCACGCTCAGACGCCGTGCCTCATGCCGCGGGGGGGGGCGGATTTCAGAACCCGTATCCCCCGACGCTCGGATTCTCGCTTATAATGGGGTCGCGCTGGGCAATCGTGACCGCGCGGTGGGGTGTCGGTGGCGTGGACCGCAACGAGCTTCAATCACTCCTGGCGGACGTCGAGTCGGATCGTGTGGAGCGCACGATCGCGCTCAAGGACACAGAGAAGTTCTGTAAGGCCATCTGTGCCTTCGCGAACGACATGCCGGGCAATCGCCGGCCGGGATACCTGTTTGTTGGTGCGAACGACGATGGAACGGCCTGCGGCACCGCGATAGACGATCGCCTCCTCCAGAATCTGGCGGCGATACGGTCGGACGGCAACATCCAGCCGCTACCCACGATGGCGGTGCAGAAATGGGAATTTGGCGGCGGCGAGATGGCGGTCGTCGAAGTCCAGCCATCCGACTTGCCACCCGTTCGCTACAAAGGGCGTGTCTGGATCCGGGTGGGACCCCGCCGAGGCATCGCGACCGAATCCGAGGAGCGAATCCTCACTGAGCGACGCACGGCGGCCTTGGCTCGCACCTGGGATGCCCGTCCTTGCACCGACGCGGAGGTTGGTGATCTCGCCCTC
This sequence comes from uncultured Planctomycetales bacterium, assembly GCA_964391465.1. Classification (GTDB taxonomy): domain Bacteria; phylum Planctomycetota; class Phycisphaerae; order UBA1845; family CAYMME01; genus CAYMME01. Next base: position 7,874 of record CAYMME010000391.1, read on the forward strand.
GATCTGTTCGTGCTGAACTACCTCCCCAACGCAGTGGCTCCGGAAGTCATTGCCGAGAATGACAGGAACGCCGAGCAACAGCTTGCCGCGCTGCGGTTCTTTGACCCGCGCCATGGCTGCCCCACGAACGCCGCCGTTCTCTTGTTTGCCAAGGATGCGCTGTCGTTCTTCCCGGGCGCCTACGTGCAGTACGTGCGCTATGACGGCGAGACCGAAGCGGACGAGGTCCTGCACGATCGCCGCCTCGTGGGCGACCTTCTCTCGGTAATGCGCGGACTCGACCAACTCATCGAGCAAGTTGCCGGCGCACGTCCCGTGGCGGGACCCGGCCTCGCGGAGCGCATGGCGTTCGACTACCCTCCGAAGGCGATGCATGAGCTGCTCATGAACACCGTCATCCACCGCAACTACGACGCCTCGACGACACCGATTCTCATCCACCACTTCACCGACCGCATCGAGGTGCTGAGTGCCGGTGGTCTGTACGGCGACCTCACGCCGGAGCAGTTTCCCACGGTCCCAGCCTATCGAAACCCGGTGATTGCCGAAGCGGCCCGCGCGCTCGGCTTCGTGAACCGCTACGGTCGCGGCATCGCCGTGGCTGAGGCCCAACTCGAGAAGAACGGCTCTCCACCTCCGGAGTTCGACCTCCAGCCCAATCACTTTCTGGTGACGGTTCGGAGGGTGCCATGAAAACGATCGCGTTCTTCAACAACAAGGGCGGCGTCGGGAAGACGTCGCTCGTGTACCACTTGGCGTGGATGCTCCACGACCTGGGCGTGAGTGTCGTGGCCGCCGACCTCGACCCCCAGTCCAACCTGACGGCGGCGTTCCTCGACGAGGAACGTCTCGAAGAGCTGTGGCCCGAAGACGATCGGGCGCTGACGATCTTCGGATGCTTGAAGCCGCTGAACGATCACCTCGGTGATCTCAAGCAGCCTCACGTCGAATGCATCCAGGATCGCCTCGCCCTCATCCCCGGCGATCTCGGGCTCAGCATGTTCGAAGACCGTCTCGCGGAGG
>CAYMME010000392.1:0-8882 GCA_964391465.1 uncultured Planctomycetales bacterium
CGATGTTTCCGGCGCTCCTGACGATCGAAGACGACGTTTTCATCGGCGTGGGCGTCAGGATCGCCACCCATGAGTTCCGGATCGACGAGTTCCGCGCGGGCAAGGTGGTGATCCGCAAGAAGGCCATGATCGGCGGATTCTCGATCATTGGCTGCGGTGTCGAGATCGGAGAAGGGGCGACCGTGGCGGCCGGGGCCGTCGTCGGGCGCGACGTGCCGCCGAGTGCAACGATCCTCAATGTTCCGCGGGTCGTCAGCAAGAACACGGAGTAGTCGGTGACGCGCACGAACGGTACACCGTATCTGACGACGACCATGTCGACCTGCCGCGTGTGCGGTCGTCTCATTCCAGCGCGTGTTCACGTAGCGGACGGCGCCATCCGGTTCCACAAGCACTGCCCGGAGCACGGTCCGCAGACGGCACGCGTCAGTGGAAACGCCGACGAGTACCTGAAGCTCGACCGGTTCCATCGGGCGGGCGCGGTTCCGTTTCGGTTTGACACTCCGGCCGACGAGGGCTGCCCCGGGTCGTGCGGGCTGTGCCCGGAACACGAACAGCACGTCTGTCTGCCGATCATCGAAATCACGGATCATTGTGATCTGGACTGCCCGGTGTGCCTGGTCGCCAACCGTTCCCGGTTCCATCTCACTTCATCGCAGGTCGCGGGGATGCTGGATCGCCTGGTCGAGAGTGAGGGCCAGATCGACGTCCTGAATCTCTCCGGCGGCGAGCCGACGATGCATCCTTGCTTCAGAGAGATCGTGGACGAGTGCCTTGCTCGAAGAGAGATTCTGCGAGTGACGGTCTCCACCAACGGGCTCCGGCTTCTGCGGGAGCCCGCGCTGTTCGAGTTTCTGGCGGAACGGGGCGTAGTCATCTCCCTTCAGTTCGACGGCTTCTCCGACGAGACGTACCGCGTCCTGAGAGGGCAGCCGCTGCTCGAGAACAAAGTGCGGCTCATCGAGCGTGCGGCCGAACTCGATGCGGCCATGTCGCTGACGGCGACCGTGGTCCGGGGCGTCAATGATGAGCAGATCGGTGGACTGGTCGCGCTCCTGTTCGAGCGAGAGAACATTCTGAGTCTCATGTTGCAGCCGGCGGCCTACACCGGCGGGGCGAGCGAGTCGCAGCGCCCGGCGGATGCGATGACGATCCCGGACGTCGTCCGCATGCTGGACGGAGCGGCCGGCGGTCGTGTCGCGGCCGGGGACTTCACACCGCTGCCGTGCAGCCATCCCGCTTGTTTCTGCCTCGCGTTCTTCCTCCGTCTTGAGGACGGCGGGTTCGCGTCCATCAAGCGGCTCACGGAGATCGATCGATACCTCGACATGATTCAGAACCGCTCCCTCTTCGGGACCGATCCGGATAGCTTCGAGGCGATTCGCGCCGCCGTTTACGATCTGTGGTCGGGCCCGGCCGGGATGGCACCGGATTCCCAGCGCGCGTTGAAGGCGGTGAGGAAGCTACTGGACGCGGTCACCACATCACCGTCCGGGTTCGATCCGGGCCGAGCGGTCCGGGTGGCCGAGCGGTCGATCAAGTCCATCTTCATACACCAGTTCATGGACCGGGACACCTTCGACCTGACCCGGGCCAGGAAGTGCTGCAATGTTTATCCTCAAGCGGACGGGCGGATGGTACCCTGCTGCATCCGCAACTGTCTGAGGAGGTGACGGGTGTCCCCACAACCTTCCTGGGTCCGGTGGTTCCTCGTGCTGATCATACCCGTCGGCGGGCTCGTACCCATCGCCGGTTTCTGGCTGCTCGTCGGACGCGTACGCACCGTGACGCCGCAAGAAGCGAAGGGAATGTTGGGTGGCGCTGATCCGAATGCGGCTCTCGTGGACATTCGACCGGTTGCCGAGTACGCGGCGAGTCACCTGGATGGAGCCGAGAACTGGCCCTTCGACGAGATCATGAGCCTCGCATCCCGCGACGACATGCCCGAACGGTTTCGGGACAGGAAGCTGCTTCTCCTCTGCAACGCAGGGATTCGGGCCGGGTTCGCCGCCCGGAGACTACAAGCGCTGTCGGTACCGGGCGTGGCTAACATATCGGGAGGAATGCAGGCTTGGACGGCGAGCGCGGATGAGTCCCGTGCCCTGCCGTTCCGTACCCTCAGAAACGCGGCGGGGCAGCAATCGGGCCTCCCGAGTCGGGAGATGACCACGTTCGAGCAGTGGGCCGCCGTTATTGCCGGTTTCGTCATCAAGCCGCTCTACATGTTGCTGTCGCTCGTTCTGATTGTGTTCCTGTGGCGAGCCGCGTCGACTCACCTGGTTGCGCTGCGTTGGGGGATGATCTTCTTTCTGGCCGGAGAGGCGGCGTGCGCACTGAACTACCTTGTCTACGGGGAGCAGTCGCAGCTCTTCGAATACTTCCACAGTTACGGCATGGTCGTCTGCTTCGGCTTCACGGTTTTCGCCGCCCTCGAGGCGCTGGACGAGCGCCTGATCCGGTACAGCGACCCGAACCAGCGCTGCGCCGCCGTGAGCCTGTGCCAGGGCTGCGAGAAGTACAGCGATGTTCCGTGCGGCTTGAAACGACTGTTCCTCCTGGGAATCCCGGCCCTTCTGATCGTCGCACTGATGCCGTTTTGCGCGTCGCCGATCCCGGTGTCCTACAACGTGACGATTCTGGGGGCGTTCTACAACTACACACACGCCGGGGTTCACCAGCTCTTCGAGTCGCGGTATTGCCCCGTGATTGCGTTGGTGCTGTTGGGGGCGTCGCTTTGGGCGCTCGCGTGCAAGAAAGACAACCCGGTCGTGGTGTCGAAGGTGCTGTTCGCCGCCGGCATGGGCCCGCTTGCGTTCAGTCTCTTCCGCACGGCCCTGTTGACGGCCTACCGCGACAACATGGTATGGTTCGTGTTCTGGGAAGAGGCCACGGAGCTGCTGTTCGTCGCGGTGGCAGGTGGAATCCTGTGGATCTTCCGGCGGCCGGGGCGGTGGAAAGTGCAGCCGCAATCGTGCGCGGAAGGCAACGACCCCTGATGGAAATCCGACGGGTGCGAGATGACTTGGAGGAACGACCATGGACGTGCTCGAAGCGATCAAGACGCGGCGGAGCGTTCGCGAGTACGCGCCGACTCCGATTCCCCCCGAGGTGATGCAGCGAATGCACGACGCGATTCGCGCGGCCCCGTCGGCCTGCAACCTTCAGCCGTGGCACTTCGTGTTCGTCACCGAGCACAGTCTCCGCAGGAGGATCGCCAAGACCGCGAAGGACCGACTGTGGATCGCCGACGCACCGGTGATCGTCGTGGCCTGCGGCTTGCCGGAGCGGGCGTACCAGTGCATGGGCGGGCACGGCAACAGCGTTGAAATCGACGTGGCGATCGCCCTCGACCACCTGACGCTGGCGGCCGTGGCCGAGGGCTTGGGAACGTGTTGGATCGGTGCGTTCGACGAGCGGGCGCTCAGGCGGCAGCTACTGACGTCCGGGGAAGCGAGGGTCGTGGCGATCATGACGCTGGGCTACCCAAAGTCGCCGGCGGCCAACCGCCCACTAACCGAGAGCGAACGCAAACCCGCCCACGAGATCTTCAGCGAGGACCAATACTCGGGCCCGTACTGGTAGCACGGCGCCCCGAGTGCGACGATGGCACCCCGACCGAGACGCGACCGTAAGGGAGCGTGCAATCCCGGCAAAGCGCACATCCGTCGCTTGATCCGGCACGAGACCGAAGCCAGAATGCAACGGCGCAGCCACGGTGAATGTCGTTGAGATGGTTGGCGAACGCGGAAAGAGGAGACGCAGCAAGATGACAAGCGCAACAGCAAGAACGTTCGGGAAGATGTCACGGTTTCTGGTTGGTGTGGCTCTCGGTCTGTCGGGTGCCCGCTGGGTCGAGGGGGCCGAGTCGGCAGCGCCTCGGAGCATCGCCGACAAGACGCTGGTGGTTTGGTGCTCTCCGGCCAGCCTCACGCAGCGCGGCGGCAGCGCGCTGACGCTGGAGAACCCCGGCGGGCAGTTCGACGCCATCGTTCTCGGTGAGTTGGCGACGGGCAAGTGGATGGCCGGAAGCGATGGCTTCCGCCGCACGCACCGGCAGCAGGGGCAGTGGCCGGCGGAAACCGCGGGTGCCGACACGTTGGTGCAGATCGCAATCGTCTACAAGGGCAAGGACGTTGCCGTCTACCGCAACGGCAAACCGTACGCACAGTACACGATGAACCCCGACCCGGCCGTGTTCTCCACCGAGAGCATTGTGGTGATGGGGCTGCGCCATCTTGACGCGGGCAGCCCGCGTCTGTTCTTCGGGACCATCGACGACGCGCGCGTGTACGACAGGGCGCTCGACGCGGCGACGATCGCGGCGCTGAAGCCCGACGAACCTTCCGACCCGAAGCCGCTGGCCTGGTGGGACTTCGAGAGCGGCAAGCCGGTGGACCGGATGAAGGCGTTTCCGGCCGGGCAGCTTGCGGGCAAGGCGAAGATCGCCGACGGCAAGCTGCACTTGAGCGGCGGGTACATGGTCCTCGGGATTGCGCCCCCGCGCCACCGGGAGTCCGAGGCCTGGCCGACGTACCACATCGCCGCCCTGCCGGAGGAGGGTCTGTGCCGGCCCTACGACGCGAACGGCTGCATCTTCTGGAAGGGCACGTATCACCTGATGTACATCTACCAGGACCGCACCCGGCCGCACGGCGGGCACTCGTGGGGGCACATGACCAGCACCGACTTGGTCAACTGGACGTGGCGGCCGCCGACCGTGGTGCCGGAGCCGGGCGACCCGGATGTCGGCATCTTCAGCGGCAACGCGTTCGTCAACAAGGACGGCGTGCCGATGCTCTGCTGGTTCGGGATCAACGCCGGCGTGTGCGTGGCCACGGCCGTCGACGACGACCTGATGCGATGGAAGAAGCATCCGAAGAACCCCATCATCCCCATCCCCAAGCAGGGCGACCCGAACCACGGGCGGTACAAGGTGTGGGATCCGTACCTGTGGCTCGACGGCGACAACTACTACTGTCTGCTCGGCGGCAACGTGCACCCCGACGGCGAGGACACGCTCTACCTGTGCAAGTCGACCGACCTCGTGAAGTGGGAGCCGCTGCACCCGTTCTACCGGGCCGAGCCGTCGTGGACCGTGCCGGGCGAAGACTGCTCGTGCCCCGATTTCTTCCGGCTCGGCAACAAGCACGTGCTGCTGTGCATCAGCCACAGCGTCGGGGCGAGGTGCTACATCGGCCGCTACGAGAAAGAGAAGTTCTTCCCCGAGCGGCACGTGCGGATGAACTGGCCGGGCGGCAACTTCTTCGCCCCGGAGAGCCTCATCGACGACAAAGGCCGCCGCATCATCTGGGCGTGGGTCACCGATCCACGCACGATCACGACGCAACATGCCACGGGCTCCGGTGTGCAGAGCCTGCCGCGCGTCATCTCTCTCGCCGACGACGGAACGCTGCGGATCAAGCCGACCCCGGAACTAGAAACGCTGCGTCGCAATCCCCGCAAGATCGGCGAGACGCGTCTGGCCGACGGCTCGGAAGTCGTGCTCGACAAGGTTCGCGGCGACTGCCTGGAGTTGGCGCTGGAGATCGACCCCGGCAAGGCCGGCGCGGTGGGGCTGAAGGTGCGCTGCTCGCCTGACGGCAAGGAGGAGACCGGAATCTGGTACGACGCCGAGAACAGCTTGCTGAAGATCGACATGTCGAAATCGACGCTGCGCGACGACGTCGTCTACTGCCCGGGGCCGATTGACACGGGCGGAGTGCGGCGGGCGTCGGACGTCAAGAATCCGCGCAAGACGGTCGATGCTCCGTTCGCACTGAAGAAGGGCGAGACGCTCAAGCTGCGCGTCTTCCTCGACAAGCCGATGCTGGAGGTGTTTGCCAACGATCGGCAGTGCGTCACGCAGCAGATCTTCCCGGAAAACAAAGACAGCTTGCAGGTGAAGCTCTGCGCCAAGGGCGGCGAGGCTACCGTGCGCTCGGTGGACGCATGGGACATGGCCCCCGCGCGGTTCGTCAACGAGAAGGCCGGGCCGGCGGGCGCCGAGCAGGTCGTCTTCGAAGACCGCTTCGAGAGTAAGCCGGCCGAGGGCTGGACGTGGCTGCGGGAGAACCCGGACGCGTGGCGCATCCGTGAGGGTGCGCTGGAGATCCGCGTGGAGCCCGGCAAGGCCGACACGGTCAAGAACGCCCTGCTTCGCCCGGCCCCTGACCGCAGCCGCGGGAAGTACGCGTTCGAGGTGACGGTGACGAGCACGGCCGAGCCGACGCAGCAGTGGGAGCAGGGAGGGATCACCTGGTACTGCGACGGCAAGCCGGTGTTCAAACTGGTCAAGGAGTTGGTCGACGGCGAGCTGATGATCATCCCCGGCCGCAAGCCGATGACGGCCAAAAGCGTCCGGCTCCGACTGGTCGTCGAGGGCCGCAAGTGGACGGCCCAATACCAGCCGAACGCCAAGGGCCCATTCCAAACCGCGGCCACCGGCGAGCTACCCCCGCCGGGCAAGGACCAGGTAAGCATCCAGTGCTACAACGGCCCGCCCGAAGCCGCCCACTGGATCCGGTTCGATGACTTCCGCATTGTGCGGTTGCCGTGAGTGAATGGAGTGGCAAACGGGCGGCAGCAGCAAGACAGGCGCAACGAAGGGAGCGAGCACCAACGATGCATCAAACGAGCCATGCGTTGCGAATCCTCTTCGCCGTTTTGATCCTTGGTTTCGACACGAGTCCGGTCGCCGCGGCCGCGAAGTCCGGCAAGATACAGGCGACCGCCCGCCAACGCGTTCACCCGGTGCTGATCGGAAACGATCACAATGCTCTGGCGCACGTGATTCTCGAAGTCGGTGAGCGGGACGTTCATGCAACATCGTTTACCTTCTCGCTGCGCGGCACGGACGCGCTTGCGGACATCGAGTCGTTGCGCCTCTTGTACTCTGGCTCTCGGCGACTGGATGAGTTCGATACGATCCGGAGCGGGGTCCACTTCTCCGGCGATCGACGGGCACTGCTCACGGCATTCACTGGAACTTCGTTCGGCGTGCCGTCAGAGCCGGCGGCCGAGCTGACGTTTCGCGGCGATCAGTTGCTGCGCTCGGGGACGCATGTCTTCTGGCTGTCGTGCAGGCTGCGGGACACGGCCGACCTGTCGCACAAGGTCGATGCACGCTGTGTAGCGGTTGGAACATCGGCAGGTTTGGTCACACCGCGTGACGCGACGCCGGGCGTTCGCAAGCGCATTGGCTTCGCTCTTCGCAAGCACAATGACGACGGCGTGCACACGTATCGCATCCCGGCGCTGGCCGCGACGCCGAAGGGGACGCTGCTGTGCGTATACGATATGCGTCGACGGAAGCGGCGGGACCTGCAGGAGGACATTGACATTGGTCTGAGTCGCAGCACCGACGGTGGTCAGTCCTGGGAGCCGGTGCGTGTAATCATGGACATGGGTGAATACGGCGGGCTGCCGCAGGAACAGAACGGATGCAGCGACCCGGGCATCGTCGTGGACTGGAATACGGGCGAGATCTTCTGTGCCGCGGTCTGGATGTGGGGCAAGCCCGGCAAACATCAATGGCGCGGAGACGGCTCCGAACCGGGTTTCGAGATCGGCAAGTCCGCCCAGTTCCTCATGGTTCGCTCCAAGGATGACGGTCTCACCTGGACCGAACCGGAGAACCTGACGCGCAAGCTGAAGAAGGCCGAGTGGATTCTGCTGGCCCCGGCACCTCAAGCGGGTATCACCTTGCGTGATGGCACCCTGGTCATGCCCGGCGAAGGCCGCGACGAAGAGGACCGCATGTTCTCCACCCTCATCGTCAGCCGCGATCATGGCGCCACGTGGACCGTCGGCTCCAGCTCGGCCAGCGGCAACGGCGAGTGTCAGGCGGTTCAACTGGACGATGGGTCGGTTCTTCTCAACGCTCGCACGGCCCGTCCAACCAAGTTCCGCTCGGTGTACGTAACCGGCGACATGGGCCGCACGTGGCGGCGGCACGAGACGCATCGCAAGGCGTTGATCGAACCCAACTGCAACGGTAGCTTGCTTCGGTTCGACTACCAAGAGAGGGGAAAGCCGAAGCACGTGCTGTTGTTTGCTAACCCGCACTCACAGACGGGCCGCGATCACCACTCGATCCAGGTCAGCTTTGATGACGGCCGCACCTGGCCGAAGGAGCACAGGATCTTGCTGGATGAAGGCCGCGGCAACGGCTACCCGAGCATGACCCGCGTCGACAAGCACTACATCGGCATCGTTTACGAAGGCAGTCAGTCTCACCTTGTCTTCGAACGACTGTCGCTCGACGAACTGCTGGGACGAACAGAGTGATCGGGCGGCGTTCTGCCCGACTTCCGCACCGGGAACGAATCGTCATGCGCGTGTTGTTGATCGTTTCTCTCAACGTCGGCCTGATGCTACCCGCCGCTCCGGCAGCGGGGGGCGCCGCGGGCGAGATCGCGTCGTCTCGCCATCGTCACTATGTGACCAATCGGCCGCCGCTGGCGGCCAAGCCCCTTGCTGAGCTTCCGCTGGGGGCGGTGAAGCCTGCGGGGTGGTTGCGCCGGCAGCTCGAGTTGATGGCCGGGGGAATGACCGGGCGGCTTGATGCGTTGTATCCGCAGGTTGTGGGGCCGCGGAATGGGTGGCTGGGTGGCGATGGTGACGGGTGGGAGCGCGGGCCCTATTGGATTGATGGGTTGTTGCCGCTGGCCTATCTGCTCGACGACGACACGTTGAAGGTCAAGGTTCGGCCTTGGGTCGAGTGGACGCTTGCGCACCAGGCCGACGACGGCTACATCGGGCCTGTACCCTTCGACAAACCGCCGAAGGCCGAGCCGGGGCTTCAGCGCGACAAGCGCCGCGACTGGTGGCCTAATACTACAACGCTAACACCTTGGCCACTTGCAGGTGCGTATGTTCTTCAG
>CAYMME010000393.1:0-7181 GCA_964391465.1 uncultured Planctomycetales bacterium
TATGCGCGGCCTGCCTACCGGGGTACCCAAATTGATGAGGGAGGGAGTGGCCGGCTACCCCCGGCCTCTCCCTTACCCTCTGGTGCCGCGTTTCGCACTGGCACACGATCGATAGCTGCGAACACGGCTGCGCACTTCTGAAGCGCCGCCCCTTCGGGGCTCGATTGCGTTTTCGGCTGTTGACCCAGGGCTTGCGCCCTGGGCTAACCACCCTCGCCCCCTTCTGGGTCGTGCTTGTCGACGCTGGGGGCGCTGGTCGTGCGGACTTCGGGTGGCGTTGGATAGCGGGGCCGGAGTTGGGGGATGGCTCAATTCGGAGGAACACCACGATGAATACGCGAGCGGTTCTGCTGGGCGTTCTGTTTGCCTGCCCGCTTGTCGCCGCGCAGCCGGCGGCGGATGAGGCGCAGTTTTCGAAGGCGCGCGAATCGGGCCGCATCGCCGGCTTCTCGTTGAGCAAGGTGCAGCGATGGCTTCGCGAGAAGTGCATGCCGGCTCTCGACAAGGACACGGGGCTGTACGGATGGCAGTCGGCGAAGACCTGGAGTTACCGCGACACCGCGGCCGACTGCTACCCGTTCGTGTTGTGGGCCGCCTTCTACACCGACCGCGAGGTGTTCGACGGGCCGATGCGTGAGCTGCTGCAGACCGAGCAGAAGCTGTGCAACCACATCGACCGATTGCCCGTGGCCTACGACCTGGTCAAGAAGCAGAAGCACGAGCGCACGCTCGACCAGGTCATCTTCGGGGCCTGCGAGTACGCCAAGGACGGCCTGACGCCGATCATCGAGCTGACGGGCAAGAACGAGTGGTACGAACGGCTCAAGGCCATCGTCGAGGACATCTTCAAGAACGCGCGCATCGACACGCCCTACGGCAAGATCCCGTCGAAGAACATCGAGGTGAACGGCGAGCTGCTCCAGATGCTCCCGCGTCTGTACCGGATGTCCGGCGAGGACAAGTTCCTCGACTGGGCCCACCGGCTGGCGGACTACTACTTCAAGCCGGGCAAGTTCGTGCCGAAGCGGCTGTCCGACCACGGCTGCGAGATCATCGGCGGGCTCGGACTGCTCCTGGCCGTCGACTCGGCCGCGCGGCCGGAGAAGTTCGAGGAGTACAAGCCGCACTTCCGCTACATGTGCGACGAGATCCTCCGGCGGGGCACGAACTCGGACGGCATCATCGTGGGCAAGTTGCAGGACGATCCGGGACCCCACGACGACGTCGGCCTGCGCGACGGGTGGGGATACGACTACGTCGCGTTTCTCGACTACGACATGGCCACCGGCGATCCGCGTTACCAGCGGAAGGTCGAGTTTGCGCTGAGCAACCTGCTCAAGCCGCGCTACGAGGGCTTCAACTGGGATCACAGTTCGCGCGACAACCTCGCCGACTCCGTCGAGGGCGGGCTCTACCTGCTCCAGCGACTGCCCGTGAGACAGGGTTTCCAGTGGGCGAATCGGGAGATCGCCACCGTTCTGGCCGACTCGTCCAAGCCGCTCGGCGAGACGTGGCTGTGGGACACGCACAAGCTGGAGGCCAACACAGTGCGGACGGTGCTGATCCACGCCATGATGCACACGCGGAACACGATTGCCCGGCCGTGGCGCAGCGACCTCAAACTGGGAGCCGCACCCGCCGGTGACGGCCTGGCCATCGTGGTTTCCGCCGAGAAGGCCTACACTGGCAAGCTCGCGTTCGACATCCCGCGTCATCGGCTCTACATGAACTTCAAGAAGGACTGGCCGCGGATGAACACCGTGCCCGAGTGGTTCACCGTCGAGTTGGACCAGGCGTACCGGCTGAAGAACCTGACCACCGGCACCGAGACCCGCTACACGGGCCGCCAACTTCACGAGGGCATCCCGCTGAAGCTGGAGCCCGGCGTCGAGCAGCGGTTGCTGGTGCAGTAACGCACCGCCGGCTCGGACCGCGCCCGACAGGAAGCGACCGTTGCGGGTCACCAGCCTCGCGATCGCGGCTAGCATCGGAGACGAAGGAACACGATGCGGTTCTTCATGATTGACAGAATCACCGAATGGGAAGTCGGGCGTTCCGCTGAGGCCCTGAAGAATGTAGCCCTAAGCGAGGATTTCTTCGACGACCATTTCCCGCGGCGTCCGGTGATGCCCGGGGTCTTGATGATTGAGGGAATGGCCCAGCTCTCCGGTCTGCTGCTCGAGGCCAGCCTGCACGAGAAACATGGCGAGGACGCCAAGGCGCTCCTGACCGTCCTGGAACGGACGAAGTTCCGCGAGTTCGTGCGGCCCGGCGACACGCTGACCTACCAGGCCGACGTTACCGCCATGAGCAGGAGCGGCGGCAAGACGTCGGCGCGGGCCGTGTGCAACGGTCGTACTGTCGTGACCACCGGTATGGTCTTCGTGTTCAAGCACGTGGACGACCCGATGCTCGGGCAGAAGCGGACGGCGCTGATGAAGATGTGGATGGAGCCGGCGTAGCGCAGGCCCGAGATCATATGCCCGAAGGTGTTGTCATTACCGGAGTCGGGCTGATTACGCCGCTGGGACGGAGCCCGGATGTCGTCCTGCGTCGCATCGAGCAGGGAGACCGGGTGGCCCGCCCTCCCGCATTCGACGTGTCTGCCTTCGACTGTCCGGTATGTGCTTCGGTCGACGACTTCGACGCCGAAGCCTACTTCCCCGAAAACAAGACTCTTCGTTTGATGAATCGGGATGCCCGGATGGCGGTCGTCGCCGCCCATCTGGCGATGGAAGATGCGAACGTACGGGCGGATGAGACGTACCAGGGCGAAGAGATCGCGCTGTTCGGTGCGGCGGGCTTGACGGGCATGCCGGCGCATGAGGCCATGCAGTTGGTCAGATTGTCCGCGGGTCCGGACGGTTCGCTCGATCTCGGCCGTTTCGGGCGCGTTGCCCTTCGGCGTGTTCGGCCGGTGTTGTCGTTCAAGCTTCTTGCCAACATGCCGATCTGCTTCGTATCCATCTTCCAGGGCATTCGCGGCGAAAACGCAATCTACACGCCCTGGGAGGGTCAGGGGGCTCTGGCCATCGCCTCGGCCGTTCGCGCCATCCGGGAGAAACGTGCGGTGTGCGCCCTGGCGGGCGGTTGTGACGTCAAGACGCACGAGTTCGCCTTCATCAGCCTCCAGCAACTGGGCGTATTCGACTCGTGGCGTCGGCACGGGCAGGGTCATGTGCCGGGTGAGGGAGCGGCGTTTCTTGTGCTGGAGAACGAGGAGCGGGCGACGGCGCGGCGGGCGCGAATCTATGCCCGCGTGCAGGACTTCCGATTCCGGACCACCGGCGTTGATCGGCCACTTTGCGACGCGCTCTCGGCGCTGATCACCGGTGAGGCGCTGAGTGCCGAGCGCGTGGTGATTGCGGCCGGTGACGGAGACGTTGCGACATCCAAGGCCGAAGCGCACGCGTTCCGTGAAGCGGGGATTGACGCCACATCCGCTATGCATCCCAAGAGCAGGCTGGGTGATCTCTTTGCCGCTGCGGCCCCGGTACAGGTGGCCCTTGCGGCCGAAGTCGCACGGCGCCAGCCGGCCGGCCAACTCGTTCAGGCACACTGTTTCGGCTACGGAAGCGAGCAGGTGGTGTTTGTCCTGGAGGCCGCATGAGACGCGTTGTGGTCACGGGTCTTGGTGTCGTATCGCCTATCGGCAGCGGATTGAGGGCGTTTTGGTCGAGCCTGACCGGCGGCCGCTCGGGCGTGCGCCGCATCACGTTGTTCGATGCGTCGACCTTCCCGGTTCGGATCGGGGCCGAGGTCAAGGATCTCGATCTGTCGGGTGTAGCCGAGGCGTTCCCCGCGGCGGCTCACGCTCGAGATCGCAAGGTCCTGCTCGGCCTTCAAGCCGCGTCCGAAGCGATCTCTCTCGCGGCGCTCTCCGACGATGACCTTCGCGATGCGATGCTTGTTCTGGGCGCCGGGCTGGAGACGCTATGCTTGCAGGACCTGACGCTTCATGCGGGCGCATCAGGCACGGGCGACGTGCTGGCCAAGGCCGTCCTGGCTGATCGGAACGGCCCGCCGCTCCAGACCCCGCTGGACCGTACGGCTGAGATCCTTGGGGAGCGGTTCGGCCTGTTGGGCGGGCGACGCACGAACTGCTCGGCCTGTGCCGCGGGTGCGCAGGCCATCGGCGAAGCCTGGCAACTGCTGCGAGAGGGGCAGAGTAACGTCGCCCTCGCGGGGGCGACCGACAGCATGATCAACCCGCTCGGGCTGGGCGGCTTCAGCCTGCTGCGCGTGTTGTCGAGTGAGCACGACGAGCCCGAACGCGCGTGCCGCCCCTTTGACGCGACGCGGCAGGGAACCGTCCTGGGGGAGGGCTCCGCGTTCCTGGTGCTGGAGACGTTGGATCACGCGTTGGGCCGTGGAGCGAGTGTCCATGCCGAGTTGGTTGGCTACGCCAGCTCGTTGGACGGTTTCAGGGTCTCCGATCCGGATCCGACCGGGCAGGGGGCAGTGCAGAGCATGACTCGGGCACTAGACTCGGCAGGCCTGCCCGCGCGCGAGATTGATTGTGTCAGCGCCCATGGAACCGGCACGCCGAAGAACGACGTGGTGGAGACGGCGGCCATCAAGGAAGTGCTCGGTTCACACGCATATGAGATTCCGGTCCATGCGGTCAAGTCCATGACGGGGCATATGATTGCCGCCAGCGGTGCCTGCGAAGCGGTCGCGGCCGTGTTGACGATCTCGCACGGGCGGGTGCCGCCGACGATCAATCTCGAGACCCCGGATGACGACTGCGATCTGGATTACGTGCCGGAAGGGGCGAGGGCGTTTGCCGGCGACACGGTTCTCTCGAACTCGTTTGGGTTCGGAGGGCAGAACGCAACGTTGATCTTCAGGAGATGTGCCTGATGGATGCGGACGGCTTGCTCGAGACCATCAAGACCCGTCGATCGATTCGCCGATTCACCGACAGCAGGCCGGAGCGCGGCGAGATTGAACGCATCGTCGAGGCGGCCACGTGGGCACCGTCGAATCACAACCGGCAGGGATGGAAGTTCATCGTCTTCGAGCGGCCGGAGCGAATCCGCGTGCTGGCGGAGCGCGTTCGCGAATCCGTCAAGAAGCTGGTTGTCGATGCCCCCCGCCAAGTGGCAAGCCACTCGGACGAGCTGATCGACGCGGCCTGTGCATTCGGCGATGCACCGGTTGTCGTTTTGGCCATGCACAAGAGGCGACCAGCCGTCGGCGGTACGCTGGTGGAGTCGGCGGTCGGCGCCTGGGCCTCCGGCGAGTTGCTCAGTACGGCCATGGCGATCGAGAACCTGCTGCTGGCGGCCCACGCAATGGGGCTCGGGGCGTGCCCGATGACGGCGCCGCTCCTGGCCGGGGAGGTGTGGCGATCGCTCCCTGATCTGCCCGCCGGTTTCGAACCCACGTGTCTTGTCGCACTCGGCTACCCGGCGGAGCATCCGCCCGCCCCGCGGCGAAAGGCCCTCACCCACGTAATCGAGTACAGGTGATCGAGCATGACGGAACAGAAGATCTTCACGAAGCTCCTGCCGCTGATACGCGAGGTGACGGGAGCCCGCGAAGAGCAGATCAGCATGGACAGCAACTTGATGGAAGACCTCGGGGCCGAGTCCCTGGACCTGCTGGATCTCAGCTTCCTGATCGAGGAGATGTTCGACGTCACGATCGAGGCCGACGAATTCGAACGGCAGGCACGGAAGCACATTCCGGACGGGATGTACGAACGAGACGGGAAGCTGACGGAGGAGGCGCTCGAGGAACTCAAGAAGGCCTTACCCGAAGTCCCACCGGAGAAGCTGCGGCCGGGGCTCAAGAAGACTGAGGTTCCCGGCGTTCTGACGGTGGCCGTTTTCGTGCATCTCATCCAGCGCAAGCTCACGGATCCGGATCGGGAGACGAGTGATGCTGAGCGGTAAGGTGGCGTTCGTGAGCGGCGGCAGTGGCGCGGTCGGGGGTGCGGTGGTCAAAGCCCTGGCGCGGGAAGGCTGCCGCGTGGCCCATTCGTATCTGAATAACGCGGAGAAGGCGATGCGCTTGGACCGGGCGTCCGGCGCCGACGGGGCGGGGATCCGGTCCTACGCGCTCGACGTGGCGGACGGCGAGGCGGTCGCTGAAGTGTGTGAAACGGTCACGCGCGACATGGGCCCGGTCGACGTCCTGGTCAACAATGCGGGCGTGGCCCAGGTGCTGCCGTTTGCCCTGATCGACGAGAGCGACTGGGATCTGGTCATGAACGTCAACGTCAAAGGGATGTTCCTGGTCACCAAGGCGTTCGCGCGGGGTATGGTGCGGCGCAAGGCCGGCTCGATCGTCAACATCGGTTCGCTGGCCGGCATGCGGATGCTGGAGGTGCCGGTGCACTACGCCACGGCCAAGAGTGCCGTGGTGGGGTTCACGCTTGCCCTGGCCCGCGAGTTCGGCCGGTACAACGTTCGGGTCAACGCGGTGGTGCCGGGCATGTTGACCGAAGGTGTGAGTGTCAACGTGCCGGACAAGCAGCGGGCCGAGTACGAGCGGTACTGTGCGCTCTCGCGGCCGGGGTGTCCGGAGGAGGTCGCAGAACTGGTCGCGTTCCTCGCCGGCGATCGCAGCAGCTACATCAACGCCCAGGCCATTCGCGTCGACGGGGGCATCTGATGAAGTTCCGCATGGTGGACCGGATCCGATCGTGGGAACATCAGCGTTGCATCCGCGGTGTCAAGACCGTTTCCTTCGAGGAGTACCACCTGAAGACTGCGTTCGGAGGAGCGGAGCGGCTTCCGGAAACGCTGCTCATGGAGAGCCTGCTTCAACTCGGCAACTGGCTGATCATCCTGTCGTCCGACTTCACTCAGATGGGCATGGTCGTCAGGGCGGAGCGCGTCCGGTTCGACAGGCAGGTGGGGCCCGGCGAGGTGGTTACGCTGGATACGACGGTGCGGAGCTATCGCGCGGACGGCATCCTGTTCGACGGCCGGGCGACTGTCGGTTCGGATTCGGTCGCCGCCGGGCAGGGGTGTCTGGCGGTGCCGGTCCCGCTTGCCGAGTACGGCAATCCCGACGACCTGCGGATTCTCTTTTCCGAGATCTCTGACCCCGCGTCCGCCCAGTCATGAGGAAGACCCGTCCATACACGTATCTCGGAACCGTGCAGGGGATGTGCCGGGAGTGTCGCTCTCTTGTGCCTTGCCGGATCCTCGAGGAGCGCGGCGCCGTCT
>CAYMME010000393.1:7191-8835 GCA_964391465.1 uncultured Planctomycetales bacterium
GATCTGTTCCAGGGCGGCCGCGTGGATGGCTAGAGGACGAGGAGCGCGGCGCCGTCTACCAGGAACGGCTGTGTCCCGCGTGCGGTCCGGCTCGTGCCATGATCGCCGAGAGTGTCGAATGGTACTCGAGCGCGCTCAAGGCGCCGGTTCACTGCAAGCAGCCGGCAATCGGCAATCGAGAAGTGCGCAAGGGATGTCCGTGGGATTGCGGTCCGTGCGGGTTCCATGCAAACGCCTGCCATCTGCCGGTCTTCTCGGTGACCAACGTCTGCAACATGAACTGCCCGATCTGCTTCACCTACAACCGACCGGACGCACCGTACCATATGTCGCGCGACGAGCTGAAGTCGCTCCTGGACCGCGTGATCGAAGGGGCGGGCTCTGTGGATCTGGTCAACGTGACGGGCGGCGAGCCCATGCTCCATCCACACATCGTGTCTCTGCTCGAGGAATGTCGACGGCCGGAGATAGGCCGCGTGACGGTGAACTCGAACGGCCTGCTGTTGGCTAAGGATGAAGCGATGTGTGAGAAACTGGCCGAGCTGGGTGTCTATGTCATCCTCTCGTTTCACACACTCCGACGTGCAGCTTCCGTGACGCTGCACGGGCGCGATGTGGTGGGCGTCAAACGCAAGGCCCTCGAGAACCTGGAGCGGTTCGGCGTCGGGACGACCCTGCTCAACGTGATGAGCCGGAGTGTGAACGAGGACGAAATCGGCGACATCATTGCCCTGGCCGGAACCCACTCGGTCGTGCGCAGCATTACGGTGCAGAACATGACCTTCACCGGTCGCGGCGGAGGGGCGTTTTCGCCGCGTCACCATCTGCCTCTCGACGGCGCCGCCCGCGCGATCGAGGAGGCCACGCGCGGCGAGATGCGACGCGACCACTTCTTTCCCCACCCGGCCGCTCATCCGCTGTGCTACAGCGTCGCCTATTACCTCAAGACCAACGGAGGGTACCGGTCCTTCACCGACTTCGTCACGGTTTCGCAACTCCGCGACATGCTTGTCGGCGGTTACTTGCTGCGGCCGACGGCCGAAACCTTCGAGACGCTTCGGACGGCCCTCGATCGCCTCTGGGCTGAGGAGGCCGACCCGAGCCTGTTGCGAGAGCTGAAGGGCCTGCTCTCGCGAATGTATCCGCCGGGCAGCACGGTTTCCGAATTCGAACGTCAACGGATCGCCGAGGAGAGTGTGCTGACCGTGTACGTGCACGCGCATATGGACGAGGACACACTGGATCTTGCTCGCCTCGTCGCGTGTCCGGACCAGGTCCCGGACAGCGACGGACGAATGATCCCGGCGTGCGCGTACAACATCTTCTACCGAATGCAGGATGAGAGATTCTACTTCGACGAGGCAGTTGAACATGGACAGTGTCGGTGAGCCGGAGCTTCGAGAGGCCAGGAAGCGCCTCGGTGAGTTCCTGTCGGGCAGGACGAACGACCGAGTCTTTGCGCATCCGACCTGTCATCCGTCCAGTCCGACGGGATTCTGCGTTTGCGATGGACCGCTCGTCAAGAGGCTCTGGTTCTATCTGTGGGCCGGGATCATGGAACTGGTGCTCGCGCTGCCGTTCAATCGGCCGAAACTATGGCTGTTGCGAAAGCGCGGAGCCCGGATCGGGAACCGGGTCTACGTT
>CAYMME010000394.1:0-8831 GCA_964391465.1 uncultured Planctomycetales bacterium
TAACGGGCGCGGTTCGGATCAGATAAGCCTCGACAACTCTGAGACACCACACTAGGTGGACGGGAACCGCTTGACCCGTCGCCGGAAGGATGTACACTCCTGCCAGGATTTGAGACGACGTCTCATTTAGGTCGCGTTGGCCAGGGCTGGCCCACTCCGGCCCACTGCGTCCCACCGGTATCGGATGGACTCGGCGACCGATGGGGCTGGACGGAGCGGGTGGACGGTCGGCCGAACAACGGAATAATGATGGCTTTCTGTGGCATGTAACCTTCAATGTATACACGTATGAAACTCATCATCTTCGCGGCTCCGTGTTTGGCCGTCGCGGCGGCCTCCGCACAGGACGTCGACCACCACGCGAACCCACTGCCACCGGATGCGGTCCCGCATGCAGGAGACCCCGCATCGGACGCTTCGTCCGTGAAACCAGGCGGCAAGCTGGGCGAGGACGGCCCGGCCGACTGGCGGACGTGGGAGCGGGCCACGGGTGACTGGTCCGGCGCCCGAGCCCATCTCGAAGATGTGGGCATCGCATTCGACGCAAGCTACACGGCCGATGTATTCCACAACTTCCGTGGCGGCTTGAACACCAGCGACGCCGACCAGTACCGCGGGTTGTTGGGTGTCGATGTCACTGTCGACACCGAACGGGTCGGCCTGTGGGAAGACGGAACGATCTTCGCCAGCATGTTCGAGAACCACGGCCGCGACATCACGGAGCGCCACGTCGGCGACCTGCAAGCCTTGAACAACAGCGATGCTCCGAATCGCACCCGCCTCTACGAGTTCTGGTACGAGCATTCTCTCTTCGACGGAGCCGTGCGCATCAAGGCGGGTAAGATGGACGCGAACAATGAATTCGCCGCGCCCGACTACGGCGGCGAGTTCGTTCACTCGTCGCCCGGGTTCTCACCCACGATTCCGTTTCCCACCTGGCCGGATCCGGCCCTCGGTGTGATGGTCTCGGTCGAACCCGTCGACGCTTGGTATGCCCGGGCAGCAGTGTACGACGCCCTTGGCACGGGGACCCGCAGCGGGTCCGACACGGCGTTCCACCGACCGGATGACGCATTCGTGATCGCCGAGATGGGCTTGCACCCACGACTCGACCTTCTCGGCCAGCGGGACCTGCCCGGGACGTACCGCGTGGGCGGGCACTACCACAGCGGCGAGTGGGAAGTACTCTTCGACGATCGGGACGGCAGACTGCCGGCCCGCACCCATCGCGGCAACTCGGGGGTCTACTTGGTGTTTGACCAGTTGCTCCGCAAGGAGAACCCCGCGGACGACGAGGATGAGCAAGGGTTGGGCGCGTTCTTCCAGTTCGGGTGGGCCCCCTCAGAGTACAACGAGATCACGCAGCACTACGGCGGCGGCCTCCAGTTCGTGGGGCTCCTGCCCGGTCGGGACGACGATGTCCTCGGGCTCGGGATCCATCACGTGAGCCTGAGCGGCCGGGTGCAGTCCCTGGAGCAGCGGTTCTCGGAAACGGCCATCGAGATCCTCTATGCCCTGCGACTCACGAAGTTCATCACCGTCAAGCCGGACCTGCACTACATCGTCAACCCCGGCGGCGCGGGCCGGGACGCAGTGGTGGCGGGAGCACGCATCGAAATGTCGTTTTGACGCGGACGCCCGGAGCCGCGACCTTGACATCCGGGCGGGGTTCGGGCCCAATGACGGCGCTTGGTCGCCCTTCGCCGGCGCCAGAGTCGTCTCGAGCCACCAACCCAATGAGGGACACGATGAAACGGATCTCACGCTTCATGCCGCTGTTGGCCGGCGGCCTCGTGCTGGGCAACTGCACGGTCAGCCCGGCCCAACTGTTCACGGACGCCATCCTCGCCGGCATCGGCGACACGATTGCCTCGGTGCTCTCGAGCCTGCTCCTCAGCTCGCTCGGCACCGTCACCTGACCCGGGCGACACGGGTCCCGCCCGTCAGGCTGAGGTACATGCCGATACTGGAGGTTCGATCATGGACGCCGTCCGGGGCACGGTTGGAGGGCGACGGCGCGTGACCGCAGTCGCGGGCCTGAGCAGTGTCGTGGTCATCGCATCCGGCGGTCTGGGTGCGGAACCCACCGCACCACCCGGGCAAACGACGCTCTCGCACCCGGCGATCTCCCACTCCGTCATCGAAGCCGGACACATCACCCTCGAGCGCGGGCCGCTGAAGATCGTCGTCGCCGACAACCGAGCCTACGGCGACACGCATCGGGCGGGCTACAACGGCGTATCCGAGCTTCGCCACCGCGATCGCGACGCCAACATGTACGTCTCGAAATACGCGGGACTGAACCTCGAACACATACACGACGGCTCATCTCGCATGAAGGACCGCAAGGTCTTCTTCGAGCCGCGAAACCGGCCCATGCAGCTTCGGCGCATCAACACGCACACCGTCGAACTGCACCAACCGCCGACCCCGACCTGGAAAGTCGAGAGCTGCACGCGATTCGAGTTGCTCGACGACGGCGTCATCGAGATGACCTTCCACTGCATCGCAACGGAGGGCGTGTACAAGCACGGCTACGTGGGCTTCTTCTGGGCGAGCTACATCGATTGGCCGGAGTCCAAGGCGATTACCTTCCGCGGCTACAGCAACACGGACTCCGAGCCGCGTTGGATCACGGCATTCACGCCGAGGCACGGCGTGCTGTGCACCCACCGCGCTCACGACGACACGCGCGTGTTCGGACGAGACGACGAGCTGCCGGCCGGCAATCTCCTCTTCGGCTTCTCGCGATACCGCTACACGGAGCCCTTCTACTTCGGAACGAGCCACGGCATGGCCTTGGTCTACATGTTCCGGCCGGAGGATCGAATCCGAATGACGCAGTCACCGACGGGCGGCGGAAGGACGAACCCCGCCTGGGACTTCCAATGGTTCATCCCCGATGTGAAGATCAGCCGCCTCTATGGCTTCAAGATGCGAGCGGCCTACCTGCCGCGACTCGCCGAGGAAGAGATCGCAGCTTTGGCGCGACGGCACATTACGGAAATGACCAGCCGGAATCGGTAGGAATCAGCGAAACGCCGGGCGCGACGGAACGCAACGCGACGGCTTCACTGCGGAGACGCAATCCGCCGCGTCGCATCGACGGCGAGGCGAACCGCTTCAGGGCTTGTCGGACAGTTCCCACAGCCACACGGCTTTGTCGTTCGTTCCGCTGACCAGCATGCTCCCGTCCGGAGAGACGGCCAGACACAAAACGGCCTGCTTGTACTTCCGCAGTGCCCGCTTCTGCTCGCCGGTGGCAACATCCCACAACCGAACGGTCTTGTCCGAACCACCGCTCGCCACGGTCTTTCCGTCAGGCAGGAATGCCACACAGAGCACTTCGTCCAGGTGCCCTACGATCGTTCGCAGTTCTTCGCCGGTCTCCGAATCCCAGAGCTTGATGGTCTTGTCCCAACTTCCCGTAGCCACGGTCTTGCCGTCCGCAGAGATGGCGACGGACGACAGCCACTTCTTGTGCCCGACAAGCGTGGCCCGTTCCTTCTTCGCCTCCACGTCCCACAGCCTGGCCGTCTTGTCGTCGCTGGCCGTCGCCAGCGTCTTTCCGTCCGGGGAGAAAGCCACGGCCCAAATACCGGCCGAGTGACCCTCGAGCGTGGCGACCTCCTTCTTCGCTTCCACGTCCCACAGCCTCAGTTCTCCCGGCACAGCACCCTGCTGCGGGTTGCCCGCGACTGAGGCCAACAGCTTCCCGTCCGGGGAGAAAGCCACGCCCGTCACGTAAGCACCGTGCTGTCCGAGAATGCCGCGCCGCATCACCCTGTCCACATCCCACAGGATGATCTGGCGATCCCAAGTACCCGCAGCGAGCGTCTTGCCGTCGGGCGAGAACGCGATACAGCGACCGTTGGCGATGGTACGGCGCGGCGAATCGAGGCGACGCCTCGTCTGAACGTCCCAAAACCCGACCAGCCCCGTCGTATCCCCGCTGGCAAACACCTTGCCGTTCGGAGAGAACGCGACCGACTGAACGGGCTTCTTGTGATCCGTTAGCACGTAGGGACCGCCCGCCCACGACGAGACGCCGGTTCCCGCGACGACCACACACGTCACCAAACCGGTGAGCCTGAGCTTTCCTTTGTCCACCGATGCCCGCCCATCCGCTTGACTCCTGGCGCTCACACGCGCGCGCACCTTCGACATCCACACACCTCCTCTGCATCCAACTGTCGACACACGGATTATCGTCCAGCCACACGGCCCGGGCAAGCACGACCTCGCGAATCTGTGCTAGCCCTGCCGAGAACCACCGTTATCAGACGGCTCCCAGATACAGAACGTGAGGCTCATGAAGTTGACGATTCGCCGGGCAACGGGCCGGACGGACGTCCTCCGTGTGCCCCGGCGCGTCCGGGGGTATACTGACGCCATGATCACGAAGTGCCCCTTGATCGAGGCGTTTCCGTATCACGTCGTGGCCGTGATCGCGCCGCACCCGGACGATAGCTGCATCGCGGCCGGCGGGCTCCTCTATCGGATCTCGCAGGAGCTGGCCGGGCGGTGCCGAACCCATGTCTTGGTCATGACTTCCGGGTATCGCGGTGTCACCGAGACGTACTTGAAGCGAATCATCGACGACGAGCCGGCATCGATTCCGTGGCCCGAAGAAGACACGCGGCGCATCCGCACGCTGCTCGAAGGCAACCGCTCCAACGCCCTCAGCCACGAGGATCGCGAATTCCTCGCGCGATGCCGAACGGCGATTCGCCGGCAGGAGGTCGAGGGCGAGGCGACCCTCCTGGGCTTCGTCTCCCACTTTCTCGATCTCGAAATCTACCACGAGCACATCCTGACCGACGACGACGAGCAGAGACTGTCCGAGTTGCTGTCCGATCTGCGGGCGGGCGGGCCGCGCCGGTTGCTCATCGTGCCCGGTCGGTACGAGTTGCACCAGACGCACCGTCTGGCCTCCGAACTGGTGCGCAAGGTCGTGGATTCCCGTCACGTCGGCGAGTACGACCTGTGGGCCTACGACTCGCCATGGTCGCCGATGATGCCCCGCCCGGACATCGTCGTCCCGATGAGTCGCGAAGCCCTGCAAGCCAAGATCGACGCAACCTGCTGTCATCGCTCGCAGTTGGACCGCACGCCCTACGAGGGCATCGTCGAAGGAACGGCGATCAAGACGGCCGCGGTCCTGTCCGAGTCGCTGGGGGCGTTCGATGTCGCCCGGGCACTGGATCTGGGCCCCTACGCCGAAGTGTTCGAACAACTCACGAGAAGTGTCATTTATACATGAAACAGGCCGTATCCGCATACGTTGGCGGTTCGGAAACTGTGCCGGATGGTGCTGCACGGTGCTGGATTGGGACTGGCGCAGCACGAATCCTGCACGCGCGACCGGTGACGGAGACTTGCACCCGCGATGACCGCGGGTATGTTTGACTGACCGGGACGGTGGGTAGCTCCCGCCATGATGCGTTTCCCGGCGTCGTGCGTTTTCCATCATCCACGCACGGCGTCGGGCGACGCTGCCCGGCAGGGATGATGGCCATGTCAAAATCAGATCGTTCCCCCACAACCGAGCAGCTCATGCGGATCGCCCGTGCAGCCGCGAAGTTCGCGCGCGCGCTCCGCAACAACCTGCGGGTCAAGGGCGACCCGGACTGCCCGGCGAATCTGCCGGGATTCCCGGGCACGGGCTTTTTGACTGTCGTGCTGGCCGCCCAAGACCTCGAGCAATCCTTGCATCCGAACCGGCCGACACGGAAGCTCGGCGAGCATCCCGCGTCCGGCGTCCGCGGCTGGCACGGCTTCATGGACATTGGCACGTACGTGCGTTGGCTCTACGAATCACTCGATGCAGTGCTCTCGGCGCAGCCCTGGGGCGAGGTGGTTCTGTCGGGGGGGCATGTGGTGATCGACCCGGCCGACGAAGGCCCTGACGAGATCGACCCGAGGCTGATCGCCGCGATCGAGACGGCTGTGGTCAAGCTCGCGGAGATCATCGAAGCGGAAGCACCAGCCGCGGACCTGCCCGCAGGGGACGCGATCGAAGCGGCGGCAACCGAAGGCTCCAACGGAGCCGAGCAGTTGCCCAAGAGGGTCGAGCAGGCGTACCTCGCGCACAAGCTTGCGGTCGACAGGATCGGCGGGGACCCATCAGACCGCGAGGCCTACGACTGGCTCGAGGAGAACGGGCCGGACGAGTACGGCCTTCCGCCAAGCTTCGACACTTGGGCCCGGTACGTCCGACGAGCGCGCGAACACTACAGCACACAGAAGAACTCGCCACGACATGGCCGTGAAGCTCCGAGTGTCGTTTCGCACAAGCAGATCGACTCACCCAGAAAGCAGCGCTGACCGTACCCCTCACGTCGCCTGACCGGACGAAACCGGATTCCTGAGAAAAATCCGCCCCCCTCTGGCGCCATCAGGAACGCCGATCCGCGCGGACGTCCGCCCCCCATCCGCCGCATCCGGTTTGTGTGAGACAGATTCGTCGCCGTTGTGGTGACGACCATCGAAGACCCACGCACGGAGAACAGGGATGGCGGAGACCTTGGCACTATTGCTCGGGGTTGGCGATGTGGCTCGGCGATTGGGCGTCCGGCCGGCGCAGGTGACCCAGCTCTTCTATGAACGTCGGCTGCGCGAGGACCTGTGCCCGATCATCTCGGGCCGGCGGATCATTCCCGAGGACTACCTGCCCGTCATCGCCATGGAGTTGCGCCGCAAAGGCGTCGCGGTCCAGATGGGAACGTAGGGGGAGAGCGGTGAGTGATGGTGCAGACCAGTTTGGACGAGCGCCGTACGCGGCGGTCAACGACGGGATCATTCGAGCGATGAAGCCAGCGGACACCAAGGTCTACCTCGCACTGGTAGCACACGCCGGACGCGACTTCGAGGCGGCGCCAAGCCTCCGGCGGATCACCACACTGACCGGATTGACCCGGCAGGCGGTGTGCGTGGCAATCCGGCGGCTCGAAGGGATCGGTGCCGTGACCGTTCACCGAGGCGGCGGCGCGACGCATCCGAACCGGTACACGCTGGCGAACGGTCAACGAGTGAAGACTGTTAACGGTCAACGCACGGCGACTGTTCCGGAGGGTCAAACGGTCAACGCCCGTACTGCCAAACGGTCAACGGGCGCGCATGAAACGGTCAACGGGCGCCAGACGGGAACAGAGAAGAAACAGAAGAAGGAACAGACCCCCCTGCCCCCCAGGGGGGAGATCGACCACCAAGCTGAAGCGCGAGTGCGCGCTCGAAGGCGACCAGCCCCGGCTTTGCCGGACATCCCCGAAGACCTCGACACGGAGGACTTTCGAGCCGCTTGGGTGGAATGGGAGCAGCATCGCAAGGAGATTCGCCACCCCCTGAAGCCAACCACCATCCAGGCCCAGCTTCGCAAACTCGCCAAGTGGGGGCCGGAGCGGGCTGTCGCATCGATCCGCCGGAGCATCGAGCAGGGTTGGCAGGGTTTCTTCGAACCGAAGGATGGCAACGGGCAGGCGGACCGCCCGGGGAAGCTCCACCAGCGAACGAAGGAGTATTGGGATGATATCCAGCGTAGACGCACCGTGTGAGCTGGGCACGCACCAGCAACTTGGCTTCCGACCACGGGACGGGAGACGCAAGTGTCCCTACCGGCCCGAGATCGAGCGGCACATCGAGCGAGTGCCCACCCGAATTGTCGAGCGGATCGGCGCTCTTGCCCGCGGCACGCACCCGTGGCCGGCCGTGTTCACAGGCAAGCCCGGCACCGGCAAAACCTGTACCTCCCTGTTGATCCTCGACGCCATGCTACCGGCGGCTCGGCTTTGCTACGTGCTGTACCCCGAGCTTTGCGAGAAGGTCGGGATGGCGAAGGGTGGCCGGCTCCTCGATGGCACTCGGCCTGTGCATGCTCCGGAGTTGTACCGGCGGTGGAAATCGGCGCACGTCGCGGTGCTCGATGAGGTAGGCGTGCGAGATCGTCCGACCGAAACGCAGTACGAAGTCTTGTACAAATGCCTCGAATACCGGCCGGCCCAGCCAACCGTCATCGTCACCAACCTGAAGCTCGGCGAGTTGACGGCCCTGTACGACGACCGGATCGGATCGAGGCTTGCCGGTGGAACCGTCATCGACTTCGGGGAAGAGGATCTCCGGCTCGAAGACTGGACGGGCCCCGTCGAACCCGTCGAAGAGGGGTTGCCATTCTGATGCCCAAGAAGGCGAACGCCAAAGACACGAACGAGCGGTGAAGAGTGTGCCACGACACGAACAACATCCCGGCCGACGTGAGCGAGCGGCAGACCGCCGACCTCGAGCGCTTGAACTGCGGAAGGCTGGCTGCTCGTACAGGGAGATCGCCAAGGCGCTCGGCGTGTCCGTCGCGACGGCCTACACCGACATCAGGCGAAGCCTCGAAGAGCTGCATGCGAAAGAAGTCAAAGAGGCGCGACTCATGCGTCAGCTCGAGGCCGAGAGGTTACACAAGCTGCTCGCGCGCATCGCAACCAAGGTCCAGGCGGGCGACCTCAAGGCGGTCGACCGCGCACTCAAGATTTCGGACAGAATACGGAGGCTGTACGGGCTCGACCTCCAGCCCGTCATCGGCACGCCCGAGGATCGGCCGATCCCGAAGGTGGTCGGCATCGCGCCGCGCGAGATGGACAAAGGACCCGACGATGTTGAGTGACACAAGTGAGATCGTACGCGAAGCCGAACGCGAGAAGCGGCGCATCCGCCGGTCGCTCGCAATATGGGGTGAGGCAATGCCGCTAGTCGTGCGGTGCCTGAAGTGCGTTGAGCACGAGACGTTGTGCGATGCGTTCTCGCTGACGACGCGGGCCCTGCGGGCGGGCATCCACAGCATCAAC
>CAYMME010000395.1:0-8807 GCA_964391465.1 uncultured Planctomycetales bacterium
CCGCCAAGTGTCCCTTCGCTCGAAAACGAGGGGGTTTTTACGAAGGGATCAAGATATGGCCGATGCCTCCGGCAACAATGCCAACTACAACACGGCCCCGTGGGTCCTGCCCCTCGACTCGGGCACGTACTACACCACGGTCGTCGGCGAGTTCCAGAACTCCGAGAGCCCTTACGGCACGTTCGATCAGGCCGCGAACCTGTGGGAGTGGAATGAAGCTCTCATCCCGGGCATACCCTTCGACTTCAATCGTGGCATGCGGGGCGGGCACTACTCGGAAACCGTCCAGTTCCTGCGCGCGTCGTATCGCTACTCCGTCTACCCGTCGAACGAGAACTCCGCCCAGGGGTTCCGTGTCGCAGCAGTTGCCGAGCAGGAGCAAGCTCCGGTGCCCGCCGTCTCCGAATGGGGGATGGTTACGATGGCCTTACTCGTGCTGACGGCGGGGACGCTCGTGTGGGCGAGGCGTCGCACGGCGATTGCGTAGAACCATCCGAATCGACCAACGACACGGGTCGCCCATCGTGGCGGCGGCGGTGATCTCTGCGACAACTGCGAGTTCGTGCCCAACCTCGATCAGGCAGACCGAGACCGCGACGAGATCGGCGACGCATGTGACGCGTGTCCCGACGAGGACAACAAGGGATCGGGCACCGGATGCGATGAGTCGGGCGTGGTCCGCTATTGACGCTGCCGGCGCAGCCGGCGCGCAATTCCAATCCCTATCACCGCCAGAACGGCTGCGCTGGGTGTGGGAATCGCCGGATCGTCCGAAGGGTGTGACCCGGTGATCCTGAGCAGCGCGGTGAAATCGTGCCCCGCAACCGGCGTCAGGAACAACTGATACGCGTCGCTCACTGCGACAGTTGGGTGTGGGGCGGAGCCGGTCTCGCTCTCCGTCGTGGCCGTGCCATTGAAGACCGCAAAGTTCACCGACATGCCCGCGGATCCGCCGGCGCCGCTGCCGAAGTCGGTAAGGTGTGTCACCGTTGCTCCCACGGAACCGAAGCCGTTCTCGTCATCGGTGAGGAAGGAGAGATCAAGGTCGATCGACCAGTGCTCCGGTCCGGGTGACATGAACGAAAGGTTCAGATCCTCGTCGTCGAGCGTCCAGATCCACTCCACGTCAAGGTCGAGGTCTGTGTTCACGTTGTAGGTGGGGGGGGCGAGCGACGCCTGTGCCGTACCCGCGCCGGCCACGATAGCCACAAGAACCGTTGCCCCGAGAATCCGTCCGGTCATCTCCTCATCCTCCCTAATCGGACAAAACCGTCTCGTGCTCGCACAGCGCGAACAGCCTTGATGGGCGAGCGGATCAATATCGAGCAAAGGTGAATCTTCTTCGCCGCACCGGCTGGAGCATACCGCGCCGGAACCCGAACGCAACAAGAAAACCAGGACCTTGTGACGAAACGAATGGGTTGCGGCTCAGGCGTGCCCACCGGGCACTGATCGCTGCACAGTTCTCCGGATTCCGGTGAGACGACCGGGCACGGGTAGCCTGGGGGTACTAGACCAAGTTGGACGCGCTTCCCGCGACGCCAGTGGGCGACCGTGGCGGCCGGCTTCGCCGGCGATCCAGCCCACGCGATTCCATGGTTGCCGCTCGAAGTGCCTTGACAATCCGCCCGAGGCCGGGCGGAATCCACGAGTGGCAGGCGTGCTGCCGTACGGAACCTTCTGTCTGGAAAAGCATTATGTACAAGCCGGTGGAGATCGCGTGTAGGTGGTCGCAGAGGGCCGCACCGGGCCGTTGGGTCGTTATTGCGGCGCTCATCCTGCTGCGTGCAGATACGGGACGGCGCGACGACACGTTGTCCCCGCGCGAGGTGGCCGACTGGTCGCAGGGGGAAGCGAGCGGGTGGCGCTTTGCGGACAGCCGGGACAAGAAGCACGACGGGCGGATCGTCGTTCGCGGCGAGGCACTTCACGTCGAAGACGGCGAGGACGGGCAGCCGGGATATGCAGAGGTCTCGCGTCCGGGTCCGCTGGTCGTCGGTTCGCGTTTCGCGGTGGAGTTGCGGGCCCGCTTTCTGCAGATCGGGCTCGCCCGCCGCCCTCGGTGCCCCGATCGCCTGTGATGCGGACGGTGACGGCGGACTCGACATCCTCGTCGGCTGTGCCGACGGCAATCTCTACTGCACCGAATAATGCAAGCAGCGGCTTGCGCCTCGCAGGCCGCCCGGTGCGTGAGGGGGCCGGGCGCCTACCTCCGGGTCACGCGTCGACTGCGACCGGGTCGGCGGCGAGCGCCGTTCTTGGTGGCGAAGCGATGTCTGTGCCTGCCAATGCCGCCGCTCCCGCGCGAGCCCGTGCGTGTGTTGCCGTTGGTTCGCACAACGGCCTCCTTCGGGGCGACGTACCCTGGGAGGTCCGCCGCGGGTTGCAGCGGGGTGCGAATCAGGCGTTCGATGGCGCGGAGGCTGTCGTGGTCTTCGCTGCTGACGAAGGACAGCGCCGTTCCGCTTGCTCCGGCGCGGCCGGTTCTGCCGATGCGATGAACGTAGGTCTCCGGTTCGGTGGTCAGATCATAGTTGATAATGTGAGAAACGTCATCGATGTCCAGCCCACGGGCGGCGATATCCGTGGCGACCAGTACGCCCGTCTTGCCCGACCGAAAACCGGCGAGCGTGCGCGTCCGGACGTTCTGGCTCTTGTTGCCGTGAATCGCGGCCGCGGAGACGCCGGCACGGGTCAGATGGCGGACGACCTTGTCCGCACCGTGCTTGGTGCGTGTGAACACCAGGGCCCTCGAGTAGGGCGTGTTCTCCAGGATGCTGCAAAGCAGGGACGGCTTTTCCCTCTTCTCCACACGATAGGACCAGTGCTCGACGGTCTCCGCCGGAGCGGACACCCGCGCTACCTCTACCGATACGGGGTTCTTCAAGATGTCCTTGGCAAGATCTCGAATAGAAGACGGCATCGTAGCCGACAGCAGCAGGGTCTGCCGCTGCTTGGGGACCTTCGCCAGAATCCGCCGGATGTCCGGCAGGAAGCCCATGTCCAACATGCGATCGGCTTCATCCAGAACCAGTACCTCGACGGAGCCGAGCGTGATGGTGCCGTCAGACATGTGGTCCAGCAAGCGACCCGGCGTGGCGACCAGGATCTCCACCCCACCCCGCAGAACGCGTGTCTGCGGGTTCTTGTTGACCCCGCCGTAAACGACCGTGTGCTTCAATCCACCGGATCGCCCGTAGGTCGAGAAGCTATCCGAAATCTGCTGGGCCAGCTCACGCGTCGGGGCCAGCACCAGGGCCCGTATCTTTCGTACAACGGGCCGCCCACCGTTTCTGCCCCTCGGCGAGTGATCGGTGCCCAATCGCTGCAGGATCGGCAGGGCGAATGCCGCCGTCTTGCCCGTGCCGGTCTGGGCAGACGCCAGAACGTCCTGTCCGTCGAGGATCAACGGAATGGCCCGGGCCTGGATCGGCGTCGGGGTCTCATAGCCAGCGGTACGAACCGCATCCAGAAGCGGCTCGTTGAGCCGCAGGTCATCAAATCTCATGGAATCATACTTTCCGAGGGCTCTACAGGCGGGATGTGTCAAACGCGCGGTGCATCTGCCAAAGCCATCAATTGCCTGGCCGTGATCAAGCTCTCTCTATCTAAGGAAATCGGCCAGTAGGATCGTACCGACCGTGCGGTCGCTTGTCAAATCCGAATCCCTCGCGCTACGATGGAGGGGTGCATCTCATGAATCGTGGCACCACCACACGTGATGCGTGCCACTGGCGGCTTGCCCGCCAGTGTTTCCCGCGGTCCAGGTGTGGTGAGCACGGGCAGGCAAGCTGCCCGTGGCACCCGGCTGCCACCGAATTTGAGATGCACCCACGATGGAGGGGGCGCTCACCTGAATCGGGCCGGCCATCCACACGTCCGGCATTCTCCACCGGAAGCGCAACAAGTAACGATGAGAGCTCATTGACTTCGCTCGTACTGTCCAGTTGACGCTCACCCCTCGCGGCGCGTATCTTCCGGGTGAAGGTGACGCCCGGAGAAGGACTGTCGCCTCCCCGGTCCCGCATGGACGCGACGATGGACCAGCCGCAACTCGCAGTCGCTTCCGCACCTGCCGCCGAATCATCTGGTCTTGCGCCCGATTCGGACGTGTTCCTGCGCAACATGGCGGCGTTGTGGCGCAGTGATGCCAAGCTGGCTCAGCGGATCGACGATCTGCCGCTCGACGCCGGGTTGCCCGTCGAGGCGACTCGCGTCGGCGAACCCACGGCCGCGGTCGTCACACCCGACGGACGGCGCATCTACCTGCACAGCCGCTACGACCCGATCAAGGAGGCCCGGCGCGTCGTGTCGGGCCTCGACCTCGAGGAGACCTTCTGCTTCGTGCTCAGCGGCTTCGGTCTCGGCTACCACGCCCGCGAGCTTCACAAACAGCTCAAGGGCGACGCGTTCCTGCTCGTCACCGAACCGGATCTTGCGTTGCTCGAGACGGCCTTCGAGCACGTCGACCTGCACGAGCTGCTCGAATCGAAGCGGTGCGTGTTCCTGACCGATACCGATCCGGGTCCGCTGCACGAGAAGCTCAGCAACCTCAACACGACGATGATGCTCGGGGCGAAGTTCGTTGCCCACCCGCCTTCGGAGCAGACGGCCGGAGGGTTCCAGGCCGAGATGCGGAACCTGCTGACCGACTACTTCGCCTATTGTCGCATGTCGCTGGTCACGCTGGCCGCCAACGCCCGCATCACGTGCCGGAACGTGGCCAACAACCTGCCGACTTACGTGGCCACTCCGGGCATCAACGGCCTGCACGGGTTGTACCGCGGTCACCCCGCGGTCATCGTCTCGGCCGGCCCGTCGATTCGTAAGAACGCCCACCGGTTGGCCGACGCCCGCGACGGGGCCGTCATCATCTCGGTGCAGACCATGTTCAAACCGCTGCTCGAGATGGGCATCACGCCGGACTTCGTCACCTCGCTCGACTTCCACGAGCTGTCGCGGAAGTTCTTCGAGGGCGTCCCGGACACCGGGGCGACGTGCCTGGTGGCCGAGCCCAAGGCCTCGTGGCACACGATCGACGCGTTTCCCGGGCCGGTGCGGATGCTGGACAACTCGTTCGCCCGCTTGTGCCTCGGGGACGAGTGGGCCGGTCGCGATGGCTTGACGGCCGGGGCAACCGTCGCCCACTTGGCTTTCTATTTGGCTGAGTATCTCGGTTGCGACCCGGTCATCTTCATCGGTCAGGACCTCGGCTTCACCGGCGGCGTGTACTACGCGCCGGGCGTGGCCATGCACGACCTGTGGCGGCCGGAGACGAACCGGTTTCGCACGCTCGAGATGCTCGAGTGGGAGCGCATCGTGCGCGGTCGCAAGATCCTTCGCCCGGTCGACGATATCGACGGCAACCGCATCTACAGCGACGAGCAGATGTTCACGTACCTGCAGCAGTTCGAGCGCGACTTCGCGGGCAGCCGGACTACGGTCATCGATGCGACGGAGGGCGGCGCGAGGAAGCGTGGCACGCAGTGCATGACGTTCGCCGATGCAATCGGGCGCTACTGCACGAACCCGATCTCCGATTCACTGCGGCGCGTGCCGACGGACACGGACGGGCGCGCCGCCGAACGGCAGGCCGCCGCTCGCGACGTGCTGCGGGCGCGACTCGATGAGTTCGACGGGTTCCGCGACCTGTGCACGCAGACGCTCGAGGTGCTCGAGGAGATGCAGGGGCTGATCGACCGGCCACGCGAGTTCAACCGGGCGGTGACGCGCGTGGATGCCCTGCGCACCCGAGTGCACCAGCACGAGCGGGTTTGCCTCATGGTGTCGGCTGCGGCGCAACTGGCCGAGCTGCGGCGATACTCGGCGGACCGGCACATTCACGCGCTGGCCGACGACGGCCCGGAGCGCGCTCGTCGTCAGCTCAGGCGCGACGTGGATTTCATCAGCTCGCTGAAAGAGGGAGCCGACGACGTGGCGACCATCGTGCAAGAAGCCCTCGACCGGTTCGATCGCGCCCTCGGAGATGTCGAATGATGCCGAGTAACGTGACGCGTCTGACCGCATGGCCAAGCGCCGCGCCGCCGTGGCTCAGGTGGGTGCCCCATCCTTCGCGGCTGTTTGCGAAGGGTGGGGGACTGATACGGCCCACGTGTCTTGCGCATCAGTCCCCCACCCTAGTCTCGCCCTCGGCGAGCCAAGGATGGGGCACCCGCGCGGCGATGCCGCCCGATTGACATGGCAACATGGAAAGACGTGGCGATTCGTGAAGACCATTGCCATCATCGAGGCTGACTTTGACCGTTCGCCGCTGGGTACGGCCAGTCGGTTGGCCGACGACCTGAACGGCACGGCGGTGCTGCGCCGCACGTTGGGGCGGGTTGCGCGGTGCCGGCGGGTCGACTCGGTGCACTTGGTCGTGTCCGGCGCTCAGCGTGATCGGGCCGCCGCGTTCGTTAACGGTGACTCGGTTCGGATCGAGACGCACGAAGCGGGCACGCCGCCATGGCAGGAGCTGATTCGCGTGGCCCGCAAGTGGTCACTCGACGGCTGGCGCGGCGGGATCGCGGGGGCGTGTTGGTTCGACGAGCAGACCCATGCGGGGGTGCTTGCCGCGCTGGGTCGTCGCGAGAATGCCGAGGCTGTCCTGGTCGTGCCGGCCGCGGCTGCACTCGTCGACCCGGTGTTGCTCGACGCCATGATCGAGCATCACGAGCCGATCGCCGACGATATGCGGATGACGTTCACGCCGGCCCCGCCCGGCCTGGCCGGATGGATCGCCCGCCCGGACCTGCTCGAGGAACTCGCCTCGGGCGGTGTGCCGCCCGGTGCGCTGCTCGCTTACAAGCCCGAACACCCGAGCGGCGGGTACCTCAACCGGCCGTACTGCTATCAGACGCCGAACACGGTCGCCTACACCGCGGTTCGACTCATCGCCGATACGCATCGTGCGGTCGCGACGATGCGGGGCCTGCTCGACGCGGTGCCCGACGATGCGACGGCCGAAGACGTGTGCCGGGCATTGGCAGAACAACCGATGACGTGCGGCGAGTTGCCGCGCGAGGTCGAAGTCGAGCTGACCACCGAAGACCAACTGTCCGAGACGACGCTGCGCCCGCGCGGCAGCGTCGTGCCGCGCCGCGGGCCGATCGACGTCGCCGTCGTGCGCCGGATCGTCGACGAACTGCGGCGTTTCGATGACTCACTGCTCGTGCTCGGCGGGTTCGGTGAGCCGCTGCTGCATCCGGCGTTCGGCGAGATCCTCGACGCCTGTCGGCCGCGTGGCGGGGACGATGCGGCCGGCGTCTTCGGTCTGGCCGTTCGTACGAACGGGCTGGCCCTTGACGACGAGGCGATCCGCATGCTGGCCGAGCACCGCGTCGACATCGTGACCGTCACGCTGGACGCCCACTCGCGCGAGACGTACGAGGCCGTGCACGCCCACGACGGCTTCGAGCACGTCAACGCACGCATCGATGCGCTGGGGCGCTATCGCCGCGAACGTGGCTTGGTGCGCCCGTTCGTCGTCCCGGAGATGGTCAAGGCCCGCGAGAACTTCGGCGAGATGGAGGCGTTCTACGACCACTGGCTGCGCGTCGCCGGATCGGCCGTCATCGGCGGCCACACGCACTGTGCGGGCCAACTCCCCGACCGTGCGGTGATGACCATGGCCCCACCCCGCCGCGTCTCGTGCCGCCGCTTGAATACACGCTGCATGGTGCTCGCCGACGGATCAGTCGCCGCCTGCGATCAGGACTTCGCGGGCAAGCAGGTCGTCGGTAACGTCAATGACGCGAGCCTGTCAGCGATCTGGGCCGGGAGTGCGTACGGAGAGCTTCGAGACGCACATGCAGCGGGGACGTTGGACGACCTGCCGTTGTGCCCGCGCTGTGACGAGTGGCATCGGCCGTAGCAATGCAGGGAACAGGGAACGGGGATCGGGGAACGGGGGATGGGCGTCATCACCTCAGTCGCGAGCCCGGCGTGCTACGACCTCGAAGGGGGCGGTCAGCACATGCTTCTCTTCGTGGCAGAGGCGGCTAGTGTCGGCTTGGCCGACCGGTCCGATGAACACCTGCACGTGCACTTCGAGGCTCACAGTGTGTGAGCCGATAGGGGGAGTGCGCACGCCTCCGGACCAACTCGCTCCCCACAGGCCGGTCCTGTCGAAGCCTTCTGCAAACCAGTCCGTCGTATCTTCCCCGTCGAGCAGAGTGCGTCGATTCCGGAAGCGGACCCAGAAGGGCTGGTCCGGGCACCGCGATACGCAGCCGGCCACGATCCGCACGGGGCGCCGGCGTCCCTCGCCGATCACGACGGTCTTCGGTGTGAGCGGCGTTCCGCATTCCGGGCAGCGGTCGCTGTCGAGTCCGGTCAGGTTGTAGTTGCAGCGGCGGCAGTGCGGTGTTGTGCCGCGACGGCGGGGGCGGACGCCGAACCAGACGAGGGTGAGCCCCAGCACGAGCGGGATCAGGGCGAGCCACCACGGGATGGCCGGCGACGACGGCATGCAGGTAATGTAGGCGATTCATTGCGAGAACCGAAGCTGATCGATTTGTATCGGGACGATCAAGTCGGGTGTAGTCTGGACCCCGCGCTTGCGCCTTGCCGTTGCCCACATCTCCACCGTGCGAGTCGGCTCCACGATTATGCGCTGAGCGCAGGCACCGTCAGCCCCGAAGGGGCGAAAGTCAATAGCCAGGGGCGTGAGCCCCTGGGATCGATCGACCCCAATAGCCCGAGAGCCCCGGCAGGGGCGACAGAATCCCGGGGACCAGCGGTCAGCGTGTTCCGTCAGAGGGTAAGGGAGAGGCCGGGGGTAGCCGGCCACTCCCTCCCCGTTGTCG
>CAYMME010000396.1:0-8797 GCA_964391465.1 uncultured Planctomycetales bacterium
AAGATGATCGACTTCGTGTCCTCGGCCGCGGCTCGGGTCAGCGCCGGCAGATGCTCGGGCAGGATGACGTCGCCGTCGCAGAACGTCAGGGCGCGCTCGACGACATGCTCCAGCTCCCGCACGTTCCCCGGCCAGGCGTGCGACACCAGAAAATCCATCGCATGCGGCGACACGGTCGGGACACTGTCGTCGTCGGCGTCGACCGACGCGTGCTTGGCGAGGAAGTGCTGCGCGAGCAAAGGGATGTCATCGGGTCGGTCGCGGAGCGGAGGTAGAACCAGATTGATGACGTCGAGTCGGTAGTACAGGTCCTCGCGAAAGGCACCGGCTTCAACCAACTGCATCAGATCCTTCTTCGTGGCGCAGATGAGCCGCACGTCGACCCGGATCAGGGCTTCGCCGCCGACCCGCTCGAACTCCTGCTGTTCGATGGCCCGGAGCAGCTTGACCTGGACCTCGGGCGGGATGTCGTCCACCTCGTCGAGAAACATGGTGCCGTCGTCCGCCAACTCGAAGCGCCCCGCCTTCTGGCGGATCGCGCCGGTGAACGCGCCCTTCTCGTGTCCGAACAGCTCGCTCTCCAGCACGGTCGGTTGCAGGGCCGCACAGGCAAACTTGATGAGCGGCTTGTCCGCGCGCCGCGACAGACGGTGGATGCTCTCGGCCACCAACTCCTTGCCCGTACCGCTCTCTCCGGAGATGAGGATGGTTCGATCGGTGTCGGCGACTCGGCGAATCTCGCGGAAGAGGTTTCGCATCCCCTCGCTGCGCCCGATCATCGGTCCGAGCGACGTCTCCGATTCGCTCGAACCGTCACCGGCTTCCGACCGGTACTGCCGGATTCGCTCGAGCTTCTCGATCAGCACTGACGTCCGAAACGGCTTGGTGATGTAGTCGTACGCCCCGAGCTTGACCGCGGCCACCGCCGTATCGACCGTGCCGTAGGCGGTCATCACGATGACATAGGTCTCCGGGCGTCGCGTCTTGACCTGTTCGAGAAAGGTCAGCCCGTCCATGCCCGGCATCTTCAGATCCGTGACGACAACGTCGACCGGATGCGCGTCGAGCAGGCGCAGGCCGGTCTGGGCTTCGGTGGCCTCGAACACTTGATAGCCCGCTTCGGTCAGCTCGATTTGCAGTGTGATACGCTTGAGAGGCTCGTCATCGACGACGAGGATCGAGCTTTGTCTCGATGCGGTCATCACGCCTCTCCCGTCCCGTTGGCGGCCGACACGCCCACCGGCTCGGGCGCGGCGGCATCAGTGGCCTCGGGCACGATGGTGGGCAGCTCGATCTCGAGCGTGCTTCCCTCGCCCGGCGTCGAGACGACGCGGGTCCGTCCGTGGTGGGCCTCGACGATGCGCGAGACGATGGCCAGCCCCAGCCCCGTACCGCGGCCGCTCTTCGTGCTGTAGAACGGCTCGAACACGTGGTCGATCTCTTCCGGTGTCATGCCCGAACCGGTGTCGCTCACCGCGATGGTGAGCGTGCCGCGGTGCGGGGCCGGCACGCCGACGGTCAGCCGCCCACCTTCCGGCATGGAGTCGACCGCGTTGAGCATCAGATTGATCAGGGCCTGAACCAGTTGCTGGCGATCAGCCAGGGCGTAGACCTGCTCGCTCGGCAGATCGGTCACGAGCTCGACCTGGTTCTTCGCGACCTTCCCTTCGACGAACAGCTTCGCTTCCTCGACCACTTCGTCGACGGGGGTCGGAGCGAGTTGCGCAACATGCTCCTTCGACAAGCTCAGCAATCGCTTGACGATCATCTCGATGCGGTACAAACCGCCGTCCATGAGGTCGAGCATCTGACGCAACTGTTGCTCGTCGTCGAGGTTGCGCCGCGCGATGCGGGTGCAGTTCTGGAGGCCGTCCAGCGGGTTGTTGACCTCGTGCGCCACCGTAGCCGCCAGCTCGCCGATCAGGGCGAGCTTCTCGCTGCGCGTGAGCCGTTCCTGCAAGCGGCGCTGCTCCTTGACCGTGTCCTCGAGCCGGTTGGCCATGCGATTGAACGAACGGGCCAGCTTGGCGACCTCGTCGTACGGTTGCATCTCGACCCGTTGCGAAAGGTCGCCTCGTCCGATGGCGTCGGCGACCCGGCGCACGCGGGTCAGGGAGCCGTGCACCTTGGCCGAGGTGATCAGCCCCGTAACCCAGACGATCAGCATCGCGAGCGTGGTCAGAATCCAGATCGGCGCGCGGGCTTCTGGGAAGAGCAATACCATGAGCCCCCCGACGGCCAGCAGGGCGGCCTCGAGTCCGAGCAACAGTCTGTGACGCAGTCCGAGGTGCATGCCAGACAACCAGTCCTGCTGTGGTGACCCGAGCCGCCTCCTACGGTTCCGAGGCCGGAGCCGAGCCTGCTGGCCCGCTCGTGTCAAGCGCACTAGTATGAGACCCGCGCACGAAATAGCAACCCAATGTGGGTTGCACGACCGTTCCCGCATCGTGGTGACACTCGTGGACATTGGACCGCTCGACCGGCCGCCCGACGCCACCGTGACCGTGCCCGGTGCGGCGGCCATCACGCACAATGCATTGGCGGCGGCCGCCCTGGCCCGGGGACGCTCGTGTCTGAGCAACGCTCCGTTGACCGACGACACGCTGGCCGTCATCGACGTGCTGCGGACGCTGGGCGTTCCCGTCGAGATTGACGCATCGGCCGGCCGGGTGATCGTGCACGGCGTCGGCGGACATCTACCCGCCGACGAAGCGGATGTGCACTGTTCCGACTCGGCTTCCGCCCTCTGCTTCGCGACGGCGCTGTGCGCGCTCGGGCGCGGTCGCTACCGCGTCGACGGGAACGACCAAGTACGCGCGGGCAGGATCGATACGCTCACGGACGCGCTCGAAACGCTCGGGGCCCAGGTCCAGTACGAAGCGGACGCGGGGCATGCACCGGTCGCTCTCCTCGGTCGCGGGCTCGGGGGCGGCGAGGTGTCATTGTCGGCGCCGGTTTGTCCCGACCTGATCAGCGCGTTGCTGCTGGTCGCACCTTGCGCACGATCGGACGTGTTCGTCGCCGTCCGCGGCGAAGTTGTCGGCCCGCCGCCGGCGCGCATCACCGGCGCCGTCATGGACGCGTTCGGCGTCGGGGTGATCGACGAGAAGGGTAGGCGGCTCATCGTCCCGGCACCGCAGGTCTACCAACCGTGCGACTTCCGGGTTGAGCCGGACGCGGCGATGGCGGCGTTCTTCTTCTCCGTTGCCGCCGTCACCGGCGGCCGCGTGACCGTCGAAGGACTCGGTGCGGACGCGCTTCAGAGCGAGGTGCGGTTCGTCGACCTGCTCGAGCAGATGGGCTGCGCCGTCGATCGGCAACCGTCACAACTGACCGTCAACGGACCGCGCAAAGGCACGCGCCTGCACGGCATCGACGCCGACCTGCACGACATGCCGCACATGGCGCCGATGCTCGCGGTCGTCGCCCTGTTCGCTGACGGGCCCACGCGCATACGAAACGCACGGCCACGCCGCGAAGAACAGACAGCCTCACTTGACGATTTGACGACGGCACTCCGACGGTTCGGCGCTGAGGCCGAAGTGGACAGCGACGCGATTGCGATCACACCTCCGGACCGGATTGCACCCGCGTCGGTCAACGCGCACGACGATCCGCACCTCGCCATGAGCTTCGTCCTTCCGGGCTTGGCTGCAGAGGGCGTAACCGTTGAAGGCGTTGACTCAGTCAGCAGAGCCTATCCGGAATTCATCGAACGGCTTGAGGAGCTTCGTCGATCGGCCTCCGCGTAGAACGTCATCCTGTCACAGCGACACCGTCCACACGATCGAAGTTATCACGGGGAGGAACTGCAGGAACCCTCCGGCGACACGTGCAACGCGTGCGAGGGGATTGACTTGTTTCCCCACCAGCGGAGCCCTGTCCCGGCTGTCGGTCCCACACTCGGGACATCGCGAAGAAGGCAGCGCGGTCAGCTCATAGCCACAGACGGCGCATCCGGGCGTGTCGTAGTACTTCCAACAGCGCAGCGCACCCCAGCCATGCAGTACGGTTCCGGCCGCGTACACGACGAGAACCGCGAGCCAAGCGTAGTCGGCCAGGAATGTTGTTCCTGATTCACCCAGGATCATGCAGATCGCGAGATTCGCCAACCCGCTC
This sequence comes from uncultured Planctomycetales bacterium, assembly GCA_964391465.1. GTDB lineage: Bacteria > Planctomycetota > Phycisphaerae > UBA1845 > CAYMME01 > CAYMME01. The sequence goes on from CAYMME010000396.1 coordinate 4,120, forward strand.
ACCACTGTCGCAACCGACCATGTCGTGTCGCGTTGCACGTCCGTGACGTCGTCCAACAGCTTGCGCAGGAGATCGGTCATTCCAGCTCAAGCATCGGCTACTGGGCGGTCGCGGACGCTCTGCTGGTGCCGGGTAACGAACCGCCAATTATATCGCGGTAGAGATTGTCCGGACAGAGATCGATTCCGCCTGGCCAGGAGACGGTGCCCGTCAGCGCATCGACACGAACCTGATCGAAGGCACCAGGACTTTGCCATGCGGCAAATACCCCGCGTCCGACCAACTCGGACAGGTCGACCACTCCTTCGGCGCCGCCATCGAACCGAAGGCGAAGGCGATAATCCGGAAGTGCGTGCGCTTCGACAATCCTGTGCATCATGACTGATTCTACTCCAGAGGTTCGATCGGGTCCAGCGGCGCGGCTGCGCGCGCCTGATCCCACGCGCGGGCCAGATCGTTCTGGTGCTGCTTTGCCCATTCCGCAACCAAGCGTAGCGCCCTCGTTGGCAGATGCCCTTCGAGTATCCTCAGGGCTGCGATGTCGATCTGAGCTTCGTGCTCGCCATAGATGGCGTGGAAGTGTGGGGGACCGTGTTCCCGGTAGTAGAAGTAGACTGCAATCCCGTAGAACTCGCTGACTTTCGGCATGGTCACTTCCGCATGACGGGGAGCTGCGTTGCCGCGGCGCGGCAACTCGTGTTCAGTCTTCGCGGGGCGGGGCGATGATGTAGACCTCGCGCACGGTCGTCCATTCGAAGGGCCAGGTGACGGTCAACTCGCAGAGCAACTCGTTGTCGCTACGGTCGCGGGTCATCTCCGTAACCGTGCCGACGATCATGGCCCGCGGCAGGTCCGCGGCGTGCGGAGAGGTGAAGACAAGATCGCCTTCGCGGATGCGCCCGTCGTCCCAGAGGGCCCGCTCGACTTCGGTCACGCGCATCGTGTCGTTGCCGGCACCTCTCAGGAGGAAGTCTATCGGCTCACCGTCGGCGTCCGCAGCAAGCGTGTTGCCGGTTCCGTCGCGGCGCCCGATGCGGACCCGCACCGGCGCCTGCTCGCTGAAGGCGTCGGTGAACAGCCGCACGCGCGAGACGTAAGGATGGACCTGCTCGACGCGTCCGATGAGGTAATCGCCGCCCAGGTACTCGGCGGCGAGGACGGCGAGTTCCGGTCTCACTCCGCCTTCCTCACCGACATCGACGAAGCGGTGTGTGGCCACCCAGTCGGCCGGGCTGATGCCCTTGCTCTTGCCCTGGTCGACGATGACCTTGTCGCGGTAGGCCACTACGTCCTCGGCCACGACCCTGGCCCGAATGAGCCGGAACGGCTTCAGTGATTCGTTCTCGCGCAGCCCCGCCAGCCGTTCGTTCTGGCGCCGCAGCCGGCCGACTTCGTTCTCGAGCGCCACGAGGTGCGTGGTCAGCGCCTCGTTTTCCGCGGCCACACGCCGGTGCTCTTCGCGTGACACGGGCGGCTCGGCGACGGCCTGCACCGTCTCGCCGAGTTTCGAGGTGCTGCTGTAGAGCACGTACTGCCCGGGGACCAGAAGCTGCGACACCGAGCGGAAGCCGTCCGTGAAACGCCGCGGCATCAGGAACATGATCGCGGCAAGCGCCATCAGCAGCCAGAACAGGCGGGTCGGGGTCAGCCTCGGAAAATCGACACGCATCGTCAGTACGGTACCGCGCTCGCGGATTTGTGCAATGGATGGCGTGTCAGGCGAGCCGGGTCGTCCTCGACCCGGACATCATGAAAGGACCGGGCGGGGGGGGCACCCGAGCGTGTCGATGGTCTGGCGTGGGGCACTCGGCGAGCCGGGTCGTCCTCGGCCCGGATGTCCTGACCGGGCGGGGGACCGCCCGGCTTGCGCGCGACCGCGCGCGGTCGCTACATGTCGTCCGCGTCGGACTCCATGGTGTCTTTCCACATGTTGAGGTTGTCGAGGTAGACGCTGGTGCCGCGGGCCACGCAACTGAGCGGATCGTCGACCAGCGTGACCTGCAGGCCGGTGGCCTGGGCCAGCACCTCGGGCAGCCCGGAGACGAGGGCCCCGCCTCCGGCGAGATGGATTCCGTTCTCGACGAGATCGGCGGCCAGCTCCGGCTCGGCGCGTTCGAGCGTGCGCATCACACACTCGATGATCTGCCCGATGGGCTCCTTCAGCGCCTCGCGAACCTCTTCGCTGGTCACGACGATCTTGCGGGGCAGGCCGGAGATCATATCCCGGCCGCGCACCTCCTTGTTCATTTCGGCGTCCAGGGCGCAGGTCGAGCCGATCTCGATCTTGATCTGCTCGGCCATCTGCGGGCCGATCATCAAGTTGTAGGTGCGCTTCATGTAGTTGGCGATGCTTTCGTCCATGTCGTCGCCGGCGACCCGGATCGACTCGCACACCGAGATGTCGGCAAGGGACATGATCGCCACCTCGGTGGTGCCGCCGCCGATGTCGACGATCATGGAAGCAGTGGCCTCGGCGATGGGCAACCCGGCCCCGATGCCGGCGGCCATGGGTTCCTCGACGAGGAAGACGCGGCGGGCCCCGGCCCGCTCGGCCGAGTTGTACACCGCTCGCTTCTCGACCGCCGTGATGCCGGACGGGATCGCGATCACCACCCGCGGCTTGAAGAAGTTCCGCCGCCCGTGAACCTTGCGGATGAAGTACCCCAGCATCGCTTCGGTGATGTCGAAGTCGGCGATGACACCGTCCTTGAGCGGGCGGATCGCCGTGATCGAGCCGGGCGTCTTGCCGAGCATCTGCTTGGCCACCAGCCCGACCGCCTCCCCGTGGTTCAGAACCCGGTTCGTCCCCTTCTTGACGGCGACGACCGACGGCTCGTTGAGGACGATACCCTCCCCCTTGACGCAGACCAGCGTGTTGCAGGTGCCCAGGTCGATTCCCATGTCGACGCTGAACATCCCCAAGACATTGTCAAACAGCACGATTGGTCTCCCGGGAGCCGGACGGGGTCCGGGCCACTGCGCCGCACTCCCCCACTCTCGCATTTGCTCGCGGACGTGTCAATCGACGGGTCAGTGGCTGTCGTGCGCCCATTCCGATCCCGCAATGACCGCCAACGTCACCGCGCACGGTATTGTCGGCGGTTTGCCCGCCGGGGTCGCGGAGAACCGAGTTCCGTCCGCCACCCGGCCCGAGTTCAACCCTCCAACCTGGCCCGAGCTCCACTCGGTACTATGGCGTCGGCCGTGCGGTTGCAGACCCGCAGCTAGCCGCCCGCCGGCGGAAACGGTGTGTCGAACGCCGCCACGGTCTGAGACAGCACGTAGATCGTGCCCACAAGGACGAATGTCGTGGCGATGGCCAGTAACACCGTGTAAATATCGTTCTGGGGTCGCCCGCGGACCACCTGCGGTCGGCCGCCGTTCAGTTGCGTCATCGTTGCATGCTCCTGGCGGCTTCGCATTCATGCGAAAGCCGCAGACCGATCCCGGTGATTCTCACAGGCCCCGCACAAGTCCGACTTCGTCGATCACGTTGTCACCGCGCTGCACCTGGCGGCCGGGATCCATCGTGAGCCGCCCGCCTGCTTCGTCAGGTCGCACGTCGCTGATCTTCAGCGTGCCGACATACTCGTTCTTGCGGCTGATCACGAACACCATTCCACTGCGGACGCCGTCGGCCGCCCCGACGTTGACGCTGGCAATGTCGCCCTTGACCGACGCGATGGCACCGCGGATCGCACCGCCCACCATCGGCTCCACGCGCTCGACCTTGTCCGCCGGCTTGCCGACGAGCCCTTCCTCAATGTCCGGGACGCCGGCCGTCTTCAGCCGCGCCCGAAGCTTCTCGTTGTCGTCGCGGATCGCGTAGTTCTGCTGCTGCAAACCCCGGATCTGCTGCCGAAGCAGGGCGACCGTGGTGGTCAACTCGTTCACGCGACCGTTCAAGTCGGTGTTGCGTTTCTGGAAGTCGATCGCCTGGCCCTGAAGCTCGACCTTCTGCTGCTCGTTGAGATCGCCCCGTTTCTTCTCGAGCGCGAGCTGCTGTGTCAGGGTCGTCTCGCGAGCCTGCGAGCTGCTCAGCCCGTGCTGTGCCTCGGCGAGTTGGAGTTCCAGTCCCGCCCGCGCCTGCTGCCCGGCATCGAGAGCTTGCCGCTGGTCGGCAAGAGTCTCATTCTGCGCGCCGATCTTGTCCTGCAGGACCTCTTTCTCGGCCATGCCGACGGCCATCGTGTTTCGCATGTGCGTGGTCGCCACGAGCGCCTTCTCGCGATAGTCCTCGGCCAGGTCTTTCCACTGCGTGTTTCTCGCCACGTACTGCACGGTCATCATGGTGAACGAGATCGAGAAGACGACGAGCAGGACGACGAACACCTTGGTAGGCGTACTCAACGTTTGTACTCCTTAGCTGGTTGCGGCGTCTCGGCTGGTTGTCGGCGGGCGTCTCCCGCAACCCTGATCAACGCCCGGCGGGCTTGGCCGCTCTTGTCCCCGCCCGAACATTGCCGACCACCTGTTGTCTCTCTCGGAAGGCCGCTGTGGGTCGGGCTGGTCCACCACTTCTCGGCAAGCAGGCAAGTATCTATAAGTCCTGCGCCAACAATAGGCTAGCTACTGTAGCATCCCGGCACGGCATTGCAAGCGTTTTTTTCGGGCCCGGCGAGCCGGGGGTGCATCTCATGAATCGTGGCACCACCCCACGTGGTGGGTGCCACTGGCG
>CAYMME010000397.1:0-8773 GCA_964391465.1 uncultured Planctomycetales bacterium
AGAATGGCCCCCGTGGCTCCGCGAAAATGGTCCCCTCCCTGGCCGCCACTGACATACGCAATCGAGGAAAGCAGGAGCCTCGGCCACAACTACTTCGGCACCGAACACTTGCTGCTCGGGTTGCTGCGGGAGACGGACGCGGTAGCTGCGCTGGTCCTGAACAACTTGCGCATCGACCTCAATGCCGCCCGTAGCGCGGTTCTGTCAGTTCTCGGCGCGGACGATGCAGTCCGGTCTCAAGTGACGGGTCCGAGCCCTCCGCCCGCGCCGTTCCCTTGCGCCGAACCCTTCAGCAATCTTCCCTTGGTCCGACACCTCATCAAAGCCATTGAAGGTTGCGACGAGCAGAAGGGCCGGGCGATGATGGATTCCGACTACGAACGAGCCGCGGAGTGGCGTGATTTGGCAGCCAGCTTGCGCGACAACCTTGAGGCGCTATGCGCACTGCTCCGGAACGCGGACGCGTCGTAGCCGTACGCGCAACAGAGTTCGCAGACGGCGGAGGACATTCCGCTCTGGCAGGGGCGGACGAACGCGTGGGCGGGTCGCCTCCGCCCCTGCCGGGGCGGTGTGCGGCCTGCAAATCGCATCCAGGGCTTCCGCTTCGCTTCACCCCTGGCTACGTTCCTGGGCCCCTTTGGGGCCGGCACTTCGCTGCTGTGCGCGAACCGCTCCGTATGTCGCCGCTACGCGTTTGCGAAGGATCTTCTGTGCGGAGGTTCGCTACGCCGTTGGTTTCTTCAGGATGGTCAGGCTTCGTGGTGCCAGTGACCAGCGCGTCGCTGGTTTCTTCTCCGCCTTCTGATCGCTCACGTGCGGCTGCTTCGTTTCGATTGTGGTCTCGCTCTGGGCGTAATTGGCGAGGACTAGGTATAGGTTGCGGTTCGCGAACACGCTGGCGACCACGTCCTTCGGGAGCGGTTGGGCGAAGAGGTCGCTGTCCGTGACCTCGATGTACGCCTGCGTGCCGGCCTCGACCATGGGGCGGTATCGCTTGAGCCAGCGGTAGTACGTGGGGCGCGCCTCCGCCCGGCCGGGGGTGCTGTCCCACCAGCCGTAGGTGTGCGGGCCCTCCGGATGTGCTTGGTAATGCCGCCAGATCGCCCGGCAGTGGCGCGTCCAGAAGCACCGCTCTTCCGGGGGGTACTCGATGCCGGGGATGCTGGCCCGCTCGCCGGTGAAGGGCCGGCCGCCCACCTGGAGCGGGAACTGCATGTACGGGATGGCGTGCAGATACAGGTCTTCCTCGCGATCGATCGTGGCCCGGCTCATGTCCAGGCACGGCGCGACGTAGGGCGGATGGTGCTTGACGATCTCGCGCATGCTGTCCGCGTTTCGTGCCCCCTCGCCGACCCACAGGTAGTCATAGAGTGTTGACGGCGTCCGGGGGCGGTTGGTGGCGCTGGCGTGGATCTTGAAGATGCCGCCGCGGCGCTTGATCTCCCCGTAGAGGATGCCCAGCAGGTCTGCCAGGGCCCCGTCATGCGTCTCGGACTCCTCGAAGGCCAGCACCTCGTCGCTCGTGGCCCGGTCCCGCGTCGTGTGGAGCGGTCGGTAGCCGAGGTCGTCGTACAGTCCGTTGACGCCGTACTCGTCCATGATGTGCATCAGGCGCGGCAGCACGTAGGCCCGCCAGCCCACGCTCGCAGGCGAGCACCGCGCGTAGCGGAAGTAGATCTCGACGAGATCCGTGCCCTTGCGGGCCCACTCGGGTCGGAAGTCGGGGTCCCTGCGTTCGAAGAAGCCCGTCGAGCCGTAAACGATCACCTTCATTCCCCGGTCGTGGACCATCTTGACGAAGCGCCGAAAGCCCGGCTCGTTGAGCGGCGTGAACTTGTCGGCCCCGAACAGCCGCTCCGGGTCGTTCCACTCCTCGTGGAGTTGCACGAGTTCGACGCCTCCGGCGCGCAGCTCGTCGAGTTGTTGCTCGTCCCATTCGTCGGGGTCCCACGGCTTGCGGCACGGATACTCGCCCAGGTTGTAGACGACCTGGCCGGGCAGGTAGTCGACGATCAGGTGTCGGCGCAGGCACTTGCGAATCGTCCGGTTGCACTCGGCGATGTGTTGCAGGCGACGGCGGTGCTCGTCGGCCGAGGCCTGCACGACGGCGGAACACTCGGCGCCGCTCTTCGCGGCGGACTGGTCTGGTGCGGCGTCGGCGCCGTCTGCCAGAGACGTCGTGACCCCACCGACTGCGCAGCCGGCGCCCAGTTTCAAGAATGCACGTCGCTGCATGGCTTGATCTCCCGCTGATGTCGCGCGTCACGAATGTTGCAGCGCAACTGGTCGCATGACAAGAGCAAGCATCGTGCGTTCCGTAGCGGCCGGCGCCCCGCCGGCCGGGGCGGCCTGCGAGGCGCAGGCCGCTACGAAACCGGGTGTCGATTCGCGGAAGGATGCATTGACGTTGGCCGGTACGGTCAGCGATAATCCTACATCATGGCAAACACGTTCTACTGCCCGGCGTGCGGTCAGGCGGTCACGGTCGACGCTGCCGCGGGAATCCAAGTCCAGTGCGGTTTGTGTGAGGCGGTGGTGACGGTTCCGCAACCGGTCACGCAGCCGGACGGGGGCACCCCGCCGACGGCGCCGTCGGATCCCGTTGTGGTCGGGCTAGTCCGCGCCGGTCTCGCCACGGGCGCGCTGGTGTGCGGGATCGTCGGCCTGGTCCCGTTTTGCTTCCCGGTCGGCCTCGTCGGCCTGATCCTGGGCATCGTGGCCGTGGTCAAGGCAAGCCGCCAGCCGGACGAGTACGGTGGCACCGGGCGAGCTGTCGGGGGGATCTGCACCGGCGCCGTCGGATTCCTGGTTTGGCCGGTGATCCTTACGATGATGCTGTCCGTGATGTTGCCCTCCTTCGTCCGGGCCCGTGAGCTGGCCATGCGGTCGGTGTGTGCGGCCAATCTGCAGGGCATTGGTAACGCCATGCAGATCTACGCAAACACCAACCAAGACGCATTCCCGCCGGACTTCAACACGCTGATTGCGTCAGGTTCCGTGTCGCCGGGTCAGTTCATTTGCCCGAGCTCTGAAGATGACGCTGGTTCTCGGAACGGTGCGTACGTCGTCAATCTCGCTGGAGGCGTTCCCGAAGAGGAATTGCGCACCTGCTACGAGTACATCGAAGGCCAGAAGACGAACGCCGATTCGCGCAACGTTCTCGTGTACGAGAAAGCCAACAGCCACGACGAGGAGGGCGGCAACGTTCTGTTCGTCGATGGCCACACCGAGTTCGTCACGCCCTACTCGGACATCGAGGAACTGGTTGACGAGACGCTCGAGCGCCTCAAGCAAGAGCGGTAGGGCACAGGCCCGCCGTGGGTCCGGGCCCGCCCCCTTTCCCCCAAATCCAGAGTCTTTCGGGAATACGCCGGGGCCTCGTGCGTACACGTTGATGAAAGGCGGTTGGTGTCTGGCAACCGGCCGCACGCAGTGGTAGTAACGTAGGTGTGGAAGCGGACCTTGACTTCGATGCGCTGGCCGAGCGGTTTCGGCGGAAGGGCTTCGCGGTGGCCCTGCACATGCTGGGCAACGCCGACGATGCGGCCGACGCCGTGCAGGAGGGTCTGAGCGCACTGTGGACCCGGCGGCAGGAGATCCGCCCCGGAAGCGATCCGACGGCATGGTTCTTCAAGGTGTTGCGAAACCGATGTGTCGACCAGCTCCGACGCGGCCGCGTGCGGCGAGCGGAAACGACCGACGGGACGGAGCTGCCGGACCGACGGGCGGCGCGACCGGACGCCGCGGCCGAGCGGAACGAATTCCGCGTCCGGTTGAGGCAGGAGCTGGCCCAGCTCGACCTGCCGCACCGGGAGATTGTGATTCTGCGCGACCTGGAGGGTCTGTCGTACGCGCAGATTGCCGAAGTGTTGGGAGTCGCGCCGGGCACGGTGATGTCCCGGCTGCACCGGGCACGAATGATGCTTCGCGAGCGATTGCAGGATCTGTTGTGACGCCATGGAGGAGTGCCGGCAAATCGAGGACATGCTCAGTGCGTACCTGGACGGTGAGCTGACCCAGCAGCACCGCCAGCGCGTGGAAGTCCACGTGGACGCCTGCGCACGATGTGGGAAGACACTCGCCGAGCTCGAACGGATTCGTGAGGGGATCGGCACGTTGCCGAACCCGGAACCGACCGAAGAGCAGTGGAGCAGAATGATGCGAGTCACGGTGACGAAGACGAGTCGAGGCCTGGGGTGGCTGCTGGGAATTGCCGGCGGCGTGCTCCTGGCCGGGTACGCCGCCTACGAGTTTGCCCACGACGAGGCGGTCGACGCGCTGGTCAAGATCGGTGTTGTGGGTATCGTGGGCGGCGTGGCGTTGCTGTTGCTGTCGGTCCTGATCGACCGGCTGCGGGCCCGCAAGTCCGACCGGTACAAGGATGTCGAGCTATGAAGCGAATCACCGTCGTCACCGCACCAAACGTACCCGGCCGGACGATCGAGCGCACGCTCGGCCTCGTGCGGGGGAACACCATCCGAGCCCGTCACGTCGGCAAGGACATACTCGCGATACTGCGAAGCATGGTGGGGGGCGAGTTGGGCGAGTACACGAAGTTGATGGCCGAAGCTCGCGAGCAGGCCCTCGACCGCATGGTGGCCGAGGCGGACGGGTTGGGGGCGGACGCCGTGATCTCGCTGGGCTTCACCACCTCGGTCATCATGGGCGGTGCGGCGGAGCTGCTCGCCTACGGAACGGCCGTCACACTGGAGCCGGAGGAGTAGATCGACCGGTGGTCCGTGTCCTGCTTCGCGCCGACGCGACGCAGACACGGGATGCGAGTGGACACGCAACGATGTGGTGTCTGACCTGTACCGCAATGGTCTGTCTCGCTGCCGGTGCGGCGGCCGGGGCCGACCCGAACAACCAGGTCTTTGCCGAGGCCGGCAAGGCGTTCGTTCGTCAGTTGGCAGATGGTCGATACGCCGAAGCCAACGGCATGTTCGACCGGACGATGGCCCGCGCGGTGTCGCTTGAAGCGCTGGAAGCTTCCTGGAACGACAAGACCGCGCGACTGGGTACTCTTCGGCGTATCGGTGAACCCAGCGTCGGCAGCTACCTTCAGTACAAGCTCGTGTTCGTTCCATGCGAATGGACGGAGGGCCGGTTGCGTGTGAAGGTCGTTCTCAATCCCGACAAGCAGGTCAGCGGCTACTTTTGGGTCAAGCCGACGAGCGCGGCGGTCGGCGGCAAGCCGGCCTACCTCGATACGACTGCGATCGTCGAGCGCGAGGTCACGGTCGGCACCGGGGCCTGGAAGCTTCCGGGAACACTGTCTCTGCCAAAGCCCGGCACACCGACGGCCGGAATCGTGCTCGTGCACGGCTCTGGTCCCCAGGATCGGGACGAAACCATCGGCCCGAACAAGCCGTTCCGCGACTTGGCGTTCGGTCTGGCCAACCACGGCATCGCCACCTTGCGCTACGACAAGCGCACCCACGTGCACAAGTTGAAGATGAGTTTCGTGTCTCCTACGGTCGAGAAGGAAGTCATCGAGGACGCGCTGTTGGCATTGCAGGCGATTCGTGGGCAGGACGAGCTTGACGGCGTGCCAACGTTCATCCTCGGGCACAGTCTCGGTGCGGCACTCGCGCCGGAGATTGCGGCTCGCGACGGGCACGTGGCCGGTGCGGTTCTTCTCGCGGGCCCGGCCCGTCCGTTCTGGGCCAGCCTCGTGGACCAGTACACGTACCTGTGTTCGATCGGCCATATCACGGAAGACCAACTCGGCAAGATGCGTGCTCAGGCAGAGCGGATGCGCGGCTGCAGGCTTCGTCCGGGCGAGCGCGTCCTCGGGGCGCCGGCGTCGTACATGTACGACCTCCTGAAGCATGACGGCGACGCAGCGGTGCGCACTGCCGCAGCACTCAACTGCGGAATGCTCGTCCTCCAGGGCGCACGCGATTACCAGGTGACGATCGACGACTTCAATCGCTGGCGGACGGGTCTGGCGAAGCACCGCGATGCCACGTTTCGTTTGTTCGACGATCTCAACCACCTCTTCGCTCCCGGAGAGGGGACGGCGACGCCCGACGAGTACCTGGGGGACAAGGTCCACGTAGACCCACGTGTCATCGACCTGATCGCCGAGTGGTGCGCGGCGTCGCGGCGCGTGAAGAAGGTATCCAAGCCTCCAAAGCGAGAATAACGGCGGGGTGCCATGGCCAAGCACGGCGCAGTCGGGCGCCGCCATGTATGACGTCGAGGAAACGTGCGACCGCCGACTCAGCACATGGCGGCGCCCGTTCCGCGGTTGCGGATCAGACTTGACCATGGCATTCGCCCGCCCTGCGGCGCGCGCCAGTTGCCTGCGTGTCGCGAACGGGATAGCGTGTGCGCGTGCGCCGGGCGTTCCGGCCGTCCATTCCGTTCACACGGGGATTGCACATGAGCCAATCAGAACCTTTGAGCAGGCGGCACTTCCTTGGCACGGGGACACTCCCGGCGCTGTCGTTGTCGGGTGCGGGTGGGGTGCTGCTTTCGGCCGATGCCGCTCTTGCTGCGGCCGCGCCGAGGCCGGGCGATGTGCGGATCACGAACGTAGAGACGTTCGGTGTCGACGTGCCCGCGACCGAAGAGGAGAAGCGCGAGGGCCGCATCTACCGCAGCGGCGTGGTGCGCGTGCACACTGACGCAGGCGTCGTGGGCACGTGTTTCAGCGGCGTGGCTCAAACAACGATTGATGCGACGATCAAGCCGGCACTGATCGGCAAGGATCTGTTCGCCCTCGACCACCACATTCGGGCCGGGATGAACGAGTGGGCCGCCGTCGAGCACGCGATCTGGGACGCCATCGGGCGGCTGCTCAACGTGCCGGCGTGCAAGCTGCTCGGGGGGAGTCGTGAGCGCGTCAAGGGCTACTTCACGGCGGTCTGGCCGGGGAAGGTCGACCAGTCACACGTTACGTACGAAGCGCAGGTCCGCTACGCCGTGAAGCTCAAGCAGGCCGGGCTCACCGCGATGAAGATCCGGGCCTGGCGGCCCGAGCCGATGGACGACTGTGATGCGGCCGGCGTGATCCGCGACGCGGTCGGCGACGATTTCGACCTCATGTACGACCGGACCGCCCATCATCCGGGGAAGGTGTGGGACTACGACACGGCCCTGCGCGTCGCGAAGGGCATGAAGAAGCACCGCGTCACGTGGCTGGAGGAGCCGTTCGATCGCAAGGATCTGACCGGCCCGCGGCGGCTGGCTCGCGAGTCCGGTGTGGTCATCACCGGCGGTGAGGGCGGGCGCGGGCTCGAGCCGTTCCGCGAGTTCCTCGTGTCCGACACGTACGACATCCTTCAGCCCGACGGCATTAACGCGGGTGGGCTGTTCACCATCCGCAAGATCGGGGCCATGGCCGAGGCCTTCGAACGACCGTGCATCCTTCACGGCTCGACGGGCCTGCGGCTGGCGGGGTTCCTCCAGATCAGCGGAGCCCTGCCCGATTGTCACTGGCAGGAGTTTGCCCTCATGCACCCCGACCTGCTGCCCGCCGAGCAGTGGTCACCTCTTCTCCGATTGCTCAAGACGAAAGAGATGTATCGCTTCGAGGGCGGCGACGTCCTGATCCCGCAACGCCCCGGCCTCGGTCTTGACATCGATGAAGACGCCATGCGCGAGTTCCGCGTGAGGTAGCGATCGGAGGCAGCCGACACCGCGTTCGCCTTTGTGGGGTCCTCGGTCAGTCGGCCACGACCTCGAACGCTTCGGCCACCTCCGCCGGGATTCGTCGGGGAATGTTCTTGTTGGTATCGACGAAGACCCACGTGGTGACGGCGACGGCGAGGGTCTGATTGTCGCTGCGGCGACAGATTTCGTAGCGGCGCTGGGACCTGACCTTGTCCATGGTCGCGACCCACGTGCGGATCACGATTTCTTCGCCGGGGCGGGCCGGTTGCAGGTACTCGATCTCGTGGCGCCGGACGAGCCACGCGAAGCCGCGGGAAAGGTAGGCGTCGGGCGGCCAGCCCTGGGCGGCGGAATGCGCGAACGCGGCCGCTTGCATCCAGGCCACATAGGCAACGTTGCTGGCGTGGTCCTGGGCATCGACATCGTCGTCGCTCACGACATGGTAATGCTCGTAGACGGCGGGCATAGTCCGCGGAGCATAACCGATGGTGCCGCCGCATCCCAACGCGGGCGATTGACAAACCGCATCCGCCCGCCAGGATGCACATCTCGTGCCGACGGTTCCGCCCGCGTGGGCGACGATGTAGCGCTCGGCGGGCCCGCGGCCTGAACGACGCTATGGAGGAGCAGCGCAACCATGGTTCACCAACAGCAACTGTCGGTCGAGACATCCGGCCACGGCGACAGTCACGACCTGACCGAGCGTGTGGCCCGCGTCGTGTCCGAGTCGGGCATCACGACGGGGATCGCCCACGTGTTCAACGTGGGTAGCACCGGCGCCGTCGGGACGGTCGAGTTCGAGCCCGGCCTGCAGCACGATGTGCCCGCGATCCTGGACAAGCTGATCCCGCCCAGTCAGCACTACGGCCACGAGCGAGCCTGGCACGACGGCAACGGCCACTCACACCTTCAGGCCACGCTGCTCGGTCCGTCACTGACGGTTCCCGTGGCGGACGGGCGACTCGTGCTCGGAACGTGGCAGCAGATCTTCCACCTGGATTGCGACGTGAAGCCCCGACGGCGTACGGTCGTCGTCACCGTGCACGGGGAGTAGGGCGTTTCGCCCGGCTGAGGATTGTCGCTGTTTGTCCACTTGGCGGACGCCGGCAGTGCCGGCGTCCCACGCTCCCTCACGGTCGCGTCTCGGATGGGG
>CAYMME010000398.1:0-8765 GCA_964391465.1 uncultured Planctomycetales bacterium
GCTTGCCTACCATGACGACCAGCCGATCAAGCTGTACGTCATCTTGAGATGTGCTCGGTCTGCCGTTCGAGGAAGCGATCAAGCTCGACGCGCCGGTAGAACAGCCGCCTGCTCACCTGCGTCGCGCGGAGCAGCCTGCGCTCTCGGTACCGGCGGAGCGTTACCGTCGGATCGCCGATCGCGACAGTGTCCAACCGGAGGTAGCGAATCGCCTCGGCCTCTGTAAGCAGTTCCGGGCAAAGAGTCATCCCGCCCCTTCCGTCAGGTAACGCGATCATGTTCTTGTCCCTCCCACCGATAGTGCAGCATGGGGCCGCCTCAAACCGCTTGTTCGTACGACCGCACCGTTGATCTACATCGGCAAGCCATTGTGCGTCCTGTTCCACGCACACTGATACCGTCGGAGACCAGGCGGAGCGTGCTTTGCAGATTGGATGCGGTCCTCGAACACGAAAGAGAGTCGATGCTCCAATGTCGTGGAACATCGACCCTCAAGCCGTGCAAATCGCGTCAGTCGGATTCACGGCAGCTACGGGCAGTCGCACGTTGGTCTTGGGGGTAGACCCTCGCCGCGCCAGCCGGCCGTGCCATCGGGGTTCACTCCCTCGCCGTCGGTGCCGTTCCAAATCTGGCCGAACTTCGTGGCGTCGTTGAGGTTGATCTGGCCGTCGCCGTTGAGGTCTCCGAGTTCCAGAGGACCGCCGTTGGCGAACCATGTGCCGAAAGACGTAGCGTCGCTGAGGCTCACCTGAGCGTCCATGTTGCAGTCGCCGGGCAGATGACCCACTTCGAAGCGCAAGTCACGTGTGAGAGAGACGTCGGCGACCTGCACCGTGAGCGCCACCGACGTCCACTCGCCCACGGGGATCCCGACGCGCTGATCCGCGCCATCCTTGAACACGATACGGTACTCCCCGAGGAACGCGTCGATTACTTCGATATCGCAGTCGGCCGGCAGCGTGCCCCCGGTCGACGTGCACGAGCACGCCTCAAGCGTGAAGGGGGCCACCGCTAAGATCAGCACGTCGACTTCGTCGAAGGGCACGTGCCTGGACTTCGGTGAGATGCACTGCCGGGAGCAGCCAAGGCCCAGGTTCTCGCCGAGGTTGTCACAGATCTGTATCAACCGCACTTCGCACTCGTCGGGGATGCCGTTGCCGTTGTCGTCGGGGCTCGTGCCGTCGGCGATGTCGCACTCGTCGGGGATGCCGTTGTTGTTGCAGTCCGCGAGAGTGCCGTCGGCGATGTCGCAGGCGTCGATCACGCCGTTGCAGTCGCAATCGGGGCCGGCCAGGGCGAAGACGTACGCCGAGCCGGAGTCACAGTCGGGATCGCCGGGACACGCGTCATCATCCCTCCAAGCCCCAATGATCACGGTGTCGCCGCTGATGGAGGCGGAGCACCCGAAGAAGTCCCCTCTTTCGGCGTCGGAGGCGGTCAGCTTGTCGGTTTCGGTCATCGTCGCCCAGCCGCCCGCCGGTTTCTCGAACACGTACACCGAGCCGGAGTCACTATCCGGATCGCCGGAGCATGCATCATCGTCCTGCCTAGCCCCGACCACGATCGTGTCTCCGCTGATCGAGACGGAGGCCCCAAACCAGTCGTTCGCTGCGGCGTCCGAGGCGGTGAGCTTGGCGACCTGGTCTACCGATCCGCCGTCCCAGACGCCGTTGGGGCCGGTCTCGAACACGTAGGCCGCACCGGCGCGATACCCACCATCATCGTCGTACTTGGCCCCAATCACGAGAGTGTCGCCGGAGATCGAAACGTCCCGTCCAAACTGGTGCAGTGGTCTGATGTCAGAGGCAGTGAACTTGGCGACCTGATCCACCGATCCGCTATCCCAAATACCGTTGGGGCCGATCTGGAATACGTACGCCGCACCGGACGCGTCCGGCACGTCGTCGTCACCGTTTGCGCCGATCACCACCGTGCCTCCACTGACCGAGACGGACACCCCGAACTGGTCGACCGCCGCCGCGTCCGACGCGGTGAGCTTGGCGTCTTCGGTGATGGGCGAGAAGACGGAATCCCAACCAGCAACGGGTTCCACAAACACGTACACTGAGCCGGAGTCGTGTCCGGCGACATCGTCATCGTCGTGGTGCGCCCCGATGACCACGGTGTCACTGCTGATCGAGACGGGGTGCCCGAACCAATCGCCCTCCGCGCCGTCGGAGGCGATCAGCTTGGCCGTTTCGGTCATATCTACCCAGCCGGCCGGCGGCTTCTCGAATACGTACGCGGAGCCGGAGTCCTCGCCCCCGTCATCGTCCCAACGCGCTCCAACGATGACGGTATCCCCATCGATTGAGACAGAGTCCCCGAAACTGTCGCCGGCCGCACAGTCCGACGCGCTGAGCTTGGCCAGTTGCACCCAGTTGCTGCCGTCACGTTGAATCACGTACGCCGAGCCGGAGTCGGTTCCGCAGTCATCGTCGTACCGAGCCCCGACCACAGTGATGTCGCCGCTGATCGCGACGGCGTAGCCGAAGATGTCGCCCCCGGCCGTGTCGGCGGCGGTGAGCTTGGCCACCTCGCATCCGGCCTCGGTTTCGCACTCGTCGGGGACGCCATCGCCGTTGCAGTCAAGGCTTGTCTGAATGGCGATATCACATTCGTCGCGCGTTCCATTCTGATTGCAGTCGAGGCCGCCGCCGTATTCGATGACTGGGAGTATCGCCATGGCTGTTGGGGCCGTCACGGGGATCGACCCTTCGAACAGCGTCACGTAGACCGTGTAGAAACCCGCCGGCAGTGGGCCCACGTCTTCCACGAGCGACCATCCGGTAACAACAGCCAGACACAAGATGTCAGGTGGGTAGTCGCGGATCACGTCGAAGTAGATCCGGTCGCCCACGACCTGGACCGCCGATACATTCGGCACGCAGCTGCTGCCCCATTCTCCCATCACTGCCACCGTCACGACGTCCGAGGGCGTGGGGCACTGAGGCTCCACCGTTGTGCCACCTGGTGGCCACCAAAACTGCCCGCACGCGATGCTGGGCGTCCAAGCCAGGACCAGCAAGGCCCTGGTCGTGCAGCGAGCTTTCGTGTTCATGATTCGTCCTTTGTCAGATATCAGTCATCGATTTCAGCCGGCCGTGCGGCTCGTTTTCGCGGATCGCAGGGGTCGCATGATGCGCTGCCTTGTCGGCTTGGTGATCACGGGCACATGCACTGCGGCCTCGGCGGTAGCCCCTCACCCTGCCAGCCGCCGGTGCCGTCAGGGTTCTTGCCTTCGCCGTCGGTGCCATTCCAGATCTGCCCGAACTTCGTGGCGTCGTTGAGGTTGACTTGGCCATCACCATTGAGATCACCGAGGCTCAACGGTCCGCCGGCGTCAAAGAGCGACCCGAAACGCGTGGCATCCGCAAGGCTCACCTGAGCATCCTCGTTCGCGTCGCCGGGAAGATGTCCGACCTGGAAACACAGTTCTCCCTGGAAACCCAACGTGTTCTCGACGGTTGCTGCTACGGTCGTCCACTCGCCCATTTCGATCGGGCCGTCGAACCGGATCTCGTACGCTCCGCTGCCCAGCGGAATCATGGCCATTACGCTCGGCGGCGCACCTCCCGTCGAACCGATGCACCACGGGGCCGGGCCGGTGAGATCGACGTCTTCGGTCACCAGTATGTTGAGCCTGTCGAAGGCCGCGTGCTTGGACCTCGGTGACACAAAGGCCGTCGGGTCGTTAAGCCCCTCCGCGCCCAGGCCGTAGCAGATGTTGACCAGCGTCGGGCACTCGTCGGGGATTCCGTCGCCGTTGAGGTCCTGGCTGCTCTCATCCGCGATGTCGCAGGCGTCGGCCACGCCGTTGTTGTTGCAGTCCGGTCCGATGTAGGACGTCTCGTCAACGCCCATGTCCACGCGGCACCGGCGGATGCGATCATCACCCTCGAAGTCCGTAGCCACGTCTCCCGGCACGGCTTCGTCATTGCCCGCATTGATGCAGGGCGAGCCGTCGAGCAGATGGAGGTCGTCGTCCTCGGTTCCAACGACGTCGTCGGGCCCGTCAGCATCCGCCAGCAGCGGGTCGTCGCCGGTGCTGCCGGTGCCGCCGATCGCATGGGTGAGACCCTGTATGCACGTGTAGTCGACCACCGGTGCTCTTGAGCCGGTGTTCTGGTCGTGGATCTGAGCGGACTCATCCGCACCGCCGCCGTCGCTGTTGCCCCAGAGAATGCAGTTCGCCAGGGTGGCCGTCCCAGCACTCAAGGTAGCAAAGTTGTAGATACCGCCGCCGTCGCCGCCGGCCGTGTTGCCGCTGAATGTGCAGTTCGCCAGCGTCGGACTGCTCTCGGTGTACTTGTAGACTCCGCCGCCGTCACCGCCGGCCGTGTTTCCACTGAACAGACAGTTCGTGGTCGGCGGGCTGGCGCGGTTCATGTACATCCCGCCGGCGAAGCCGTCCGTGCTGTTGCCGTAGAACGCGCAGCCCGTCAGTTCGGGCGTCCCGTGCTCGCAATGGATACCGCCGCCGCTGGTGAGAGCCGAGTTCGCCACGAACGTACAGTTCGTCAGGATCGGACTGCTGTCCAGGCTGTACAGACCACCGCCTTCGTCGGTGGCCGCGTTGGCATGCAGCACACAATCGGTGATGTGAGGTTGTGCGAAGTCGAGGCAGCGGATGCCGCCGCCGTCATCGGCTTGGCCGTTGTGGATCGTGAAGCCCAGCAGGGCCGCGGAAAGCCGATCGCCGAATCCGAAGTTCACGCCGCGCGCGCTCCCAGCACAATCGATCACGGTCGTCGCGGCCCCAGCAAGAGCTCGCACGACGACCGCCTTACCTCCGTAGGTCAGATCGACGTTGCCGGCCCCGGCATAGGTTCCGCCCGCCACCATGATCGTGTCGCCGTCACCGGCTGTGTCGATCCCGGCCTGAATGGTCTTCTTAGGCCCGACGTTACCGCCGGCGGGCGCGGGCGCAAGTCCGTCAAACGCGTCGTCGCCGGCCGCGTCATCGACGTAGTAAGGCGAGGCGATCGGGTTGCTGCTGTACAACGCGTATTCGGTCAGGCTCGTCAACCCGTCGGCGTCCGGGTCGTCACCGGGCAGTGCGCCGGTGGCCAAGCTGGTGATTTCGATCTCGAGCCAATCCGGCAAGCCATCACCGTCCGTGTCTAGGAACTCATCAACCCCCATGTCGACCCGCCCGCCGAAGATACGGTCCTCGTCGTCGATATCAGTGGGCTCACCCGGATCCATCACGAACGTAGGATCGCCTGCGTCGATACAGGGTGAGCCCAGCTTCAAGTGTCCGTCCGGTGTGAGCAGTGGATCGTCGCCGATGTTGCCCACACCACTCAGGGAACCGGTCAGGCCTTGAATGCAACTGTAGTCGACGGTCGGAGAGAATCCTTCGCTACGAATCTGGGATTGCTCGAGGAAGCCGTACTGGTCGCGGTTGCTCCAGAGAATGCAGTTGAGCAGCGTTGGTCTGGAGGTGCCCTCGTTGAATACTCCGCCGCAAAGACCGACGGCGACATTCGCGCTGAACGTGTAGTTCATCAGTATCGGGTAGCACTCGCGCTGATTGCCCATCGCGCCACCCTGACCGTCTGTCGCGTTCCCGACGAAGATGCAGCCGATGACTGTCGGATCACTGTGCCTGTTGTTGTACATCCCGCCGCCGCGTTCGTCCGCCAGATTGCTCCTGAAGACGCAGTTCGTCACAGTGGGATTGCTGTTATCGTGGCTATGCATCCCGCCGCCGTGGGTGCTGGCCACATTCCCTAGGAACGTGCAGTTGGCGACGGCTGGGCTGCTCTCGACCCGATTCTGCAATCCGCCGCCGTAGCGTGCCGAGTTGCCAATGAACAGGCAGTTGCTTACCGTGGGGTGGCTTGCGGAGGTATTGAACACCCCACCGCCGTTGTTCGTGGCCGAATTCGCCGTGAATGTGCAGTCGCTGAGAGCGGGCCTGCTGTTGACTGCGTTTAGCATGCCGCCACCGTCAAGGCTAGCTGAGTTTGCGCTGAACGTGCAATTGGTCACGGTGGGGCTGCTGTTGTGGACGTACACGCCAGCGCCCCCAGACGCTAGGTTCAGGCTGAAGGTGCAGCCGCTGATGGTAGGATTGCTGCTGTTCTGATTCATCACCCCCCCGCCGGCATTCGACGCTGAGTTTGCCGTGAACACGCAGTTCGTGAGCGTCGGGCTGCTCTCGGCGTTGATCATGCCGCCGCCGGAAGTCGTCGTCGAGTTCTCCTTGAACGTACAGGCGGTCAGCGTGGGGCTGCTGAGGTAGTTGCGCATTCCGCCGCCGGCGTCACCTCCGGTGGTGAAGTTCCCATCGAACGTGCAGTTTGTAAGCGTCGGGTTCGCGCTGTCGTTGGACATGCCACCGCCGCCTGGGGCTGAGTTCCCCGTGAAAGTGCAGGTATCCAGAGTTGGGTTGCTGAGGTAGTTGCTCATTCCGCCAGCGCCGGCTCCAGCGGAGTTGCTGAGAAACATACAACTGGTCAACTGAGGGTTGCTATCGTCGCCGTTGCGCACCCCTCCTCCGACGAAGCTGGCCGAGTTTCCATCAAAAGTGCAGCGCGCCACCTCAGGGCTGCTGCCAAGGCCGTTCCATACACCGCCCCCCGTATCCGCCGAGTTACCTGTAAGCACGCAGTCGGTTAGTGGGCCGTTACTGTTGTTGTTATGAACGCCACCCCCCGTGCCGAAGGCCGAGTTCGTAGTGAACGTGCATGCGCTAAGAGTTGGGTTGCTGAACCAGTTTGCGATCCCCGCACCGTTCGTCGCCGAGTTTCCGGTGAAGGTGCAGTCGGTCAGCACGGGGTCGCTGTTGCCGTTGTAGTGTATTGGCTCAGGGTTCAAGTGGAATCGCTCGGGCCGTTTTTTCGAGAGACTCCTGGCCGCTTGGAACATCGCATCCTCGAATTCGCTTCGCCCCCCGCCCCTGGGGAAAGAAGCTAGCAGCCCGTTGAAGAAGCTGGCGACTCACGCGGCCGGGCGGAACTTCCTCGCCGATGCGTCGACTTGGGCCCGATCGCGGATCGAAACGGCAAAGCCACCGAGAACATCTCGGAGGCGATCCAGGCCAACCCTGAGGGCCCGGAGACCGCAACACAGGGCCCAATACGCGCGCAAACCCGCCTGGAGGGTCCGCGGTGTGCCCACCCCGAACAGTTCGCGCATGACGACGCCGACGTTTCGTCCGGCCGCATGAATCAGGTACCGTTTCTTGATCTTGTCATGCCCGCGAAGCCAGCTTCGACGGGCACCGCCCGTCTCGCAGATGTGGGCGAAGCTCCGTTCCACGTACTCGCTGCGCAGCCGGTTCAACCGTTTCCCTCGCTTGCCCTTCACCCGTCGACGATTCGCGTACACCGCCTCACGCCAGCCCTCAGGCTTGTCCGTCCAACGGCGAGCCCCCTTTTGCTTCCGCTCCGGGATGTACGTACGAATGTCGCAGCCGGCACAGTCCGCCAGCATCGAGGCCTGATGGTATCCCTTGTCGGCAACCAAGTCTTTAATGATCGCCTCACTCCCCGCACGCGGCAAGTTCGCCTCCGCCTCCGCCACGCTTTCCAGACCCGACTCCGGATCGCTTCGATTCCCGGGATGCACCGTGGCCGACAGCAGCAGGTCCGAGTCCAGGTCAATCACGTGCTCCGTCTTGTGGACCAGACGCGTCCGGCCGTCCTTCATCTTCATGATCCGGCTGTCCGGATCGGTCGGCGAAACCCATTCGGCGTTCGAGACCTTCTTGCCCTTGCGCTTTCGATCGAAACGTCGCAGATCTTCGTCGCTGGGGTCTTCGATGCCCTCCTCTTCCGCCAGCTTCCGCAGGTATTCCTTCCAGTCATCCCCCGTATCGCGGCGAACGATCGACTTCATCGCCGCATTCGCCTCGATCATCGTCGCGTCCACCGCCACCGTCTTGCCCTTCAGCAACCCTTTCTCTCGGGCGATCTTCAGGATGAACGCGAAGACCTCCTCATGCACGCTCAGCGGAAGCCGCTTGTGCGTGTTGCTCAGCGAGGAGTGATCCGGTGTCTTCTTCGTGGCCCCGCAGCCCAGGAACGCCGCCAGCGACCGGCTGTCCGCACACCGCCAGGCAATGCCCCGCTGCGAGTCCAGACCCTCGAAGTAGCCGATCATCAGCATGCGGAAGTACACGCCCGGGGCGATGCCCGGGCGACCGATCCGATCCGCGTAGTACGGCCGGCACAGTTTCTCGGCGAACGTATCGAAGCCGAACTCGTCCAGCAATTCATTCAGCTTCTGGTAGAAGGGATGACCCGGCCCGGCCGGAAGGTCTGTCGTCGCCACCCACAGTTCCTGCTGCTCACGCTTGCGTCGTCCCAACGCCATCGAGCATCCTCCCTGATCGTCAGCAAACCCGCGTCGGATGGAAGGATGTATTGTACTCATAACCGTGATCTTGTCAATGGCTTTTTCAACGGGCTGCTAACCTTGTCGAGCCGGAGGGTGTCGGCGATGGGCCGATCACACTCCGAACAACTCGCCGAGACGGGAAGCGTCCGCGGGTTGTAGTCACAGCCCAGGCACAGGACTTCCTGTGAGACGTGCCTTCGCTCTTCGTCGAGAATAACTCTCGTTGATCCCTATTCAGTCTGTCCGTGGTTGCAGCAGCGCCTCCGACTGCTTCGTCCCTGGGCGAGATGCGCGGCGTGGTTTTGTCAGGCTGTGGTCGGCAGTACCATGATCGACGTGGCGAATTCACGAGATGCGCCCGCGGCGTGTGACGGGTTGCGGTCGCTTGGTGGCCTCACCATCATGGAGGGGACGGG
>CAYMME010000399.1:0-8760 GCA_964391465.1 uncultured Planctomycetales bacterium
GCGAACGCGAGCAGAAACGCCGCCTTTCCCCTCAAGAAGCGCGAGCCCTCTGAACCGGCGTGCGAACGTGTTCCTGGTTCATCGCCATCGCACGGTTGTGCTGTCCGGGCTCGTTCGAAATGGATCGATCGAGTGGATGATCGGCCCGGATCTCCCGCAACGCATCGTGGTCCTGCCGCCCATGCGTATTGACACTTTCGCCGGCCCCATAGCAAGTGTTCGAGAACGTCTGCAGCCCGGCGTGTACTGGGTGCCACAGAACCACGTCTTCAAGATGGGCGTGCCACCTCGGCACATCCGGTTCTGGATGATCGCGATTGTCCTATCGTCGTATCCCGGCTATCGCTTCGTGCATGAGCGGTTGGTCGGGGCTCGCCGCCGCCGCAACCACTGCCTCGCGTGCGACTACAACCTAACGGGCAACGTCTCCGGCGTTTGCCCGGAGTGCGGCACGCCGATTGAAGAGGCACCCGCGCCATGATCCGCAAGACCCTGCTCGTCATCTCGCTTCTGTTGCTCGTAGGGGCGGTCGGGGTGTGGGTGCGCGGTTACTGGATCTACGGAGAGGAGCACGGCAGTGGTGCCGTGGTCGTCCTCAATGAGCGTCCGCCGGTCCAAGTACGCTCCGGCCACGTGTCAAGGCCCCCAAGTGCGCTGAAGCCGTCAGAGTGGTTCCATGTCGACCATAAACCTGACGGGCCACGATTGTCTGGAGGCGTACCCCCTTGGCCTCTTGTGGTCGTGTTCACAATGTCATCGGCAACTGGCAGACCATCTTCTGCCCGGCATGCGGTACTGCGTATCAGGAGCCTGAGCCGAAACCATGATCCGCAAGACGCTGCTCGTCATCTCGATCGTGCTGCTGCTGGGGACGGTCGGGTTGTGCGTGCGGAGCTACCACGAATACCCGAATCCCGACTCGTACGGGCCGGCCCTCTCCTACACAATCGGTGAGCGTCGGGTCTTCTGGTTCGGCAAGCGGTGGGTGCTCGTAGCCGCCTACGCGGGGAGACTGGTCGTGGGCTCCGATCGCCAGTCTCCCGGCTGGCCCCGCCCACATGGCCCCTTTGAATTCAGCTACACGCCATCCATTTTTTCGTTTGCTCGGGCTGGGCCGCGCCACTTCCAGCTCAAGCTTCCAATCGCGTCCTTGGTAGCCCTTTTCTCGCTGTATCCGTCCCTCGTCGTCGCCCGTGGGGCGCTCGTTCGATGCTCCCGTCGCGATCGCGGCCTCTGCCTGGTCTGTAGCTACGACCTGACGGGCAACGTCTCCGGCGTGTGCCCGGAATGCGGAGGACCAATGGCCGATCGGGCGGGCCGAGACGCAGCCATGATCCGTAAGACGCTGGTGTTGATCACCGTCGTGTTGCTCGCGGCGAGCGCAGGGCTGTGGGTACACAGCTACTGGGTCGGCAGCAACCTGGTTGGCTGGTGGGACAACAGGATCGCGATCCGCGACGGAGAACTCGTCTGGTCACAGGCGTCTTCGAAGCCTGACGGGGTGAAAGGGGGACAGTACGTGAGCTTTACCGTTTACTCTCCCTACTCGCCGCGCCTGTCGCTGCCGTTGTCGATCCCCGCGGGCATTCTCGCAGTCGCAGCGTGCGTCCTGGCTCGCCCCATTATCCGCCTTCGCCACAACCTCTGCCTGAAGTGCGGCTACAACCTGACGGGGAACGTATCGGGGGTGTGCAGCGAGTGCGGGACTGCGGTTGAGACCGGCGAGAAAGCCCGAACCGAGCGGTGCCGATCTCGGTAGAATCCGTGGAGCGCGGTTATATGACCCGCATTGCGACCATCTGCGTGACGATGGCAGCCGTCCTGACACTCGGGATCGGCCTGGCCGGTCTTCGTGCGCCTGTCCGGTGGCAACTCGGTGAGGCCGCGAGCCCACCGCTGCTCCTGTTTCATTGTGACAGCGGCCGCGCGACCGTCCTTCACCTTTCCGCGAGCTCGCACGCGATTCAGGGCCCGGAGACGGCCACCTGGAGTCGGCTGGGGTTCGAGTACTCACGCACGCTCGCCCCCAAGGTTTTTGTCAATAAGGAACTCGGACGCGTGAGCGCAGTGGGCTGGCCCTCGATCACCGTGCAGGACATCACGCCGCAAACGCAGCGATGGCTGGAGCTTGTGGACTCGTCCTTCTCACTCAGGAACGCCGTACTCCTCCAACTCGGCGCGGTCGTCTGGCTGCCTTGTGCAGTCCTCTGGATCTGGCCGGTCGTCGCCGTCGTTCGCGGCCCCCTGCGCCGTCGCGTCCGACGCAAGAGAGGAGCATGTGTTCGATGCGGGTACGATCTGACCGGCTTGCCCGAGCCTCGATGCCCGGAGTGCGGGCATCCGGTACGACCTGCGTCAGTCCCGAGGCGCAAGCTGTGAGCAGCGCATGCGGAGGTTCCCAATGAAAGCGAAACGACTTGATGGCGCGATCCGCGGGCTTGTGGTTGCGGTGATTGCGGTCCAGGCGGGCGGGGCGATGGGGGCTGAACAGGCGGCGGAGTCGAATGAGGAGGCGATCTCGGCTGCCATCGCGTTCTGGGACAGCCGCGTGGGGCCGAAGATGCAGGAGGGAACCAACAAGCTCGTTGCCATAGGTGAACCGGCAATCCCGGCGATGCTGCGGCTGATCGAGCAGGCCGATGCGAATGCGTACCACGCCCAGCAGGTCCTCAAGAAGATGGGCGCAGCCGCGAGGCCGGCCTTGCCCCGGCTGATCGAACTCGCACGCACCAAGGATGCTTCGCGGGGAAAGGACGCGAAGTCGCGCCGCTCGCCGCGGTTGTTTGCCCTGCTCGCGCTGCACGAGATGAGCTGGGCCTCGAGCGAGCTGATCCCAGTGTTCAAGGCGTTGGCCGAGGATGCGGAGGATGCCCAACGCATTCGAAAGCTGGCGATCGCCGGCCTCGCACGGATGGATGAGAGTGCGGTGCCGATCCTGCGCCAGTTCGCGGACGGTGAAGCGTCGGAGATCCGGGAGTCCGCCCGCGATGCGTTGGGGCGACGGTTCGAGGCCGAGGGCGTCAAGCGCCGCGGCGACTACTACATCAAGTTGATCGAGGAGAATCCGTTCGATCCACAGGTACCGCACTACCTGGGCCGCACAAAGGAGCGGATCAACGAGGGCCGCACGCATCCGCTGACGAACAAGGTGAAGGCCCTCCACCGGGCACGCCTGAAGGTGAAGCCGGATCCCGAGCTGGCGCTGGCGTTGGCGAAGATCATCCAGAACCAGTTGGCCAACACGGAACTGCAATGGGCGGCCCCGACCGATCGCGGCTCGTCCAAGTGGGCCCGCGAAGATCCGGCCGAGAGCTATGTGTCCATGGCCGAAGCGCTGACGATCGGGTTCGACCATGCGGAGAAGGGCTCGGTGCTGCGGCGCGAGATCGGCTTCGGGCTCGCCAAGCTGCGTCTGCTGCAAGGTGATTGGGACGGCATGAACGGTGCCCTGGTTGGAATGGGGGTCAAGCCGATCCGGCCGGAGCTTCGGCCGACCCTCGCCGCGCCGCCGGTCGAGTGGGAAGACGACCTGAGCGTCCAGTGGGGACCATGCGATGCGGCCCTGCGCTCGGGTAACTGCGGGCTGGTCGTCCAGGTCGAGAAGGACGGCAAGGGGTTGCGCGGGGCGCACGTACTCCTGACGAAATGGGACCCGCCCGATCCCCTCGGTCCGAGGTTCTCCGGTGTGTCCGCCGACACGATATTCCACATGCCTCAGCCGCTCGACATACACGGGACGTTCGGCTACCCCGGTCGGGACCGCGCCATGACGCGCTACGGCGTCAGCGACGACAGCGGCCGGGTCACATTCGAGAAGCTTCCCGACACGCAGATCAAGATCGAGGTCCTCGTCCCGACGTCGAACTTCCCGGAGCCCGGCCGGACCTGGGAGCTGTGGATGGAGGTCAAGCCGGGCCGGTTCGAGCAAGCGGAGGCTGTCGGCGGTCGAAGCGTCGTCAGATCGCAGAAGCCCCCCGCCGTGGTCGTGCTCGAGCCGGGCGCAACCGTGCATTACCCCCGACTCATCGTCCCGCCGCAGTTGGACCTGGACCTCGACGACTACACGGCGGCGGATCCGGAGCGCTTCGTGCTGAGATGGTCCGACCTGGCGTCCGGGCCGGACGATCGGATCAGCTACGAGATCGAGATGACCCTTTCCGGCCCCGAGGACCACGGGAGGGTAGACCGGTCGCAGGAGATCGTGGCCGCGACAGAGACCGTGCCCACGAACCGGTGGCCCGTCGGCGCGAAGGGCGTGGGGGGCATGAAGCTCCGGCCGGGCAACATCTACGTGCTTCGGGTCACGGCTCTCGACAAGGCCGGTCGAGCGGTGAGTCGGTCGCCGAGGAAACGCGTCTGGGTCCGCTGGGGGCATCGACGATGCGCTCCGCCGCACAGCGGTCCGGACAGGCCTCGGCAATCGCCCATCGTTGTGTCAACGTATTGGCGGACCACGACCGGCTACGGGGACGGGCATTCCGAAACGTTGCCCGAAAGGGTGGACCGCTATCTGAGCGAGTACCCTGACGCGTTCGAGCGAGAGTATGTGCAGGTGGGCAAGGCCTGGCTCGATTGGCACGATGGGAACTCTCGCGGCGCTCGCACACAACTCAGAGAACTAGTCGACCGACTCCCAGGCGGCAGCGTCCCGCGTGAGACCGCCGCCTGGCTGATCGAGCAGATGGACGAAGGGGGCAAACCCCCGAAGCGCCTCGTGCTGGTGGACACCGCCAAATGAACGCGCCCCCCGAATCCCAGGTGGTCACCACTCCGACCATGTACTGCCGCAAGTGCGGGTACGTGCTGGACGGACTCGACGAGCATCGGTGCCCCGAGTGCGGTCGGCCGTTCGATCCCGGCCGGCGGCGGACGTACCGCACCCGACCGCGCATGCGCTGGTGGCTGAGGGCCCTGCTCACGGAAACCCGCATTACCGGTGCGGGGTTGGCTCATCTCGGGCGCTCGAGCAGCCTCGCCAAGCTTGACCTCTACCGCACGAGGATCACAGACGCGAATCTGGAACATTTCCAGGCCCCAGTGCGTCTCAAGGTATTAGGGTTGCGCGGCACCGAGGCCACCCGCGACGGGGCGGCCAAGCTCGAGCAAGCGCGGCCGGGGCTGATTGTCGATGGTCCGTGAATGCAGCCCTGGGGCAACCGAGCGAGGAGCCGACGCGTTTGCGCGATGGCGCGATACGAAAGGAAGCTCTCATGGCACAGAGATCAAAGGCAATCCGACTGCACTGGCTAGTCGTGGCGGGTCTCATTCCGCTCCTCGGGACGACTCGGCGAGCCTGCGCCCTGGCCCAGGAGAGCGTTGGCAACAAGCCGCTACACGAGGCCAACTACCGCGATTGGGCGGGCATCATGCCCGTCATCAACCACAAGAGCCGCGTCTATCACATCTGGGTCAACGGCAACGAGCGCTTCTACTACCGCGGCGACACCCGGGCGGCCAATGTCGCGCTGAAGCTGTTCGCCGCGGCCGCGGCCG
The DNA here is from genome assembly GCA_964391465.1 of uncultured Planctomycetales bacterium. Lineage (GTDB taxonomy): Bacteria > Planctomycetota > Phycisphaerae > UBA1845 > CAYMME01 > CAYMME01. The sequence goes on from CAYMME010000399.1 coordinate 5,494, forward strand.
AGCGTCACGAAGTTATCCTCCGCCCGGGCCCGGCCGAGACGAAGACCTTCCAGGACGTGCGCATCCCGTACGACTGGGATCTGCACCTCGAGGGCGGGATCGTCCGGGCCCACCACGAGCGCCACCCGTCGGGCATCTGGGACAAGCACCCGACGATCACGATCTACGTGGGCGGCGGGAACGTCGATGTCGAGAAGCTGCGGATTCCCGCCGGCGTGAGCGTGGTACAGGTGACCGATCTGCGCGCGCGCTATCGCAAGGGACTCGAGAGCGACGACAAGACCGTGCGAGGCCACGCGGCCCACCGCCTGGCTGAAGTGGATGCCGGCAACGCGAGCAACGCGGCTCCGATTGCCAAGCTTCTGGAGGATGAGGACGACTGGGTACGCCTCATGGCCGCCGGGGCACTGGCGAAATTCGGCCGAGCGGCGGTCCCCACGCTGCCGACCCTTCGCGGCGGGTTGCAGGACGACAGCGAGCGCATCCGCAAGAAGTACCGGGAAACCATCGACAGCATCGAAGGCGCGGAAGACGACCCCGCTGCGGCCAAGCAGCGACAGGAAATGCTCGCGAAAATCGGCACGTTCTGCACCGGGCTGTCTGAGCAGCACAAGAACCAGAATGCGTCGCGCCCGGTCCCGACACAAAAGTGACTCGCGGCATCGCCGCACCCTCGGCTCCCGGCCGCGTGAGCAAGCGGGCGGGACGGCCAAGTCCCCATCGGGGATAGACACATGCGTTGGCAATGGCAACCGGACCGGAGCATCGTTCGGCTGAGCGTCGTCCTCCTCTGCGTCATCGCCGGTTCGTTTGTCGGTACGCTCACGGGAATCTGGCTCGCCTTCGCGTGCCTCGGGGACGTGGAGACCCCGGTGGATTGGTTCGTCGTCGCGGTGGTGGCGTGCGCATTCGGCTCGGTCGGATGCCGTCTCCCGTGCGTGTTGGACGAACTGTTCGAGCGCTGGGTCACAGCGTACCGGGCCCGACGTCGTGGGTTCCGCTGCGACCAGTGCGACTACAACCTCACGGGGAACGTCTCCGGTGTGTGCCCGGAGTGCGGCACGCCGATCGTGGGTGCGAGACGGCTCGACGGTGACGGACTCACCTTCGAGTAGATGCCGTGATCCGCAAGGTCCGCCGCCACCACACGACGGAGCGCATGAACGGTCGTGCATTCCGGCAGGCACGACCGGTTGCGGCGGCCGCGGTCCCGCGGGTACGATGGTGCCAAGAGACGGGCAAATGCGGAAATCCGGGTCCACGGATTCTGGATTGGGCGAGGCACGAGTCGGGCGGCCGGTCGGCGCTGAGGTGTGCGTGCACCGCACCGCCGGTCGACGGGAGTCGGGAGTGTGAAGCCATGCAATCGTTGTTGAAGCGTTCCACCGCCCGGGCCTTCAAGCCGCAATGCGGGGGGTGCGGGAAGGAAGTCGCGCCGGACGACATCAATATTGCCGACGGCACGCTCCTGTGTCGCAGGTGCGGGCAGGTGACGCTCATACGTGATGACTCGGAAGACGACGACGTCGCCGAGGCGATGCGGGTCTGGACGCCAGCCACGACGCCCGTCCCGCGACCGAGGGGGGCCCGAGCGCACGTGCTTCAACGCGGCGATGGACTGATGTTGACTCGCTTCGCCGGGAGCATCGGCCTGGCGGTGTTCCTCACGCTGTTCGAGATCGGCTGGACCGCAGCGACGGGCTTCCTGCTTCTCGAGGTCGTTCGAGACCGGTCGGTGGAGATGATCCTGTTCGCGGTGCCGTTCGTCGTGGCTTGGATTGCCGTCCTGTGTTTGCTGATCGGCGGCTTCACCACTCGCGAAACCTTGACGATCGGACTGGCGGGCGTGGGCTACGAGAAGCGGGCCATCGTTCGGCTGTCCGGGCAGCGCGTGGCACTGGACGATTTGCGCGACATCGCCGGCTTCGAATCACCCGCTACGGACGACACACCGTCGCAGAGAGGTCTGTGCATCCGGACGGCGGGACGTTCGATTCGATTCGCGAAGGGAGCGTCCGACGACGAGTTGCTCTGGCTCGCGGACGTCATCCGGCGCAGGGCCCACGAACTCGCACCCAGAGCGTGGCAAACCGAGCCGACGACCGGCGATGCACCGCCCGCGGGCTCGACGCGGGCTTGGGCCATCGAACTGGGGCCCGACGCGGCGGAACAGCCGGTCGGTACAACCTACCGCCTCGAACCGCGGTCCGACGGTGTGCGGCTCACGCGGTGGCTGGGACACGACTTCACGTTCGGCGGCGTCGTGTCGATGTTCCTCATCTGCGCGTTCTGCAACGGGATCCTCAGCGTGTTTCTGTGGGGGCTGATCAGCGGCAAGGCCGCCGAGGACATGGGCAACCCGGGTGCGTGGTTCATGGGATTGTTCCTCGTACCCTTCGTCGCCATTGGGCTCGTCCTCCTCGTCGTGCTGCTGGGCATGCTCTTGCAGCCGTTCACGGTGCGCACCTGGTGGTTCGGATACGACGGCATCCGGACGCGCTTCAGCGTGCTGGGGCTCGGGTGGAGCCGGACGCGACCGCTGGACACCGTCGCCCGCATGGAGTTCCGTGGGGGCTCCAAGCGCCGGCGACGTCGCGGCCGGCGCCGAGACGACGAGGAAGAAGAACCCAAGGCGCTGGCGCTGATCGACGTGGATGGTGAAGACATCATCGAGATCAGCCCGATGACCGAAGGGGAAGCCCGATGGGTCGCGGCCGAGTTGTACAGCGCCTTGCGGCATCGTTTCCGCCGGCGCTGACAGGGGAGTCCGAATGGAAGACCGGTACGGGAAGTCGGCGCTGAAATGCCTCGGGCTGGGAGCCTGCTGCATCGGCGCGATGTGCATTCTCCAGCCCGGGTGAGGCAATCCGCTTCACGCCCTTGGAGGGTGTGCGACCATCGCGTTGTGTTTCGCCGCCGTGGTCCTGGGTGGGACCGGGCTCTCGCGCGACAAGTGGAAGTTCCCCGCCCTCGTTGCGGCCATCATCTCCGGCGCGGCCATCTTCTTCGTGCTGTTCGTGTTGATGGCCTGCTAGGAAACCGAGACGCGACCGTAAGGGAGCATAGGGTACCGGCAGAGCCGGCACCCGTCCGACCGATTCCGACGCACGTACGTGTCTGACTTCGGGCGCCACTGGCAGCTTGCCTGCCAGTGCTTCCGCCGAAGAACACGAGCGGGCAACCCGCTGCGTCCGTAGCCCTGAAAGGGCGCCAGTGAATAGCCAGGCACGCCTCCAACAATGTTGCCAACTGCCCTGTTTGGGGCCT
>CAYMME010000400.1:0-8722 GCA_964391465.1 uncultured Planctomycetales bacterium
AAGCACCGGCACGACGGCCGGAGCACGGTCACCGGCTCACGAGGCGCCGTTTGTTCCGTTGCCGGTCGTTCCCGTGTGCGATGGCACGCGTCGGCCGTTACGCTTACCCTTGCGGGCTGGTTCAAGTGAGGTTCGCAACCTGTCCTCCGCCCTTCGCGGACTGAAGGCCTTCTCGAGGATGCCTCGGGCAAGCTCTTCGAGAAGCTGCTCGCGCACGTTATGCCGTCGTGCCACCTCCGCCAGATGCGGCCATTCCCGCACGCGTTGCACGTCTTCCAGGGCCGCCTCGAAAAAAGCCTTCTGCAGGTGGCTCGCTTCGATCATGGCCAACTCGGGAGAGGCGCCGACGTTGTCAAGGGACGGGCGGGTGAACTGCTCACGGACAGCGGAGAATGCGGGCACGCCCGCTCGGCTGAGTTCCCAGTACGTGCATTTGTGGCGGACCCACACCCGGGGGTTGACCGCAACCCCCTCGGGGCGCGCCTCCAGAACACCAAGCCCCTGCAGGGCCGGACGCCGCTCGCTGATGTTCACATTGGCGAGACCGAACACGTCCCGGTCCTTCGCCTCGTCCAGCGTAGCCGGCGCCACCGACTCACCCCGCTCGACATACCCGTCATCTTCATGCTTCATGGCGACGGCAAGTACGATGCATGCGTCCTCTCGGTCGAGGAGGGCGACAGGGTCAATGGTTTCGATGCGCCGAGGCCGGCGCGACCCCCGAAGTGTGCCGGTGCGGAACAGTGCGTCCTCCCGCTGCACCACCGAGGCACTCGCGACCCCCGCCAGCTCCGCCAGCTGGGAAACGCTCGGGTAGTACCCGTGCCGTTCCGCGAACTCAATTGCCATTCGAAACGTCTCGGCGGCGGCGGGCGGAATGGTGTGGCCGGGTATCAGGGCCAGATCCGCCGTGCAACCGCCGAATTCAAGGCGCTTCTGCATCCGATCCTCCTTCCGCGCGGCCGGGGCGCCAAAGCAGCGCACAACGCAACCGCGATCGTTCGCCCCCGTTGAGGCGCTGAGGAAGCTTGCCGTTTACCCTAAGAGCATGGGCAGTGAGATCTTCTCCGCCCTGCTTCTCTCCACGTTCGGTGCGGGACGCCGCCCCACCGGGCGCCTCCTGCTCCGCACCGCCCCCCGAACAAGCCGGCGGGAGCTTGCACGTAAGTATCTTTCTAATCAATACTTTACGCGAGCCCAACCATAAGTCAACCTCTTGGCGCCCGTCCACGGTACTACAGCGCACCCACCGCACGGGATCCTCGGATGGATCATCGGCGCGAAACAAGCATGTCCGCCAGGCATTGTGCGAACGAGCCGAACCGGTCACCGGCACGACCGCCTGCACGGGGCCAGGCGACGCCTGATTCCACACCCTGAGGCAGGATACATCTATAAGCAACTACTGCACAATGGTTTATGTCGCATCCGGCTTCCGGCGCCGCTACCGTCCAGAGCGATGCAGTGAGGGCTCGGCAAGATGTGCGCCAACTGTTTGAATTTGCGCATATATGAGTCCTACGATTCGGTAGCCGATCGGCTTGACGTAGTCTTGTGTGGGGGCACTGCGCATGACTCACTATCCTCTTCGTCCTGGCGTTCCGCATGCGGCGGAGAGCGTCCGCTCGCTGCTCGATTGCGGAAGGAGTGGCGATCCGACTCGGGGCGAGCGTCACCCCGTGTGTCGGGAAGACGCTGGTATCATGCCGCTCGCGGCCATCGCGTCGGTGCGTCGGGGTAACCCGGGAGGGGGGAGGCTGGCGCCGGGGGCCGAAGCCCGGGCTGGGGGGTTGCGCCGCCACTCCATGCTTCCAGGAGAGGCGCCGTGCTGGGTCGCCTGCTTCGTACTCCTCGTCCTGTGGTGCCCGATGTGTGCCAACGCCGTTCTGGCGACGCCACGCGGCCCCTTCCCGTCCGATGCCGGTCGAGCAGGAATCAAGAACGCCCCCCTCTGCGGGATGCTGCCATCGCGTGGGACCAGACCACGAGACAAAGTGGAGTCGACGGGCATGGCCGTACCATCAATTGCCTACCAAGTGTCGGAGATTCCGGACCCGACGCACTGGCGTTTTCGCGCCGCCGCCGGTCCGCGTGTCTTCGAGGAAGTCTGTGCCGCCGCCGAACAGCTCCTCCGTGTGCTGGGCGACATGCCCTCCGGCTCGGCGCACCTCGAGTTCCGCTACGTCTTCCGGCCGTTGGAAGATGCAGAGCAACGCCAGGACCGGCTGGCATTGTACGTGATCGTCCAAGCTGCCGACCGGAGCGTCTTGGGCGCATTCGAGAAGCTCCTGTCGGCCGGACCGATGAGGTTCTACTACCCCCTGCGGCGGTGCCCGGAGCCGGTCATCACCCGCGACGAAGTCCCCATCACGTTCCGCGTAGCGCGTCGGACCGGCGCGCTTCGGCCGCTGCTCGGACCGCGGGACAGTGTCGCCGTGCCCGACGCCTACTACACCATCGAGCCTTTCGAGCCCGCCAAGGACAACCGCTACTACACACTGGACCGCGTGCTGGGAAGCGTCAACGAAGCAGTTGTCATCCGGCTGCGCGCGGAACCGGCGGACATCTCCCAGATTCACCGTGTCTTCACCCAGTATCTAGGCCGCCTGGCTGCTGTGAATCGTACAGGTGCCGCGAGCCTTGAATCGGACCTCGGGCTTCGATCCATGGTGGCCGAGCCGAGCCGCCGGGGTCGAGCGGGTCCGGCACAGCCCCGCGTCCGTCAGCGCGGGGATCCGTTGGCGAAAGAGATCCTTCGACAGCTCAATCGCTCTTTTGAGTCACTGCAGGCGCCCCATTTGGGTTTCCGCATCGAGGTTCGGGCGGAGAGCCGGACCACCGCGCGGCTGCTCGGTTCCGTGCTGGGCGATTCGGCATTCGAACAAGGCAGTTACTGCCTGCTCGAGGGGGATGCGGACGGCGCCGATCCGGACCCGGTGCCTGCCCGGCCTGACCACGACAAGGATCCGTTCCGGTTGATGCTACAACTCGGTTCGGTTGCCCCGGTCGACGAGCTTGCGAGCGCATTCCGGTTGCCGATTGCCTCGGAGATCTCGCCGAGCTGCATTCGCATGAACACGGATCCGCCGGTGCCGGCCGGTGATCGCCTGATCACCATCGGTCGCGATCTGGCTTGGGACGCTGACGGAGGGAACGATGCCCAGACCATGATCCGCCGGATCCCGGTGGACTCGTTGACCAAACACGCGTTCATCAGCGGGATCCCCGGCCAGTGGAAGAGCACGGAGGCCACCAGTCTGCTCGTGCAGCTTCACGCCATGGGCATTCCTTTCCTCGTCATCGAATCGGCCAAGACGGAGTACCGCGAGCTCAAGCGCTTCGGGGATCACCAAGACCCCGCGCTGCGTAACCTGGCGCGCACACTGGAACTCTACACGCCGGGGAACGAGGCGGTTTCTCCGCAGCGGTTCAATCCGCTCAAGCTCCTGGACGGCATCGACCGCGACGAACACATCGACGCGCTGCTGGAAGTGCTATGGGCGGCGGTCGCGGTGGATGGCTCGCTGCCCGGACTCATTGACGAGGCTCTGGAGGAGACGTACGCGAGCAGGGGTGAACCCACACTGGTCGATCTGATCGAGAAGGTACGGATCGTTTTCGAGTCCAAGGGGTATTCGGCGGACACCGGGAGCGACATGCGGGCGGCGATCGAGACCCGTCTGGGACCACTGGCCCGCCGCGGCGTGGGCAAGCTGTTCCAGTGCCGCAAGAGCGTACCCTCGATCGCGCACGTCGTTCGAACACCCACCGCCGTTGAGCTTTCGCGGTTGTCGGCGACGGCAAGCCGTCTGTGGACGTTGTTCACGTTGAAGGCGATTCGCACGTATTTCGCGACCCACCCCCCGGCGCGCCCCGGAGAGCTTCGGTACGTCGTGTTCCTGGAAGAAGCTGGCAATGTCATTGGCCGGACCGGCGAAGCGCGTCCCGATAGCGACGTACCCGACCCCAAGCGGCACGTGACCGAGGAGGTGTGCAGGATTCTCGCCGAATTGCGGGGCCTTGGAGTCGGAATAGTAATAATTAACCAGCTACCGAGCAATGTTGCTCCGGACGTCCTTTCCGAGACTGCGACCAAGCTCACGTTCCGGCTCATCGAAGAGAAGGATCGTGAGGCGCTGGGCCGGTCGATGCGGTGCACCTCGACCATGATCGAGGACCTGGCCTGCCTGGAGCCCGGCCAGGCCCTGCTCTTCTCCGAGGGCTATTACCGCCCTCAACGCATCCAGATCCAGGGGCCGCCCGACCTGCGGCTGGGCGCGCCGCCCACGGACCAGCAGCTGCGCTCAATCCTCCGCGAAGAACCCTGGTTCGCCGCCGCCGCTGAGGCGCGGCGCTGCCAGGAGATTCTGCAACTCGGCGAGGCGATGGATCGGTTCAACGAGGAGGTCGACCGTCTGCGCGGCCAGGTCGAGCGCCTGGTTCGTGCCATCGACGCGGCGGCGGAGATCTCCGACCCGCGCCCTCGCGCGAATCGCCGGGACGTGTTGGCGAAACGCGTTGCGGCGGTGAGCACCGCGATGCGGAACGGCTTGCGCGGTTTTGAGCGGGGGCCGTATCGCCATCTGCGGGGCCCGTCCGCGGATGCATCCGAGGATCCCGAAATGGTTGACGCACGCCGCCAGTTGACGGAGCGCTTTGAGAAACTCCTCAAACCCAACGTCGAGGCGTGTCTCGAGCGGCTCGAGACCCGCTGGAAACCATTCAACGACAAGGAGAGTGCATGATGGGTCGGTCACGTGATACGCGCAGTCGGTCGGATGTGCAGGACGACGTGGAGCGACATGCCCGCGAAATGGAGGACCAGGAGCGCGAGGTCGAGGAGTATGTCGACGACAGCGAGGTGATGCACGACGTGCACGACGATTTTGAAGACGGTGGTTCGACGGAGGCGTCCGACGCCGTGAAGCAGGCCTTTCAAGATGCCCGGGACAGAACGGCCGAAGGATTCGAGCGCGAGGATCAGGAACTTGAAGGAATCCATGACGGCAGCACCGAGCATGAGAATGAACTCGATGGACGGGCGGAGACCACCGAGTCCGATGCGAAACGGATCGATGACGCCCGGTCGCGGGTCGACACGAGTGAACCGGTCGATGGGCTGGAACGAGGGCACAGGGAAGAACAGGAGGACACTGAGTTCTTCCGTGGCCAGGAGCAGGAAGAGCATGAGGCGCACGAGGGGAGCGACCGCCACCAGGAGGCGCTCCGCCGACGCCTCGAGGGCGCACGGTTTTAGCCACCATGTCGAAACGCACCGGACCCGCGCTGAAGGATGCCGGACGGGGTGGAACACCGCCGCGTGGCCGCGAGCTGCGCGAAGCACTGAACGCGAACGCCCAGACGGTGCAGAACCTCAACGCCGCACTGGGGCAACTGCCGATCGACGGCGGCCGCGGACGGCGTGCTGATCCGTTCGCCCGAGGCCACCATGCGCGCGTGGAGCAGCTTCGGCGCCAGGTTGTCACCATCGTGCGGACGCTCGGCGACTGGCTGGCCGCCCTGGAAGCGGAACTGCAGCGCTGCACGCGGAACCAGGGACGGATCGGCACTGGATTGTCGCGCCTCCGAAGCCAAGAAGCCTCCCAGGGGCTGACCAAGGCGCAACAGGCACTGGACGAAGAGTGCCGCGCGCTACAGGAAGATCGCAACGCCGTGTTCATGGAATCCGAACGTGTCAAGGGCGTCCTGGCCAAGGCGGAATCCCGGTTGCGTTCAGGGGGCTCGGTAACAGTGATGCGTGGTTGAGAACCGTTTGCTCTCAGGAGCGATCACATGGCAGCTCACAGCACAAGGAGCCAAGCATCGCCTGGCCGGGGTCGAAGCGTTCCCCGCGGGAAGGAGTTGAAGCACTACCTCGAGGGGGCAGCCCGAACCGTTCGGGAGCTCAAGGACGCGCTCCAGCGGTTGCCGCGTGTGGATGCTCGGGGCCGATCGGACTGTCCGGACGCTGAGGACCTGTACGCCCGGAAGGAAACGCTCGAACGAGAGGTCATCCGCATCGTCGAAACGCTCGGCATGTACATGGCTGAGCTCGGCGAGCAGCTGAGAAGCTGCGAGCGCAATCTTGCCAGGACCGGTGCCGCGACCGGACGGTTGAAACGCGCTGAAGCGCGAGGACCGATGACGCAGGCCCAAGACGAGCTCTGGTCTGAGTGCACGCAGCTCCGGCAGGACATTCACGACTGCTCCGCATTGCACCAGGAGGCCAAGGCCGTCGCCAGAGCTTCGTTCACAAAGAAGTTTCCCGGCCGGGAGCCGAGACGCGGCACGGGATTCCCGGCCGCGCCGCCCAGGCAACCGGGCGGCACCGGCCCGGCGCTCCCGCGCCCACGCGACCCGGGACAGGGGGGCGGTGTCGTCGGGCGTGGCGGTGCGGTGGTGGAATCCAGTGCGTCTCGGGGGAGGGCGGCACGCCAACGTGGGCGACGGTGATTTGAGCCATGATGCCTGATTGGGACGAAAGCACGGTGTGGCTCGGACGGGGCGGCGGCGCCGCCGGGCTGACGGCGTATCGGATCGAGACCGGCGAGTCGCACACGCTGCTCGATCTTCCCGCCGGACACAGTGTTTACGGTGTGGATGTCGCGAACGACACGAGCATGCTCGCCGTCGGCACCAAATGCGGCCGTGCTCTGGTGTTCGAAGACACGCCGGCTGCATGGGAGAACGGCTTGGAGGCTGCCGCCACCCTCGGGATGGGGGCACCCATCGTGGACCTCTGTTTTGTGAACAATGCGACCCTCGCCGTCTCGGACCTGATCGGCCGTTGCGGGCTCTGGTATTGGCGGACAAACCGGGCCATCGAATGGCTCGAGTCCGCAGGTGGGGTGATCTGCGCGCTGTGCCGAGTTGCGGCCGATCTTCTCGCCGGCCTGTCCGCGCTCGGCCACCTGCGGTTATGGAACGCCGCGGAGCAGACGCTCGTGCGAAGCGTCGGTGTCCCGCGTCCTCCTCAACCATCGGCGCTCGTGCGACTCGTGCGCTGGCCGGAGGCGAACGCGCTGGTCTTTCCGGGCAGGGAGGGCACGCTCGTGCGCTACGCGCTCGACGAGGGGGATCTGCGTTGTGTCAAGGCGCACGATGGTGACTTCTACGCCCTGGCGCCGCTCGGACCTGATCTGATGACCATCGGTGCGGAGGACCGACTCTTGCGGCGGTGGGATCCCGCGCTGGATCGGTCGAAACGCGACCTCCACGTCCCGTGCCCGGCCCTTTCTGCCGCCACGCTGACCAGCACGGGAGACCGGCTCCTGCTGATTCAGCCCGACGCAAGAGCAAGCGTCCATACCATCAACGGGAACCGAGTGGAGGCGTCCAGGTGGCTGCCCGGGAGCGATTACCGCTTGGCGTTCGGCCCAACCGCCGGCGATCTCAGGTACCGTGAGCAGCGGGCGCGGGCGGAGGAGGTGGAGCGGATCCGAGTGGAGCTCTTGCAAGGCGCACGGCTGCTGCGTCCGGCTGAGACCAAACAACGGCACGAGAAGCTCCGCAAACTGGGCGCTGAAACCGAGTCGCTGGAGATCCTGGGGATCGTAGCCGAAGACGAGCAAGACCTCGTCGCGGAGCTCAACGCCCATGGGAAGCTGGTGGACAAGCTGCAGGACGACGATCCGCGCGCGCGGCGGATCCTGCCGCGATTCGCCGAACTGCTCAAGGACGTCTACCAGTTCGCCGAGGCGGACCGCCTATATGCTCGGCTCGCACGGATCGATGGCTCGGACGTCGATCTTGAGGTGATCAAACGTGTGTCTGAAGCGGCCAAAGCGACGCAGCAGCCGGATCATGTGATCGCAGCCGACGAGGACGTAGACGTCGCAACACTGATCGCGTGCGCCGATGCGCTCGGCCGACCGTTCGCGGGAAGATTCCTTCTCGAGGCCCGCACACCTGAGCTGGTGCCCGACTGCACGTTGGCTCTGCAGACAATCAAGGAGGGGTACGAGGTGCTGGATCGTCAGCAGGACGCGTTCGCGTGGCCGCGACCGCATCCGAGCCCGAGCTGCCAGTGGGTCGCCTCCTACGGTGTACGTTCTGTCGAGTTCCTGTCAGTCAGCCCGGCCTCGAGGTTGACGGCGCTGGACGGACTGCAGTTTGGTCTCAAGCTCGACCGCGACGGGCTGCATTCGATCATCGAACCACTTATGCTCTTCGACGCGTCACGGGTCGAGCCTGGAGAATCGCCTTCAGCACGCAACGCACAGTTGATGTCAGCGCTGCAGCGCATTGACCGGGAGCCGGCGGCGAACGTCTGGTGGGATACCGTATGGGCTCAATTCGGGGAGGCTCTCGGGGGCCCGACAACCGAGGCGGTTCGTGATCGGGTGCTCCGGGAGGAAGTCGGATGAAGACGGCCCCAAGCGAAGCGTGCACGACACGCGGCCGCCGTCAGCGTCGGCGGCGGGCCGATCCCGATTGCTCCGACGGTGTGTTCCTGTCCGGTGCGCCGGCGGCGCACGAGCTGACGGTGGAGTTGGAACCGAGCGCCGTGCTGGGCGACCGATTCGAACTCATCGAAGAGGTCGCGCGGGGCAAGACCGCCGTCGTGTACCGGGCGACGGATCCACAACGATCACGCGAGGTCGCGCTGAAGATCACGGACGCCGGGCCGGACGCTGATTCGGCCACGGCGGCTCGTCTCGCGCACGAGAGCCGGGTCTACGACCGCGTATCGAACCGGGACCATGTACTTCACGTCTACGAT
>CAYMME010000401.1:0-8700 GCA_964391465.1 uncultured Planctomycetales bacterium
CCCCGGCGCCCCCTTGAGCCCAGCTTAGGTCGCTGAACTGCGCAACTTGGGTTAGTGTCGGGAAGGCCCTTGGCCGCCGACCGCGCGGCCCATCCTGCGCGGGGCGCCTCGGGGACACACGACGCGAAGCCGTCACTCCCCGATCTGATCCCACCACGCGTCGAGCCACTCACGGTATGCGCGATGGTTTGTGTCGTCGCCCAGCTTGAGCAGGTAGCCCGTCAGAGCGGTTCCAATGATCGGCCAGCCGCTACTCTTGGCCTCGCGGATGATCGCCACCACCTGGGCGGCGGTCATCTCGCAGTCGTTGGCCAGCCCCAGCGCCTTGCACGGACAGGACGGAGACAGGCTGCCGAGGACCCTGGCATGATCACGATCTGTGATGGGAACGATGGGATCCATCTCAGCAGCAACCCGTCACTGGTTTCACCGGGCCAGCGCTGGCGATTCACGTTCGCCGCGGAGCCCACCCCGTTCCCCACGTTACCCGGTGAATCCTACGCGGACCCCGTCTGCATGGCAAAGTTTCGCCGCCGGGAGACGGTCGCATGCGTGGATCCAGCACCTGGGCGCAGCAGACGGAGCCCGGCACGGCACCGGACGCAAGGATCGACCGGCGCCTCGACGAATCGCCGTGCTCGATCACGTGGTGCCCGCGCCGCGTGCTCGTGCCACGTGTCAAGCGTCCCGATCCGCCGCATCCCGCGAGCAACTGTCCGGGTCTCGCCGGATGGGCTCGCGGCTGACCTCGCGGTAGCGCCCCGAATCGTCCCGTTGCAGAACGATCAGCTATTCCACGCCGTCGATCACCTCGATGGCCGTCACGCGATCCTCGCCATGCCCACCCGTCCCGGCAGGCGGGGTCGGCTTCTTGCTCGCGTTGCTCGTTATTCCTCCACCTCGATGTTCGCCAGCACCTCCTCCGACGCGACCGTATCCCCCTCCTCGCGGCGAATCTCCACCAGCCGGCCCATTGCGGGCGAGAAGATCTCGTATGTGCCGCATTCGTTGAAGATCACCGCGAACAGCTCGCCCCGTTTGATCTCGTCGCCCTCCTCGAAGTAGAGATCCGAGATGGCGGCACGCCCGACCACGCGTGGATTGTCTTCGTCCTTGAATGCGTCCGGGCCGGCCAACTCGGCGAGATCCGGAATCTCGATTTCGACAATCATGATTGCTCGGCAAACTCGGACCCCCAAGGACCCTATCGCACCTGTGCCTTGGGCAAGCCTGTCATCGTTCCTACGTTCACCGTGGCCCGGCCGGTCCAGGCACTCCGCGGGGCAGGGAACGAGTGGCCCTGCGCCTCCGCCATCACGTCAATCCCGGTCGGGCTCCGGAGAATCCGCGCGCCGCCACCCGTTTTTCCCCCAGACGATCTGTTTCTTCTCCTCCAGATCGCTGAGCAGCGATGCCAGCCGCGTTCTCCGCAGCCCGGTCTTGCTGGCGATGTCTGCGACCTCCGCCGGGCCCTCGGCCAGTAGCGACAGTATCTTCTCGCGGTCGTCCATGATCTTCTGATCGATTCCTGGCCCCACCAAGCTCGCCGGACAGGCCGGATTCCCATGCCGGGCGAGGCGTTCGATAGCTCCGTGCAGGATCAGGTTCCGTGGCCGTTGGGCTCCTCCCCCGGCGGGCGAGCGTTGCGGAGAGGCCCCTCCCGCTGCACAGGCGGCCAGGGACCGCTGCAGTCCTCGTTCGCGCCTGCGGGACGCACGTTCGTCGCCATCAGGCCTTTCGGGCTTTCCCCCACTTCGAACTCGACCCGCTGCCCGTCTTCCAGGGTGCCCTTCCCGCCTGCGATGGCGCTCCGATGAACGAAGAGTTCCCCCCCTTCGTCGGACTTGATGAAGCCGAATCCTTTCGTCTCGTTGTACCACTTCACGGTTCCCGTCGGCATGACGACACTCCTTTGCGCGAGCGAACGCCGAAAGCACGCGCCTCACGCCCAGACGGCGGTACTCGCCACCGCTGGTTCCCTGATGATCGAACGAGGTTCGCGCGTGGCTGTCAAGAGATGCACCGAATTCGAAACCCCGATCCTCGGCGCCTACCACGTCTCGGCCCGTGCCGGCCTCGGTGGTACTAGCCGGTGGCTCCGGACGCAACTAGACGGTTGATTTCGCGAAAGCACGGCGGCTCGTAGGTCCAGCCCCGGCGCAGCCGCCGTTCCTCGCGCCCCACCATGTATCGCACGTACCGGCCCACGACGGGGCCGGCCAGTCGTGACTTGAGGCCGAACTCGCGATAGATGTCCTTGAGCGTTCGCGAGATCTTCTCCGACAACGCCGGATCGGATCGGAACCACTTGCGGGCGGCCCACAAGGCGCCGGCATACGTGACCGCCAGGTCGCGAGCTTCCCACGCGAAGCGATCCCGGATTCTGTCGTCCAGGTGCTTCTTGTAGCGCTGCCAGCCCTGCAGCACGGTCCGCGCGATGCGCACGATGCTCGGCCCGTTCACCTTGAAGTCGCGATGAAACGCCCGCAACAAGAACTCGGTCTCCTGGCCGTTCTTGATGTGCGGGTGCCGGTAATTGAACTTGAGCTGCCCGTGGGTGTCGGCCTCGGGGCAGTCGCTCGGGGCCAGGAGCGTGCCGTTGGCCTCGTGCTCGGCGTACAGGGGGGTGCCCGGAATGGGCGTGTAGAGCATGAACTGGTGGAACTCGGTATCGTGCCGCACCGCGTACTCGATGGCCGCGTCGATGTTCTCCGGCGTGTGCTCCTCCAGCCCGATGATGGACGAGGCCTGCACCCGGATCCCATGGGACTGCAGCGTGCGGACCAGATCGAGTGTGTCCGCGCCGCTGAGCTTCGCGTAGTTGGCGCCGTCGCCTTCGAGCCCCATCCAGACCCAGGAGATCCCGAGCCCCACGAGCTGCTCCATCGTGTACGAGCGCAGAACGTTCGCCGAACTGAACACGTACAGCGCCCACGGCTTGCCGTGCTCGACCATCAGGTCCAGCAGACGCAGAGCCCGCTTGCGGTGCAGGAGGAAGTTCTCGTCCATGACGAAGAAGTACCGAACGTCCATGGCCTTCTCGAGCTGGAGCATGACGTCGAACAGCTCGTCGCCGGTCTCGTAGAAGTGGATGCAGTTGCCCTTGCCGCCGAACATCGTCGACGTCGAGCAGAAGTTGCAGCCCACGGGGCAGCCCACGGACGGGATCAGGGTCGCGGCCACGTCGCTCGGCTTCTCCCGGAGCGTCACGCCCATGGTGCGGCTCCCGAGGCCTGAATAGATCTGTGGGTGGCGGATCGGCGCGCCCTCGTCCTCGGCAAGGAACCGGCGCATCCACCGGACCCCCTCGCCCTGCACGATGTGGTCGGCATCGATCCGCTGCTCAAGGTCCGGCACGTTCGCCACGTGCCCGCCGATCACGATGGTTGCTTCGGGCAGGTGCACGCGGATCAGCTCGCACATCTTCTGCGCCTTCTGCAGGTTGGGCATGATGGCGCTGATGCCGACGATGTCGTAGTGGTTCGTCGTGATCTCCTCGACGAACTGGTCGAGGGTCGGGAAGTCGAGGAGCGTGCACGGGGCGTTGATGTTGGCCTGAATGAACATGAGTCCCCAGGAGCGGTGGAACATGCGCAGGGAAAACGCACGCTGCACTCGGGTCACCTGGTTGTGATACAGCTCCATGGGGTTGATCGCCCGGCTGCCGTATTCGTCGTTCCGGGCGTACGGGCCGAAGACGCTGCTGAGCAGCACGCGGGTCTGGGAGCCCAGCGGGTGCGCGGGGTGTGTCGACAGGTCGATCCGCGCGGCGGTGGCGAGTTCCGTCATTCCGTGGTTACCTCTTGTTGTCCTGGTGGGCTCGGAGGACCGCCTGCACCATTCGAACGGGGCGCCCCGTCTTGCATCTCGTGGTCTACGTGTAGTCATCACGGCCCGAGGAGGCTCTGCCCACCCGCATCTCGGGCGGGTCTCGCAAAACGATACCAGGAGTGGCCGACGCGTGAAAGCCTTGCCCTCGTGCAGACCAGCCATTGCGCTCCCCCCCCCGGCAGATCTGCCCGCGTCGTCACGGCCCGTCGTTCGGCGACTGGTGCTTGACATTCATCGGCCAGAACTCGGGTCGGGCAATCCAGGATGTGTGATTCAACTGCTCTCGCCGATTTGCGGCCCCTCGGGCCACCTCTGCAGGAATGCCCGGGCCGCATCCACCTCTTCAGGCGTACGGCTGCGCCGGCTTGCCCAGTCTTGAACCAGGTCCGCGGCCCGGATGTCGTCGAGCATCACGTCCGAGGGGCCGAAACTCCTCGTCACGCTCCCCTTTGTCACTTGCAGCACGGGGACGGGACCGGACCCCGACGCCGAGTCCACCGTCGTCAGCCGCACCTCGAGGCCGTCCTCGTCTCGCACGATGACGACGTGCACGCTGCCACCTCCAGTCCTTGACCTCATCGTCCGTCCGGCGCCGGCCTTCGGCTCTCGATACGTTCCCTACCCGACGCGCCCGGATCGATCCGTGCGCGACAGATCCCACAACCAGTTTCCAGCAAGAGGATGAGTCAATGCAAGCAGGGGCCGTGACGGCAGCGACGGCGCGACAAGAATCCGGCTGCCACCGCGCAGCCCCTTCCCTCGGAGCGTACATCACCTGAAATGAGAAGCGAAGAGTACCGCCTCGCCAGGGCGCGCGTGACAGGCGTGAACGCCAACGCCCGACGCTGGGCTGGCGTGCACGCCAAGATCACGCAGCTAGGATCAGCATCCCTATCGGCGCTCCCGACGTGACTCCGGGAGTCTTCCTTCTCATCCCACTGCCGGTGTGGCCGGGCGTGGCAGGCTCACGTACGGTCAGGTCGTAGCCGCGTCTGGGTGTGCTCCTCATACGTCGACGTCAGAGAGAACCAACAGGGTCTTCCAGCCTATCCCTCCCTGTCAGCCACGGACCGATTCCCGCGTCAGCGGGGCATGGGGGGATCCTACCGTCTCCGCGGCTCAGGTTGGATGTCGCGCGGTCCATCGTCGCCGGGAGTCGGCCCCCCTCGAGGCCCGCGGCGGTTGTCGGTATCGAGCACGTTCCGGGTAGCCTCGTAGGCGGCCGGAAAGCGATCTCGGAGCTCCTGCTCTTCAAGCTCGGCGGCGAGGATGTTCCCGTCCGGACCCTCGACGGTGTATCGACCCTCCACGTGCACGCGCACCGTGTAGTCTCGCACCCTGACCGTCATGATCGACGGCGTGCTGGGCTCGACGACGGGCGCACTGGTGGTAATGGGAACCGCCGGGCCTGAGTCTGTCATCCGGCGATGTTCGGAACCGCCTCCTGCCGAATCACAACCTGCCGGAAGCAGGATCAGAACGCTCCAGATGCGAGTGCTACGACTCATTCTCAATCCTCCGAACCGGCTACACGGTGGGCCGGGCACGTACCAGCACGTGCGGCAGTACATCGTCGGCTTCGAGGGCGATGGATCGGACAAGACAGTGCGCTCCCGGTGCTCCGTGGATTCTACCCCGAGCAGTGGCGTTCGGTTCGGGCATTCTGGTCGGTCTTGACCGCCGCCCCGCACTTCTATGAAAGCCCGCGGTGGGGAATGACGAAGCCCGAATGCCCAAGCCCGAATCCACGGACCGGTAGACCCCGCGCGCGGAGGTTCGTCATTCGGACTTTGACGTTCTTTCGTCATTCGTCATTGCCGCGGATGCGGCCGCGGCGCCGGTTTCGGGATCGAAGAAGCTCAGGATGAGGCCATAGTAGTACACCCGCGCATAGGGAGCAAAACCGATGTGGCCCCCGCCGGCAAGAATGACGGCGGCCACGTTGGGATTGTCTGTCGCCGCGACCAGATCGGCCACCGCCTGCGCCGACGCGCACGCATCGTTCACCGCGTGCACGATCAACGTCGGAACCCGCGACGATTCGAGTTTGTCACCGGCGGGCATCGCGCCGTAGGGGATCAGGCGGAGGAACTGATAGGTTTCACCGATGGGCAGCGCGGCTGTGAAGACCGAGTCCGCGAATTCGCGCAGGTTCAACTCGCGAAGACTGCCGCTGATCGGCGCATGATCCTTGCGTTTCATCCGATCGCGAATCGTGCCCTGAAGAAACGCGCGGATCGGATCGGTATACATCGACACCGGCTCGTCGAGCCGACGCACCAGGTCCTCCCAGTCCACAACCGGCGAGAACGCGATCATACCCGCCTCGTAGTGCCTCCCGGACGAAAACGGCGTTTGTTCGCGCCGGACCCACTCGGTGATGCTCGCGTGGTCGAGCCCGCTCCCGTCCAACCACGTGGCGAGGAGCACCAAGTTGGCCCCCCACGAGTAGCTAACGAGTCCGGTGCGCCGCACGTGCGGTTGCCGGACCAGCCACTCGGACACCTTCAGCAGATCGCCGGTCTCAAGCACGCCGAAAGTGAACGCGACGCTCGGAAGCCGCGCCTCGGTCTGCCCGTGCCCGCGCAGCTCCAGCGAGAGGACGTGGAAGCCGGCCAACCGCAGGGCCTGGGACAGATCGCGCGCGCGTAGAGCGCCGTTGTCGCCGAAGAATCCGGGCAGCACGACGATGCAGTCGGCGTCGACGATCCGGCCGTCTTCCTCCGCGTACCCGAGCCGGCCGCTCAACTCCACGCCCTCGGTCACGGGAATCCACACTTGTGAGAATCCCTCCCATGCCGGCGGCGCGTCGTCGACCGAGACTGCGGCACTCGCCGCCTGCGCGGTGTGCAACAGACCATGGAAGGTGTGGAAGAGTTGGTGCAGGTGTTCCGGATCCTCGTCGAAGTACGCATAGACGTCCCGGGGCCTACCGGGTCTCACAGTCATCTGCTCGGTCAAGAGCGGCTGGTGATCCTCAGGGGGCAGAAGACGCTCCAGGCTGCCGTGTCGGACCGCCAGCCACTCTCGCGCGGTTTCGGGGCGCGCAGCCGCTCCAAGCTCCGCCCGGGCGGCCCGCGCGCGGACCAAGTCGTCCGGATACATCGGGAATGACTGCTCCGAGAAGCATCCCGCCAGCGGCGCGATCAGGAACACCGCCAACACCCCTGCCTGCGGCCAGACCGCCGAATTGCCCGTGTGCGTGATCATGAAAACGCTCTGGACCTCCCCAATTCCCAACCTCGGCACCCGTCGCGCTGCAATCCTTCACACGCGGTTCGGTTCGTCAAGAGCGAAAGCCGTCAAAACCGAGCCGGCCCCGAGTGAGGAGGACTTGGCCCGCTCTGGAGACTTCAGCCGACATTTCCCAGATGGCCCGTGCCCGAACGACCGATCATCAGTACTTCGACGTTGTTCCCGTCGAGGTCGGCCCTTTGAATCTTCGAGTTCAATCCCGAAGCGAACACCGACCAGTAGATCTCTCCTCCGGGTTCGGCCTCGGCCACGGGCTGCGACTGCTGCGGCTCGGGGTCATCGGGGGGGGTGCCTGGCGTTGCTTCCCTTGAGACGTTGCTGGGACCTGCCCGCCGTCGGCGCGATCGACCGGACGTCCACAGAATGGGATTTGCTCCCTCGCTGCTGCACGCGACCGGCTGCGGCGTTGTGTCGGTAACGCCGATCCGTCAGCGGGCCCGGATTGGCGTTTGTCATTGGGGGGCAGCTTGTGTCACCGCAGCCTCGCCGAGAGCGCCGGGATAGACTCCCACTGGCGCGTGAGGGCCAACCTGTTGCGGAGAACGAAGGATGAAACGGCTTGAGGCTCTGGTGTTCGTGGGATTCAACAGGCGAGTGGCGGCCCTGGACAAGAAGACGGGCGACATCCGGTGGCAGTGGAAGGCACCCGAGGGGGCGGGTTACGTTTCGCTGCTGCTCGACGGTGATCGTCTGTTCGTCTCGGTGGTCGGGTACACGTACTGCCTCAACGCCGCCACCGGGGAGCAGCTCTGGTTCAACCCGATGAAGGGATTCGGGACGGGCGTTGCATCGCTCGCGTGCAGCGGCGGCCACTCGGAACACAGCGTTCTCGGCCAAGCCGCGGCTGCCGCGGCTGCTTCATCGGCGGCCCCAACGGGAGCAGCTACCTAGCTTTCGTCGGTGGACAGTGGGCACGGCCGAGGACAACGCTGCGGCAAGGTAAGCATCTGGCAACTACGAAGCAGAAGGAGGCGTCATGAACAACAGCCTATGGAGACAGCTTGAGCCGCTGGCCGACCGGGCTGACGAGGAAGTCGAGCGTTTCCTGACTTCGCCAGAAGCGGCAGATCTGAGAGCGGTGATCAAGGAAGCGGCAGCGGAGTTTCTCGTCGTCCCCACAATGCCCTGGACTACGACACACCGGCGGCCTTTGCCGCTATGCCTCTTCTTCTGCAACACATCACCAAGCGGTGGGTCACTGAGTGGGTCAGCCGTCGCGTGGTTCTTGATCAAAACCGAATACTCAGCAACCTCTCGCCGACCTGCAACCCCCGCTCCCAGCCCCTGGGCGTGGTCTCACCCACGTCCGATCAGGTCATCCGACCATGACGCCCAGCTGCGGGATCTGAACTTCAGGTTCGGCTCCCCCGATGTTCTGCTGATCGAGTTGTACGTCATCTGGTTTCCCAGTGTGAGCCGGGTGGGGTCAGACGATCGGGTGGAGCGGATGAAGGAAGATGAGCGGCTTGTGGTGCTGCTGTAGCTCGCGGATCGATCGGCATCATGCTTGCGTCGACGGCACTGATGATGTATCAGGACGGCGTTCCTCGGGGACAGGAATTCCCTTCGTGTGGTGTGCGCACGTGACGATCCCGATTCGTGGAGCGAAGACAT
>CAYMME010000402.1:0-8658 GCA_964391465.1 uncultured Planctomycetales bacterium
GCAGGTTGATGCCCGAGGCGTCGTACAGCTCCAGGTCCAGGTCGCCCTCGATCTGCTGGAAGGCCACGCGGATGACCATCGACTCGCCGGGCAGCAGCGGGATGCCGAACCAGTCGTCCCCGCTGTCGGGGCCCATGCACAGGTCCTCCTGCAGCCCGGGCCAGATCCGGGCCCCCCCCTCGACCCCCTCGTACTTCGGCCTTACGCTCACCTCCGGTGAGCTCGTGCAGCTCGCGTATGATCCGCCGAGCGGTTTCACGGCAGGCATCGACAACCTGCACTTCGGCGAGAGGATTCCCGCTCCCGGTGCCGCGGTCCTGGCAATTGTGGGCCTGGGGATGGTCCGCGGCCTGCGTCGTCGCCGGTGACGCGCGTAGGCCCGCCGAACACAACGTGAGTACCCCAACGAGCCGCCGATCGGGGCGGCTCGTTTTCTGCGCGGGGACAGGCGGGCGAGGGGATACGACGCGCCCACGCGATCACAGGCGTGCTGGCGCCACCGTACGCGGGGCAGACGAGATCACGCGGGCGCGTAGCGTCTTGTTCCATCGACACGTTGGCCGGCTATGATCTTCCCGAGGAGTATGCAAGATATCCACAGGAGGATCGTATCGCAATACGATCCGTCCCCCACGCATCGCAAGGCTCGGCGCACCGGGACGATGGATGGGGTGCCCGGCGAGACCGAACGCGCCATCGCAGGTCCGGTACAAGCATGACGGCGTTCGCCTTTGGCGAGCTTGGCCATGGCACCCTTCCGACCGAAACCAGTGGAAATCCCCGGCGGGTGCATTAGAATCCGGCCTGTGAGACCGTAGGCACCTTTTTGTGAGAACAAGCGATGATACGAATTCTGCTGGCGGACAAGGTTGCCCCCGAGGGGGCCGCGAGACTGCGGGAAACCGAAGGGGTCGAGGTTGAGGAGAAGCTCGGACAGAGCGAGGAAGAGCTGACGGCAACGGTGCGCGAGTTCGACGGGATGATCGTCCGCTCGGCCGTGAAGGTGACCGAGGGGGTGCTTGCCGACCCGGGGCGGATGAAGGCGATTGCCCGGGCGGGGGTCGGCGTCGACAACATCAACCTCGAGGCGGCCTCGCGGGCCGGCGTGGTCGTCATGAACACGCCCGACTCGAACACGATCACGACGGCCGAGCATGCCCTGGGTTTGATGCTGGCGCTCGCCCGCAACATCCCGTCCGGCCACCAGCATGTGCTCGAGGGGGGATGGGACCGCAAGAAATACGTCGGCACGCAGCTCGCGGGCAAGACGCTCGGCATCGTCGGATTCGGTCGGGTCGGCCGGGCCGTCGCCCAGCGAGCGATCGGGCTCGACATGACCATCGTGGCCTTCGACCCGTTCGTCACCGACAAGTCGGCGATGGACGGCAAGGTGCGGCTCGTGGCCAAGGCCGACGACCTGCTGCGCGAGGCCGATTTCATCACCATCCACGCGGCCAAGACCAAGGAGACGATCGGCCTGATCAACGCCGACAACATCGGCACGCTCAAGTCGACGGCGCGCATCATCAACTGCGCCCGCGGTGGCATCGTGGATGAAGCCGCCCTCGCCCAGGCCCTGAAGGACGGCAAGGTGGCCGGGGCGGCGATCGACGTCTACTCCGCCGAACCGCCCAAGGACAACCCGCTGCTCGACGCGCCGAACATCGTGCTCACGCCGCACCTGGGGGCGTCGACGCGCGAAGCCCAGCTCAGGGTGTCGCTCGACGCCGCCGACGCCCTGATCGAGTGTCTCGTGCACAACCGCGTGACCAACGCCGTCAACACGGTCAAACGCTGATCGTCCTGGGGATCCGACGGGGACGTACCCGAGGCGGGCATCACGGCCCTCGCGGCCAGGAAGCCGCCGATCCGCATGGCCCGCAGCACGAAGCTCGAAACGCTGCCGTAGAACGCCAACCATGACTGACGCTTGCTACGTCGGGGTCGACCTCGGCGGGACGAACATCAAAGCCGGTGCCACCGATGCCGAGGGCAACATCCTCATCAAGGCATCGATCCCCACCGAGGCCGAACACGGTTCCGACCACGTGCTCGAGCGTGTGGCGTCGCTCGCCCTTGACGTGATCGAGCGCTCGGGCCGACCGCGCGACGCATTCGTCGGCGTCGGCGTCGGCTCGCCCGGCCCGCTGAGTCACCGTCGCGGGATCGTGTTCAAGCCCGCCAACCTGCCCGACTGGTACAACGTGCCCGTCACCGGAATGATGCGGGCGCGGCTCGGCATGCCGGCCGTGCTCGAGAACGATGGCAACGCCGCCGCCCTCGGCGAGTACTGGGTCGGAGCGGGCAAGGACGTCGACGACATGGTCATGTTCACGCTCGGCACGGGCGTGGGCGGAGGCGTGATCTGCGACGGTCGGCTGCTGCGCGGCGCCCACGAGAACGCCGGCGAGCTCGGGCATGTCATCGTCGAGCCCGGCGGGCGGCTGTGCGGCTGCGGGCAGCGCGGCTGCCTGGAGACCTACACGTCGGCCAGCTACGTCGCCCAGCGGGCTCGGGAAGCGCTCGAGACCAGCGAGGAGTCCGTGCTGCTCCGGGCCCGGCTCGAGGCCGGCGAGCCCGTCGAGTGCGAGGACGTGGAGCGGGCAGCCATCCAGGGCGACACCCTCGCGGCCCGCATCTGGGACGAAGCCGCCTACTACCTCGCCCTCGCCTGTGTCTGCGTGCAGCACTTCGCGAACGCCAAGCGCGTCGTCTTCGCGGGCGGGATGGCCGCCGCGGGCGACAACCTCCTCGTCCCCATCAGGAAGCACCTCGAAAAGCAGACCTGGACACTCGTCGACGACAAGCCCGAACTGTGTCTCGCCACCCTCGGAAACGACGCCGGTCTCATCGGCGCCGCCGCGTCAGTCTGGCTCGCGAAGCAACAAGGCGAGCTGGAATAGAGGGGGCATCGGGGCATCGGGTCAGCGGGTCAGCGGTCGTCGGTCATTTCGCCGGCGGATCGACGCGCATCAAGCGCACCGGGCCCATGAGTCCGGACGCGGCGAGCGGCGTCTCCTTCGTGATCTTCGTGATGTTGGTTCGGGTGAGCCGTTTGTCCGGCGGCAGCGTGGCGTCGCCGACCAGACGGTTGGTCCAGTTGTTGACCACCTCGATTTCCAGCACGTTGTCGCCGGGGCGAACCGCATCGGTGATCGCGACCCGGAACGGTTTGGTCCAGACGACGCCGAGCGGCTTGCCGTTCAGTTCGACTTCGGCCATGTGGCTCACGTTCCCGAGATCCAGGGCAAGGCCTTCGGTTGACTGAAGGACAGACTCCGGCAGGCGCAACACGTTGTTGTATCTCGCCGTCCCGGAGTAGTAGCGAATGCCCGCCTCCGGACGGTCGGTCCAACTGACGAGCTGATTGAAAACAACCGACTCCGGCCCGCCCCATTTCGGATCGAACCGCACGGTCCACGGTCCCTTGACTTCTTCGAGCATCGTGCAAGACGGCATGTTTCGCCTGGTCGCCCCGGCCGCGTCGGCGGCAATCGACTTGCGGAAGATCACGAACATGGAGCCGTAGGGGGGCAACGTCAGCGGTACCGTGGTCCGACCGTCCGATTGCGCAAACGCTGTGGCCTCGCGGATCTCCCCGGTCAGTGCGTCCCACAGCTCGGGCCGTCTCCGGCCTACGCGAAAGACGCACCCCACGTTGACGCCTTTCTCCGTCTGATTGGATACGAAGTAGATGTCGCCGTCTTCCGTGCGCCGATGGATGTAGTCCAGCGAACGCTCCGCCGCGTTCCGGAATTCGCAGTCCGGGGCAACGCCGTCGCGAATCAGCACCTCACGAGCCGATCGGCCCCAGATGACCCGCCCACGCTCGAATCGATGCTCACCGACATCGGTCTGCGCCTTACCC
This sequence comes from uncultured Planctomycetales bacterium, assembly GCA_964391465.1. GTDB lineage: Bacteria > Planctomycetota > Phycisphaerae > UBA1845 > CAYMME01 > CAYMME01. The sequence continues at coordinate 3,869 of CAYMME010000402.1, forward strand.
CATACCGCATCCGCGCGCCGACGGAACGTCTGTTCGCTCTCGGGCAACCCGGCCAGCGTCATCATGCGTCGTGGCTTGGGGCCGATCACGGCGGCCCCGGCACGAACCAGATCGTGCACCTTCTCGAGAGCGGCCGGTGACAGAGTTGCGTGGTCCGGCAGCACGAGGATCTTGTAGCGCATGCCGTGAGCGAGCACGAGTTCGCCGCTGCGAACGTCGACCCCTGAGCAGAGAGACTCCTCGTTGATCACATCGTAGTCGAAGCCCGGCAGCGCGCCGGCCGGGTCGGCCTCCTTGCGCTGGGCCAGATTCGGTACGTGGTCCCCGTAGTAGTACAACACGTCGGCCACGAACTCACCTTGTTGAAGCACGTACTGGCAGCGGTTCATGTAGGCGATGAACGGCCCCGCCTTGTCCCACCACGTCACGTTCGGATTGAAATGCGTGCCCGCAAAGTACTCCTGTCCCGGCAGGCCCATCTCGCGCGGTGAGCAGGTGAACGTGTGGATGAACGTCAGGTTCAGCCCCGCGCAGGCCTCGTGGTCGAAGCTCGGCTTGGCGGAGTTCCACAAGATGTCGTCCCAATGCGGACCGATCGAGGTGAAGCCCTCGGCCCCCACCAACCGCTTGCCGTAGATATTGGCCGCGCTGGCCGCCTGCTTGACGAAGAACCGGTGCTCCGGGCGCGGCCGGTGCGGTGACGGCACCCAGTACTCGCTCATGCACATGTCGCTTCGCCCCAGGCATTGCAGGGCATCGAACGGCCCGGCATGCGGGCCGCCCGACTCGGGGTGAATCGCCAGCCCGGCCTCACGTGACAGATCGGCGAAGACCGCGTAGTGGTTGTCGGCTACGCAATCCGCGATCGTTCTTCGGAAGTCCGCCAGGAAGCGGTTGCTGACCGACCGGCTCTCGACGATCTTGCCCGCAACCACCAACAGGTAGGGAACGGGGTCGTAGCCGCGACGCTTGCGGAACGACTCCTCGAAACCCAGCGACCAGTTCATACCGCCGCATTCCCAACTGTCCGTGTGCAGATACTTCAGCGCCTTACCCGCATGCGGACCGATGTCGCCGAGAAGCGGTCGCACATGCCGATCCCAGTAGGCCCGCAGCACCGGCGTGCTCATGTAGTCGACCACCAAACCCTGCCACTTCCCGCTCGAGGTGGAGACGTGGGCACCCGTGATCGTGTAGCCGAACCGCGCCACGATCCACTCACCGTCCGGCGCTTCCCACTTCAAGCGCCCGTCCGCGCCGACGCGCTCGGTCAGGTTCACGACGTCACCAACGCGCACGTCTTCTTCACCGGGCCGGGCCGGGACATCGTTCAGCAACGGACGGCAGTCCGGCGCGGAACCGCCGATCTCGTGGAACGCAGCTTTGTGTTTGAGTTGTCGGATCGGTCTGCGGGGGGTCATCCCCTCGATCGCCCGGCCGTCCGCACCGAGCAGAGACCATTCGGCCACCTGCACGTTGCGCGGCTTGCCGGGGAAACGGGGATCGTACGCATCCACAAGCAGCAGCCGGAACACACGTCCTTCGACCGGCGCGAAGCGAACACTTGCGGGCTGCTTGCGCTGCATGTCGAATCGTTTGACGCGCTCGAACTGCTGTCCCTCGCGCACCACCTGCAGCTCGCAGGTCCGCGGACCGTAGTTCCGGCGTCCGAGGACATCCACGCCGGCAACCGTGACCGGCTTCTTGAATTCGACCTGAATCCATTCCGGTCGTTCCGCGCTCGGCCCCGCGCCCGGTTTGCGCTGATCGGACACCCACCAGCTCTCCGCATCACCGTCGGTGGCGTGGGAAGCGGGGTAATCCGACTCCGACGAACTCGCCGTCAGCGTGGCCGGGTTCGCGGGTGCGGGGCGTGGCCTCACCCGGTACGCCAGCGTGGCCACGTCCTTGTAGAAGTCCGACCGATGCTTCGGCGTCGGCAGCGTCATGTCGACGCCCTTGCCGCCCGCCACCCGCACCTCGGCCCAGGTGAGCTGCTTGGCGGCCTCTTCCGGCGTGACGTCGGGCCCGCCCAGGTTCCACCCGCTCTGTATGCTCAGACTCAGCTCCAGCCCGAGTCGGTCCGCCTCGCGCACCGCATGCTTGAGCAGCTCGCGCCACGCCGGGGTGCCGAACATCGGCCCCGCGGGCACGGCGTTGTTCCCGCGCATGTTCGCCCCGTCGGCGTCGAAGATCATGCCGCCGCCGAGTCCCTTTGCTCTCATCTCCTCCAGGTCCCGCGTGATGGCCTCCTTGGTCACGTTCCCGTTGAGCCACCACCAGAAGCAACGCGTCCGCGCATCCAAAGGCGGATCGGTGAACCCTCGTTCGAGGCCCGCCGCCCGCGTTCCTTGGATGGCGGAGGCCGCCACCGTAACTGTCATTGCCGCCACGCAGAGCCATCTCATGGTCGATAATCTCCCGTGCAACGCCGATCGCAGGGCCGCCAGGCCCCACAACCCGGGTTTTTTGCGCACATTTCGAGCGTCGGATTTCACTATCTTACCGGAAGCTGATATCAGCGGAACGCTCCGAGAGCAATCCCAGGCGTTGGGTGCGACGGGAGCTGATCAGGAGAACGCACGTGAGTTCGGCAGCGGCCCGGTGGACGACGGGCGAGCTCGCCCAAGCAGGTGGATCTGTCTTGCAAGCGGATTCGGAAACACGACTGGTCGAGGCGGCCCAGAACGGCCATCTGGAAAGCTTCGGCGTTCTATACAAGCGGTATTGCGGTTCCATGGTGGCATTGGCCTACTCAATGCTGGGTGACCGGGACCTTGCGGAGGACGCGGCTCAGGAGGTGTTCGCCGTGGCCTGCCGTGATCTGGGCACCTTGCGACGCAGGGAGCGGTTTGCCGCCTGGCTCACCGGCATCTGCCGAAACACAGCGAAGCAGATGCTTCGGGCCAGGGGCAAACAGGCGATCCTGCGGCTGCTACCCGACGACCAGGAACCGCACGACCGGCAGGTGCACCTGTCGGAGACGGTTCGTCGGGCGGTGGGGAAGCTGCGACCCCGCGAGCGGGAGGTGGTCGTGCTGCGGTACTACGAAAACGCGTCGTACGAGCACATGGCCTCGCTGCTCGGGATCTCGATCCAGGCGGTGAACGGCCGACTGATTCGGGCCAGGCGCAGGATTGCAGAGTACCTCAGGCGAGAAGGCGTAACGGAAGAGAGCTATGGCAGATTCCAAAAACGACAACTGGCTTGACGGCGCACTGCACGACGCGGTTCGCGCGGATCGGCCGCACACCACCTTTGAAGACTGGAAGCGGCTTCACCCGGAGGCCGTTGATACCTTGACCTCGAGGGCGGGCAGCAGCCCCTCGGCATCGCAACGCCCGCCTCGCATATGGAGCAGGATTATGCACAACCCAACCACAAGATACGCCAGCGCGGCCGCGATTGTCATCGCGGTGCTTGCCGGCCTGTACGTGATCGGCGGCCCGTTCGGAGCGAGCGTGACCTTTGCCCAGGCAATCCAGCCGATCCTCGACGCTCGAACGCTGATCTTCGACGTCATCATCGGCGACGAAGAGACGAGCCCGGTCATGCACGAGACCGTCGTCGGCTCGCGCATCAGAAGGACGACCTCGAACCTGGAGAACATGACCCTGGTCATCGACCTGGACTCCGCGAAGATGCTCGTGCTGGATGAGAGTGGGAAGACCGCGACGTATGCGGACATCAAGGGATCCCTTCGGGATCGCACGCAGAACTACGTTGCGTTCCTCCGCAATGCCGTCAACGGACTGGAGCACGCTTCGCAGATCGAGGCGCTGGGCGAGCAGGAGGTCGAGGGCCGGACCGCTGTCGGTTTCACGGCCCGAGGCTCGAACGAGCAGGTGACGGTCTGGGCCGACCCGCAGACGGCGCACCCGATCCGGATCGAACTCCAGGCGGGCCGGCTGTCGGCCGTGTTCAAGAACTTCGACTTCGATACGCCCGTCCCGGACGCGCTGGTCAGCATGGACGTGCCGGCGGGCTACACGCTGCAGGAGACCAAGATCGACCTGACGGGCGCCACCGAGGACGACTTCATCGACGGCCTCCGCACCTGGGCCGAGGTCCTGCGGGACGGCAGCTTCCCGGACACGGTGGGCACGCAGAGCGCCATGAAGCAGGTGCCCGCGCTCGGGATGAAGCTCGGCAGCCAGGGCCTCTCGCAAGAGGAAGCCACCAAGCGGGCGATGGCGTTCGCACGCGGCATGCTGTTCCTCCAGCAGCTCGAGGTCAAGGGCAAGTGGCACTACGCCGGCAAGGGCGTGAAACTCGGCGACACCGAGAAGGTAATCTTCTGGTACCAGCCCAAGGGCTCCAAGACGTACCGCGTCGTCTACGGCGACCTGACGGTGAAGGACGTAGCGCCCGAAGATCTACCCAAGTGAGGAACTCTCCCCTCACCGAGACGCGACCGTCAGGGAGCGTGAGACGCCGGCAGAGCCGGCGGCTGCCCTCCGCACCGAGGCGCGCCCGCAAGGGAGCATGAACCACCAACGAGCGTACATCCAGCGAGGGTGGCATGGGCAGGGCCCAACCCGCAAGGGTTGGGTTTTGCCCGTGGCCGCAAGCGTGAGCACGCGAGCCCGCGGGAAAACCTAGTGCAGTGTCTCAGAGTTGGCGCCACTCATCCGATCCGAACCGCGCCCGTCAGGAAGCGGCCCCCACGGCATGTGCTATCGCCCCTCCCTCACGGTCGGAGTTCGGAAAAACGCGACTTGGCTGAGACACAACACTAGCCCAAGTTGCGCAGTTCAGGCAAAAATGGGAATTTTTTAGGGACGTAATCA
>CAYMME010000403.1:0-8623 GCA_964391465.1 uncultured Planctomycetales bacterium
ATGGCCGCGAGGGTCCAGTGCCTTTCGAGCCCCGAGCGCCAGCGAGCGGGTCCGCGGGATCGCGGACCGCCGATGACGGATAAGGGATGAGCGATGAGAGATGCGCGCTACGCCATCCTTCATACTTGAACCTTCATCCCTCATCGCTGATCCAAAGCTTCGCATCACGGCACAATGTTGTCGGCGTTGGCTTGCTCAGGGCCGGGCTGCCCAGCCTTCGGCGCCCTGGCATTCTTGGTGTCCCGAACCCACAAATCGAAGTTCACGAGGCGATCAGGACCGGACGAACCGACCCAAGCCTGAACGAATGCTGCGACTGGGTTGTTGGGATCCGACGTGTCAACCTGGATCTCCCAAGCGTACAGATACGGCTCACCCCACGGGTCGACCAGGTGCACCTTCGGTTGGCGCTTCGGATCGTCCGCGGCTGGCGTGCTCCCATCAGCAAGCGGGTATAGGGGCGCCCCCGCCTGGGCCAGCGTGAGATCCTGCCCGGTCACCGGGTGCTTATAGAGACCCAGTTGCACCGTCGCGCCATCAAGGTTCGTAAGGTACGGCCCCTCGCCCTCTTCGGCCGTCAGTGCCCAAGCTAAACACTGATTGGCCTCGAACCGGGGCTGGGGACGGGCCTCTGCTGGCACCGCCTCGCCGGGATCGACAAAGAGACGCCCTCCGCCGGCCTTCCGCATGCCCGGGCCGTACGCGTCCCACACCGGCATCCGAGGAGTGCCGCCTGAGTCATCAAGCGACATTTCTGGGAATCCTGGCACTTGAAGCTGCACCGGATTCCCGCCCCCGTCATTGATATCCAGGGTGGTGTTCCACCCGTCAGCCCGGTTCATTCGCCGCCAGTCCTGGGCGTGGTCCTCGATGACCGACTCGATCTTCGTCAGCGTCGACCGTGCGAGCTGGGCTTTGGCCGAATTGCGCACGCTTGACGCCACGGGCACGAAGACCGCAACCAGGATGATGATGATCCCAGCCGCGACCATGATCTCGACGAGCGAGAAGCCGCGGGCACTGCGTGATCGTGTCTCGTGTCTTCGCATCTCTAGGCCTCGCCGCCTTACCGAAACGGGACGGCACTGCGGGCGTGTCGTCCGCCCGGGCCGTCCCGCGAGATCGTGGGCGCCGGCGGCACCCGCCCGACAAACCCGCCGCCGTCAGCGCTTGAAGTTCGTGATGTCGTCCGTCGTCCCGTAGAGCCCGTCGGCACCCGGAACCATCAGGATGAAGCTGTCCGCCTTGCGCGGCCGCCGAAAGGGCGCACCCGACCCGGCCGCCTCCTTGTTCTCGATGAATTCGTAGAACGTACCGAGACTGTCGACGGGCCAGTCCACCTCCACATCCGGCGGCGGCGGCGGCGTGCTGTCTTGGTACACATACAGCGGGCTCTTGGCCGCCGAGGGCTGCCGGAGCAGGTCCTGAGCGTCTCCGTGCCAGAAAGCGGCGTTGTCCTGGAAGTTGTAGATAAGGTCGGTCGCCGCGCCGGTGGCGGCGAGCCCCCACGTTGTCTGGGCGGTCGGGTTTGCGCGATAGTAGAGCACGGCATTGTTGAACGCACCCGGGATCGTATCGCTGTAGTACGATTCATCCACGATCACCCGCGACGAAGAGGCGCCACCGCCGCCGCCAAAGCCCCCCGATGGCGACGGGTACTCCTGCCAATACACCGCGATGTCCGTCTCCTCGTCGATGACGCTCAGCGTCGAATCCACGTCAACGTACGGACCCACCCGGTGAACGACGCCGCTGGCGGGGACAACGTTCCAGGCATCGTCCACCTCACTAGGGTTGAGGGCCCGTGGATCCCAACCGAGCATGTCCGGTCCGATCAGCGCATCCGCCAGCCGGTTGGCTCCCGTGTATTTGCCCATCACCTCGCTCAGCACCGGCGTGTGCGAAGGCGGATACTGGCCGTCGTTGGCCGGGTCGTTGCGGAACATCTCGATCCCCACATCAAGCGCGTGGAGCCCCGACTGGGATGCCGCATTCTTCGCCGCGATCCGCGCCTGCTGTAGCGACGGCAGCAACACGGCGATCAGGATGGAGATGATGGTGATGACGGTCAGCAGTTCGACCAGTGTAAAGGCTTTTCGTCTCGTCTTCGAAGAAAGCATCGACTCGCTCCAGTTCAAGGTTCGCAATCGGTCCGGAAGTCCCCGCTCACTCCCCGAAGTTCTTCACGTCGTCCGACGTACCGTAGAGGCCGTCGTGCCCCGGTGTCCACAACAGGAAAGTGTCGTGGTTATGCGGCTTGCGCAGCCGCTTGAGATCCTCGGTCGCCCTCTCCGCTTCCTCGGAGTGCAGGTGTATGGCCTTGCAGAACGTGTTGATCGACTGACCGCTCTCCAGCGCGTCGGGGTTCACCGCGTCACCGAAATGGCGGATCGGGTGGCGAACGACGCCGAGGGCATCGGACTCGTGATCGTCCAGCTCGAGCTCCCAGCCGTCCACGTCTGCGCTGGAAGCGCCCGTGAAGTAGATGTTGTCCTGGTGGTAGTAGTACCCCGTGGACGCGGGGTCGCCGCCTTTCGGGGCGGCCATCGGCGGCCCACCCATAGGGTCGGCCTTGTAGTACAGCACCGGGAACTCGAAGCTGTCCACGAAGATCGCCGGTTTCGGCAACTCACCGAGGCTGGACACCGAATCTTCGAGCTCATCCGGAATTCGCCCCGTGTAGGGAAGCTCGAGGTCGTCAAGCGCAAAGTAGTTCTCATTGAGCTTGGCGCTGTCCATGAACGAACCGAGGCGTTGCTGGGGGTTGACCGTGGTATAGAAATCAGTCTTCGGATCGGTGGATTGCCGGAAGCGTTTGGGCGGGACGCAGCCCAGCGCGGCACCCGCGGTGGCCTCGGGGCCCAGCAGAGCACGCGTGATCTTCGTGGCCCCGTTCATTCTGTTGAGCCACGGGTCCTGGGGGTTGCGGTAGTAGTACCCGTTCTCGGAATCGGGGTACTCGTCGGTCGCATTGCGGAACAACTCGATGCCGACCGAGATCGCGTGCAGCCGCGCCTGCGACGCCGTGCTCTTGGCCGTGATCCGGGCCCGGTTGAGCGACGGCACCAAGATGCCGATCAGCAGCGCCATGATGGCCACGACGGTGAGCAGTTCGATGAGGGTGAAGCCGCAACGAGGCCGGGGGCGGCGTGGGTTCGAGCCCGCAAGCGATAGATCGTTCATGCCAGTGTCTCCTGCTCGATTATGCGGCCGGCGCAAGTGTCTCGGACCTTGGCCTATTGAATCGGGACGCCCGCACCGCATCCGCCCGCCCATTATAGGCCGCAACGACGTAATGTAAATGCCAGCAGGAACTTACGGCGGCCAGCCAAAGGATGAGAGATGAGGGATGAGAGATGAACGATGGCAGATCAACCGCCGCACGCATCCATCATCCTTCATCCCTCGTCCGCGATTCGGCTCACGCGCCGCCGGAGACCGCGTTGATGAGGTTCACCAGAGGCAGGAACAGGGCGAGCACGATGAACAGCACGATCCCGCCCAGCACCACCACCATGACCGGCTCGAGGACGCTGACCAGTCCGCCCACCATCGTCTCGACCTCGTCGTCGTAGTTGTCGGCGACCTTGATCAGCATCTTGTCCAGATCGCCGGTCTCCTCACCGACATCGACCATGTTGACCACGATGCCGTCGACGACCTTGCTCGCCCGCAGTGGGTTGGCGAAGCTTTCACCCTCGCGGATGGAGTCGTGGATGGCACCGAGGGCCCGAGCAAAGACCTCGTTGCCCGCGGTTTCCTTGGTGATGGTAATGGCTTCGAGGATCGGCACGCCGGCGTTGATCAGGGTGCCGAGCGTACGCGTGAACCGGGCCACGGCGGTCTTGGACAGAATGCCGCCCAGGATCGGAATGTTCAGCTTGGTCACGTCCAGGATGTACCGCCCCGCCTGCGACTGCTTGAGCAGAAGGATCGTCAGGTAGATGGCCCCCGGACTGAGCAGGACGATGATCCATCCCGGGAAGGTCTCCTCGAACGTGTTTTCGCTCACCTCGTTCAGGCCGACGAACCAGTTGGAGATGGCAATGAGCGTGATCGTCAGTTGCGGCAGATCCGCGTCGAAGTCCTTGAAGATCTCGCGGAACCGCGGGATGACGAAGATCATGATGCCGGTGACGATCATGACCGCGAAGAAGATGACCATCACCGGGTAGATCATGGCCCCGACGACCTTGCGCTTGAGCCGCTGGGACTTCTCCATGAAGTCGGCAAGACGCTGGAGAATCACGTCGAGCACGCCGCCCGCCTCGCCGGCCGCAACCATGTTCGAGTACAGACGGTCGAAGGCTCGCGGGTGTCGGGCCATGGCCTCCGAGAGCGTCGCTCCGCCCTCGACATCGTCGGAAACCTGCTTCAGCACCAGGCGGAGCAGCCCGGGCTTCTGCTGTTGTTCGAGAATACGCAGCGATCGCAGGATCGGGAGCCCCGCATCCTGAAGCGTCGAGAGCTGGCGTGTGAACTGGGTGAGGGCCTTGGGGCTGACCCGGCCGAAACCTCTTGCCCCGGCCGCTTTCTTCTGGCCCTTGGACGCGTCCTTCTTCGCCTTGGTCGGCTTGCGCTTGCCCGCCTTTTCCTTGATCTTCGTGGGGAAGTAGCCGAGCCTGCGGATCTTGGCCAGTGCCTCTTCCGAGTTGGTGGCCTCGATCTCGTCGCGGACCTCCTCGCCCGCCTGATTCATCGCCTGATATTGGAAGAACGCCATGCCTACTCTTCTTCCATCAAGGTCTCTTTCACGACCTCCTCAAGGGTCGTCACCCCATCGAAGATAGTCAAAAGGCCGCCCTCCCGCAAGCTGCGCATGCCCCGTTTCTTGGCCGCGGTCCGCAGAACGTTGGTCGAGGCGTGCTTCATGATGAGGTCGCGAAGGCCGTCGTCTAGCACCATGGTCTCGAAGAGGCCGACCCGGCCCCGATACCCCGTGTTGTTGCAGTATTCACAGCCCCGGCCGTAGAACAACGTCTTGTCGGCCACGTCTTCGGGCGTCAGGTTCAGTTCCATGAGCATCTCCTCGGTGGGGGTGAACTCCTCCTTGCAGTGCTCACAGATCCGCCGCACCAGACGCTGGGCCACGATGGCCTCGAGCGTTGCCGTGATCAGAAACGGCTCCATCCCCAGATCGAGCAACCGGGCGATGGACGACGGGGCATCGTTCGTATGCAGCGTGGAGAAAACCAGGTGTCCCGTCAAGGAGGCCTGAACCGCGATCTGGGCCGTCTCCAGGTCGCGGATCTCACCCACCAGGATGATGTCCGGGTCCTGACGCAGGAAGCTTCTCAGGCAGCGGGCGAAGGTCAGACCGATGTCCTGGTTGATCTGGCACTGGATCAGCCCGTCGATGTCGTACTCGACCGGATCCTCGCTGGTGAGGATCTTGACGCCGATCTCGTTGCGTTCCTGAAGGGCGGCGTACAGGGTCGTGGTCTTGCCCGAGCCGGTCGGGCCTGTATTGATGATGATGCCGTTCGGCTTGTTGCTCAGTTGCCGGAACAGGGCCAGATCGTCTTCGCGCATGCCGATCTGCTCGAGGTCCAGGTTGACGTTCGAGCGGTCGAGCACACGCAGCACGACCGACTCGCCGGCCATCGTGGGCAGCACGGCGACACGGAGATCGACGGGCGAGCCGGAAACCGTCAACTGGATACGGCCGTCCTGCGGCAACCGCCGCTCGGCGATGTCGAGGTTGGCCATGACCTTGATCCGCGAGGCGATGGCCATGGCGATATGCTTCGGCGGCGGCATCATCTCGTAGAGCACGCCGTCGATCCGGTAGCGCATCTTGAACTCTTCCTCGAACGGCTCGAAATGGATGTCCGAAGCCTTGTCGCGGATGGCCTGCAGCAGCACCAGGTTGAGCAGCTTCTTGACCGGGTTGGACTCGATCATGTCCTTGAGTTCATCCAGGTCGATCGACTCCCCACGGCCCTCGTACTGGGCGAGCATGTCGTCGGCGGAAGCCTCCTCGATCAGGTCGTTGAGTGAGTCGTCCTGCTCCTCGGGGTAGTACTTGGCCAGGGCGGCGTCGATCTGCTCGGCGGTGCTGATCAACGGCTTGACCGTGAAGCCCATCAGCGTTTGCAGATCGTCGGTGGCCTGGAAGTTGTCGGGCGACGCCAGCGCCACCGAGAGCGTGTTCGTCGCGGCATCGTAGTGAACCGGCACGACCTTGTACGTCTGGGCCGTCTGCACCGGGACCATGGCGACCACCTCGTCGGGGATCTCCATGTGGTCGAGGTCGACCGGCTCCATGCCCATCTGCGCGGCCAGAGCCAGGTGCAGCTCGGACTCGCTGATCCGTCCGGATTCGACAAGCAGTTGCCCGATCGGGCCGCGCTTGCTCTTCTGCTCTTCGAGCGCATCGTGAATGTGTGAACGACGCAGCTTGCCCATCTTGATGAGCACGCGCCCGAGCGGGCGGCCCCGAAGCTGCTCGATCGGCGGCATCTGAAACGTCTCGGCCATGGTTACGTCCCGTCCTGTGTATCTGGCGTTCTTACTGCGTCACACGGGGCCTGCTTCCCCCACCCTCTGCAAACCGCCGCGAAGGATGAGGCACGCCTGACCCCGTGCCCTTCGCTCCCGAACCGCGCCGGGTCAATCCGGCGGCCCGGGCGGCGCTACTTCTTCTCCGACTCCTCACCCTCCTCGTCCTCCCCGCCTTCCGGACGCTCACGGCGGAGCTGGTCGATCTTGTCCTGAAGCTCGCCCGGGTGCCGGGCGTTCTCGAGGCACTCCTCGGCCGCCACCCACCCCTTCTGGTAGAAGGTCCAAATGTGGTCGTCCAGGAGCTGCATGCCGTACTTCTTGCCCGTCTGGATCGAGGAGTCGATCCGGTACGTCTTGTTCTCGCGAATGAGGTTCTGGATGGCCGGCGTGACGACCATGAACTCGTACCCGGCCACACGCCCCCCTTCGCCGTCGCAGCGCGGCAACAGGACCTGCGAGAGCACCGCGAGCAGCGTCGTCGAGAGCTGCACCCGGATCTGCTCCTGCTGGTTGATGGGGAAGGCGTCCACGATCCGGTTCACCGTGCCCTGGGCCCCGGTGGTGTGCACGGTCGAGAAGACCAAGTGGCCCGTCTCGGCCGCCCGGATCGCCGATTCCATCGTCTCCAGGTCGCGCATCTCGCCGACCAGGATCACGTCCGGATCCATCCGCAACGAACGGCGCAGGGCCTCCGAGAAGCTGGGCACGTCGATGCCCACTTCGCGCTGCACCACCACACTCTTCTTGTGGCTGTGGTAGTACTCGATCGGATCCTCCACCGTGATGATGTGGCGATCCAGGTTGACATTGATGTAGTCGATCATCGTCGCCAGCGTCGTCGTCTTGCCCGAGCCGGTCGGGCCGGTGCAGAGGAAGATCCCCCGGGGGCGGCGACACAACTGCTTGCAGATCGTGGGCAGTCCGATCTCCTCGAAGCTCATCAACTTGGCCGGAATCAGCCGGAGGACCATCGAGGTGTTGCCCTTCTGCCGGAACACCGAAACGCGAAACCGACCCGCGTCGCCGAACGCGAACCCGAAGTCCGTCCCACCCTCTTCACTGAGCTCCTGCTGGTTGCGGTCGGGCGTGATGGACTTCATCAGCGCGATGCAGTCCTCGGGCTCGAGCACCTTGGTCTCCAGTGATCGCATCCGTCCGTGCAAACGCAACACGGGCGGGCGTCCCACCGCAAGGTGCAAATCGGAAGCCCCGCGCTTGATGACCGTCTCCAGCAACCGGTCGATATGAATCGTCGCCATGTTACTCCTCGGTCGACTCCGCCATCGATTCCGCCTGGCAGATGCGGACCACTTCTTCGGGCGTGGTGATGCCGCGAAGGATCTTCCGCTTGCCGTCCCCCATCAGTGTCCGCATGCCGCTGGCCCGGGCCGCGGCGCGAAGCTGGGCGGTCGGGGCCTGGTTGAACGCCAGCTCCCTTATCTCCGTGTTCATGTTCAGCATCTCGAAGATGCCCAACCGGCCCCTGTAGCCGGTGTTGTTGCACGTCGCACACCCGGCGCCGCGATAGACCTTGCCGTTGGCCAGCTCGTCGTCCGAGAATTCGAGCAGACGCAGCATGTACCGGTCAGGCGCGGGATCCTCCTGCTTGCACTCCGAGCAAATCACCCGCACCAGCCGCTGGGCCATGATCGCCTGCACCGAGGAGGCGACCAGGAACGGCTTGATCCCCATCTCGATCAAACGCGTGATGGCACCGGGGGCGTCGTTGGTGTGCAGGGTGGAGAAGACCAAGTGGCCGGTCAAAGCCGCCTGGATCGCCACATCGCCGACCTCCTGGTCACGGATCTCACCGACGAGAATCACGTTCGGGGCCTGACGCAGCATCGAACGCAGGATCTTCGAGAAACTCAGACCGATCTCCTCGCGCACCTGGCACTGGTTCATGCCCGTGAAGTTGTACTCGACCGGGTCTTCGGCCGTGATGATCTTGACGTCCGGGCGGTTCAGCTCCTGAAGGGCGCCGTAGAGGGTCGTCGTCTTGCCCGATCCGGTCGGCCCGGTGACCAGGAAGATCCCGTTGGGGCGTTTGATGATGCGCAGGAAGCGCTCGTAGTCGTCCGACTCGAACCCCATGGCCTCGATACCGATCTTCACCGAG
>CAYMME010000404.1:0-8552 GCA_964391465.1 uncultured Planctomycetales bacterium
CGAACGCGAGCAGAAACGCCGCCTTTCCCCTCAAGAAGCGCGAGCCCTCTGACCGTAGGTGGATTTGTTGCGAAATCGTTGAGGACTACCTCAAGGGTGGCGTCGCACGGTTCGCCTCGCCGGCGCCGCCCAAGAAAGCCAACCGATCGACGGATCAGGATGGTAAGCCCAACACGCGGGTCTACGAACTTCACCATCCCGGTGCGGCGTGGAATGGCGAAGAAGGCCAGCCGCTACAGAAGGATGGTGGGCGTACTCGTCCGGCATCCCTCCGCAAGAAGGGCGTGACCAAGAAGCACAGGCAGTGAGCGCAAGCATCCGATGACCAAGAGCAAGCTCCCTTTCGGCAGTGAATTCTCGCCGAGTCAGATCGCCCTGCCGAGACTGCTTGAGCTGGCTAACGAAAAGGGCGGCGATTGGAAGGCCTTCGAGATCGCGGTCATGGGCGAGTACTTCGCCGCCCACGACACCAACGACTACAACAAGCGGAAGCTCGCGAACAACACCAAGCTCTCCATGATTGCCTATGGGATCATCGACCGCGATGCACGCCTCACGGATTTCGGTCGGTCTCTCTACGACCTTGGCCAAGATGAGTCAGCCCTGTACACGGAACTCGCAAAGCACATCCTCAAGAACCTACACGGCGTCACGTTGATCCAGTGCGTCATCGACATGCAGACAGGCGCGGAGAACGTCACGCTGGAGAAGCTCCGAACTTGGCTTGATGAACGAGGCATCAATTTCCCCCGCGGCGGCAAGCATCCAAGCATAATGCGACTCTGGCTGGAGAAGGCAGGTGTCTTCGTCAACGAATGGCGGATCGACGAAGCACGGCTGCGAGAGGTCCTGGATCTGTCGACCGAAGAAATCGAGATTCTCGCTGCGTTCACGCCGGAACAACGTGCTTACCTCAAGACGTTGGCGAACTTGCCCGTTCCCGGTCCGTACGCATCGAACGACGTTGAGAAGCTCGCCGCCGCAACCTACGGCACGGACTTCAGCGAGAAGGCTCTTCCGAAGACGGTGCTCTACCCGCTGCGAGATGCGGGGTACATCAACCTGGAGCGCGGCACCAAGGAGCACGGCCGCGGTGCGAAGCCGTTCCTGGTCACAGCAACAGACAAGCTGGTCGCTGACGTAGTAACGCCATTATTGGAGCAATTGGAGCAGCAGACCAGAAGCGACCTCCGCCCATTCCTTCGGAAGCCTCTAGCCGCCATCCTTGAAGAACTGACCGCCAGCGACACACACACGCGCGGTCTTGCCCTGGAAGCGCTGGCGTTCAAGCTGATGCGTCTCGTCGACCTAGACTATTTCGCCACTCGCCTCCGTGGCGCAGCTACGGGTGGCGCTGAGGTCGACCTCATCTTTCAATCCGCACGCCTTGTCTTCGCCCGATGGCAGGTCCAATGCAAGAACACCTCCCGTGTCTCGCTGGACGATGTGGCGAAGGAGGTAGGGCTCACGCACACCCTGAAGAGCAACGTCATCGTAATCGTTAGCACGGGTGAGATCGGGAACGAAGCACGCAAGTATGCCAACAAGGTCATGGCCGACTGCAACCTCTGCATCGTGATGGTGGATCGGACCGACATTGACCGGATCAAGGAAGACCCAACCGCCATAGTGGACGTGTTCAGCCGCGAAGCACAGCACGCGATGAGAATCAAAGAGCTCCCGGTCTAGTCTCCATTGCTGGGCGCCCGGGCGCTGGTGCGCTCAGCGTGATGCCTGCATCGTTCCTCTTTTCACCGACCACCATCTTCTCGTGCGGATGACTTGGCGTGCGTAGCGTTGTTCGCAGCCACGATTGGTGACGTGGAGGAAAAAGGGAATCGATTCCCGCAGCCCTAAGAGAGTGAGCTTGCGGGAATGCTATTTCTTGCGGTATTTGCAGGCTGAACGCGATTTCCCATCCCACTCTTCTTCTCCACGTCTGCGGGAATGCGGCGTGCTTCCGGATTCCTTTCCCGCACGCTGCCCCCCTATAGACGCGGGAACGGAATTGTCCAGCCGGTGGAACCGGTGGGGATCGCCTCTTGCGCCCTTGCCGGTTCGGACCCACATCTTCTTCCGCACGCCGTGTCGTAGGTCGCCCTGAGCGGTACGGATGCCCGGCTTCGGCGTGCCGTCCGTGGGCCACGCCTTCCGTACGTCCTTGGCCTCCATGCCCGGCGCAGCGTGCGGCAGGATTCCCTCGATCACGTTCAGCCGGTCACACTGCCGCGTGTCGGACTTGCTGCCCACGGTCGTGTAGCCGTCGTCCGTCAGTTCCAGCACCATCTCGGCGGCCGTCTCATCAAAGCGACTGTAGCCCGTAAGCACTCGCCGACGATCGTGGCGATCCCCCGGGTTGTACCGCCGGAACTCCACGTTCACGTCCGTGAAGCCCGTGAGAGCACCGGACCCGCGAGAGGCCTGGCCTTCGGCCGCATCGCTCTTGCGTATGTGGTGGCACAGGAGCACGGCCGCTCCGGCTTCACACACGGCGTGCAGTGGACGGAGGGCGTCGTTCACTTCGCTCGCGTCGTTCTCGTTGGCAACGGGCCAAAGGGCCGAGATCGTGTCGAATAGGACTGCGTCGTAGTTGTGCCGCTTGACCAGCGCTGCTAGGTGCCGGACGAATCCCGCCCAGTGCTTTGAGGTCGGCCGTCCGTTGAGGGGACGGCAGATCAGGTGGACCTTGTCGGACAGGCCGTACTTCTTGCGCCGCCGCTTCCACAGCGCCCACGACTCCTCGCTCACCACAAGAACCCGTGCAGGTCCAACAGCGCTACCTACGGATCCGCCCTTGTCGATCGCTTGCAGGAAATGCACGATCAGCGTCGTCTTGCCCGCTTTCTGGTAGCCGACGAACAAGGTCACGTGCCCAAGGGCCAAGTATCCGTGCCAGAGCCACCGCACGTCTTCGCATTCTGGTAGCTGTGAGATCGGCACCGGCTGCGGAAAGCGACCTTCCGATTTCGAGAACAACCGCGACCCTTCTACAAGTCGCTCGATCCGACGGCGAATCGCACTGCTTGACTTGCCCGCCGTGCGGAGACGGTGGACGAACGCACGGACATCCTTGGCGGGCGGAACTACGACCTTCACGGAACAGTGCTGGCAGATCTCCGCTGCGAGCGATTCGGCGCCCGCGATCCCGGCCGCGTCATCGTCGCCGACGACCACGACAGCGTCCGGCGGCAGCTGCCTGACCATCTCGACAATGTGTTCGGTGCCACCGTTACAATCCGGCCGCCCGATGGCGTCGAACCCGAGGTCCAGCAGGGCGGCCGTGTCGCTCGCCCCTTCTGCGACCAGGAGGGGACCGTCACCGGTCAGGTGGTCAGGGACGAACAAGCCGTTCTTGCCGCCCTTGACTGCGTACTTCCGGCCGCCGGGCGTACGGAGGCGGATGCCGATCACCACACCGGATGAGTCGTACATTGGGAAGGTGTAGGCACCAGCGGTACTGCACTTCGTATGGAGTCGCCGCAGATCGTCAAGACTGGCCCAACCGACGCCCAGGCGGGTCAGGCTCGACGGCCGGACCCCGAGTTGCCTCGCAAGAGCCAACCGTCGCGTTGGGGTCATTGCCCTCCGGAACTGTCCAGCCAATTCGTTGGCCATCGCCGCTGCCGTCTTCGGCACCTCGCCGGGACCGTGAGCAGGTCGGCCGTTCGTGGGGAACAAGTTGGACATGGTCAGACCGAGGGCGGCCACGATTTCCTCGGGGTCGCATCCCGCGTGACAATGGATGAGCACCTTCCCATCGTCACCCTCCGACACGCTCAAGCTCGGCTTGCGGTCCGGATGGGAGGGACATCGGGCTGACCACTCAGGCCCCGATCTCGTGGTCTGGCCCAGACGGTCGAGCACCTTGGCCAGCGGCCCAGAGAGACGCTCGCGATTCGATTTTCGAGTCCGGGGGGTCATGTGGCCGCCTCCCCGCGTCCGTCGCATTCCTGGTCTCGCAAGCTGTTCCAGGGTGGGGCCTTCCGGCCCGGATGACGGCGGCGGACACGGATCGCTTTGAGAAGCGCCGGCAACAGTGTGATCGGGGCGTTGCCCGCAATCTCGAAGTGGCCTTCTTGGGTAACGGCCACACCCGCCCGGACAAGTGCCCGGAGAACCTCGGTCTTGCCGTAGCCCGAGCGCAGCTTGACGTAGAACCCGGGACGACCGGCTTCGGATGAGACCCATCCCCTGTGGCCGCGGATCACGTCGAACCGGTCGGCCTTGGCTCTGTACGGCGCATGGATGTTCGCAATGCGGAGCCTGTGCTGCTTGGCGAACTCGATGAGATCGCACGGTTGCCATCGAACCGGGAGATCGGTACTATCCTGTCGCCATAGCTTTTTGCCGCCCGCCCGGCAGCCGCCCGCTCCAGGCGGGCTATTCTTTGCTTTCATCGCTCGGTCTCCTCAGATGCCCACCTTGTCCAGTTCCCGCGCAGCACGTTCGTCTGCGCGGCGTCGCTGCCCGACCGTACGGATGGACGGTTCGTGTCCGCTGCGACTGAGGCGTTCGGCGAACCGGGCCAACGCTTCCCGGCTCGTGTACACCCGACCCCCAAGCCGGATCGCTTCCAGCCGTACGCCCCGCAATCCACGTGTTCTCCATCTGTGCAGAGTTGAGATATGGATCGACCTCTCGTGCCCAGTCGGGATGCGCTTCGCGGCTTGGGCCAACGTCATGATGTGTTCTCGCTCCAGGTCGATCATGAGTCGCCCTCCGCGTCCACATCCCGAACCGGCAGTCCCTTCCGGCGAAGCTCCATCGCGATGACGCGGACGTAGTCCGCCGGGATGATCCGTCGTCCGGCGACGATCGGACATCGTTCCTCGCTCAAGCGGCGTTCGTAGAACAACTGGGTGATCCGTGACGGACGCACGTTGAGTCGTCGAGCCACGTCACCTACGCCAAGGCAGGTCGCGGTACTTGCAGGCATGACAGTGAGTCTCCGCAGGGTCCATTTGACGGCCGTCACATCGACGGCTTACACCCAACGGAAAGCGGGACCCGTGGATCGGGGTGGGACCGGTGCGGAACCGCGTTCTTGGCATCATCAAGGGGGGGCGGATTTTTTGACTGTGATCCGCTTCGATCCGCTTGGGGGCGGCGGGACTTGCGGAAGCCCGCGGGCATCGTCCCCAGCATGTGCCTACGCGATGAGATGTGCTCGGCGAGGTGCCTCGGACTACTCTTTTCGGCGAGGGGAGTCGATTTCCGATGCGTGGTGTATGCTTCGGGCCGTCGGTCCGGCTCGTGGTTCTTTCTGGCGCTCGGCGTGCGCTTTCCGGCCCGCACGAACGTATCTCGCCCAAGTGTCGAACGCCGGCAGCTTGTAGTCGGCGTCGTGGGTCCCGTGCTTTGCGAGCCACTCGTACACGTCACTGTCGGTCCCAGGGTCCGGCATTTCCTTGACGGCGTGTTCGTAGGACTCGCAAGCCAACCGCTCGCACCGCTTGAGCTTGATTTCGTCCTTGGCCGGGGAGGCATTCACCGAACCTGATCCACTCGCCACCGAGGTCTTCCCAGAGCCCGACCCGGAATCTGGGGGACCAACAGGAACGACGGACACGTCGGACCGCACTTCCATTGCACGTTGCAGACCTGCCGGGCTCAACTGCAACTCGACCCACTGATCGACGCCGGAGGGTTCCGTACAGCAGGGTCCGTCGAAGCGGGCACGCTGGCCGATGAGCGAGGGGCGGGCTTCTGCGGCGGCGTCGAACTCATCGAGCTGCCACGATTCCCACGATGACCAGCGAAGACATAGCCGCGGCTTACTTCTGATCAGCTTTGACGGAACGTCGCGAGGCATTAGCAGCCTGGAGAAGAGAGGATCTTCGCAGATCTCCGGCACCCGAACCAGGACGAGTTCCAGATCGACGAGCTTCCTGACATCGACGGTAGTCGCACCTCTGGCGGATAGCACGCTCCAGGACAGGCCGTGATTGTCGGCCTGCTCGTATGCTTCAAGCAACGCAAGGAGGATGGCCCTGAACCGTTCGTCGGGATCAATTGCGAACGAAGGTTGATCGGACATGTTGCACCTGCTACCGGGCTGGCCGCTGGCGTCGCCGCCGTGGCAGGTGCGGCACGGCAACGTCGCCAGGACCATTCAGGAACCCACCGGCCGATGGGCTCCCTCACCCGGGATGTCATTGTACCTGCTGCGACCTCGATTCGCCTCGAACCAGCGGGGCCGCGTGCTAGCCAACACGGCTGATGATGTCCGCCGCCTTGGAATGGTCCAGCTCCGCATACAACTCCGTGATGGCCGGGCTGCGGTGTCCCAGGATGATCCGCGCAGCTTCGATGCCGAACTCCTTCCGCAGCTTGGTGGCCGCAGAATGGCGGAGCTGGTGCGGATGCCAACGATGTTCCTTCCGCCAAGCGTCGAGCTGCTTCTTCTGTTCCGCTGTCAGCCGCGCCTTCCACTCTGCAACCGTCTCGTCGGGCCGCTTGCCCAGTTGCTCCGGTGGCGGAGATGCTTGGTCGCACGCGCGGGTGATGGCCCGACGGTAGCTCGCCACGTCGTACTGGTCATGCGGACGACGCTTCGGACTGCGCTTCCGATTCGACCCGGGTCGGTTGCCGCAGCTTAGCGGCGTCGTGCGTCGTTCATGCTGTGCGGTGCGCCGTTCCGCTTCGGCCTCAGCCGGAGAGAAGAGGAAGGCGTCGGTAGGGCGACCCGCGAGGAACGGGCCGACTACCTGTTGGGCTCGTGGTCCGAGATAGATCGTCCGCTTGTGGCCGCGATAAGCGGTCTTGTGGGTCGGTGGCGTGTACGTCCAGATGCGGCCCGTCGTGTCGAGGTCGCACGGTCGCATTCTGACAAGCTCACCGGGACGAGCACCAGTGTAACGCTGCAACTGCACCAGCCCCCAGACCTGTCGGGTCACGTGAGGGCGAATGGCCTCGACGTGGGCGTCGGGCACCGGACGCACGGGATCGGCTTCGCGGGCATCGCTTCTTCCGGCCTGCAATCCCTCCACATTCGCCAACGCCGTGGACACAGACGTTGGGATCAACTCTCGCGACGCTGCCCACTTGAAGATGAGCTTGATCCTGCTGGTGTGGCGGTTGATGTACCCGCGGGAGCACCCGTCGTCGATCATCGACTGCTGTACTGCCATGAGAGCCAGCGGGCCAAAGTCAGCGGCCAGTGTCCCAGCGTACAGCTTCCTCAGCCGGTGCATGGCCAGCTTCATGCACTCCAACTCGGCGGTGGGGTCTCCTGCGGGGTCACGGTAGTAGGTCTGTGCGTGGCGCAGGAACGCAGCCAGCATCTCGTTCATCGTGATGTTGGCTGGACCGCCTGACGACGGGGGCAGGCGTCGCCCGTTGGTCAGCCATTCACCGACCAGGCGTTCGTATTCGGCCCGGCTTGCATCGGTGCCGTGCGGACCAAGATAGAAATCCCGCCCGTCCAGCGTCACGACGGCCAGGCCGGACGCCTTGTGCAGACGATACGACGGCACCTTCTGGGTCAGTCTGGGCATAGTGCACCTCCTGCAATGTCGCCTGCCAAAACAGTAATTACCGTCTTGGCTTCGACTTCCAGGCCGCACTGTCCCACGCGGGAAGGTACGCTAAATCAAGCGTTCGGCGTGACTTACATCAACTAGCGGGGGCAGGATTCGAACCTGCGACCTCCGGGTTATGAGCTTTGTGAGCTCGTTCGGAGTTAACCTGCGAAATGGTCGTAACTTACAGCGATCTCGGGAAGTTGTGACAAAGTTCGTCAACTCCACATGCGCAACATGTTGAACATGTAGCACGCCATTTTGGGCCTCATTTTGGACACCCCCTGCGCCTGTGTCAAGGTGGCAGAGCACGGAGCCACATTCAGAACGGTTGATCCCGCCGTGACAACGCGGGTTCTCGGGGGCTCGGCTCGTCGGGGCGGGCCGCACGTGGTGTGTTGAACGGTGTGGCGCCGGGTGATTGTGGGCTGATCGGGCGGTTGGCGGCCGCGGTCGGCGCGGTTTCGGCACTCTGAAGCGCAGATCATGTCGCCCCGTCCAGTCGAGTGACGGCGGCCCCGGCTGCCTCGCCCGGCGAGACAGCGGTTGCGGTTACGGATCCCGCGACCAGCAGTGCGACGTGCGTGGCCAGGAATCAACGGTATCCAGTTGTCGTTCGTCGTCGTCGGGAAAGGACGAGTGAGCCCGCGGCCAAGATCATGAGGAGCATCACAATCGCGGCGGGCCTCGAAACCGCGGGTATGGTGCGAGGGGCGTACGTCGTGAGCAATTCCGTCGTGACGGTGTCAATCTGGGCGGGAGTCAGCTCCGCGTCGTAGAACCGGATTTCGGCGATGTCGCCGGTGAAGCAGCGACCGCCTGGGCCGAACGCGTCGTTCAGGCAGCCGAACGTCATGTTCTCGTCGTCGAGCCTCGGCTCCTCGCCGCCGCCGGACAACGTGTCGGGCGTCCCCCCGTCGACATAGAGATTGATCTCGCCCAGATGGCGGGTGTACGTGGCGACATGCACCTGGCCGTCCAGATGCAGTCCGGTGGCGGTGGAGGGTACGGAGATGTCGGGCAAACCCAACC
>CAYMME010000405.1:0-8550 GCA_964391465.1 uncultured Planctomycetales bacterium
GGCTGACTGCGATCAATCGCCTCGTTTTGCGATCAGGTCACGGTAGACGCGCTCATACCCCTTTGCCATCACGGGTGCGCTGAAACGCTGCTCGATGTTTCGACGACATGCGGCCGGGTCGATTCCTGCGAGGGCGTCGACAGCTTCACAAGCCTGCTCGATGCCGTCGACGAGGAAGCCGGTCTCTTGGTCCCGGATGATCTCGGGCAGGTATCCGAACCGAGTGCCGATCAACGGCGTACCGCTGGCCTGAGCCTCGATGCCGACCATCGAGCAGGGCTCACACCAATTGATGAGGAACAACACGGCCGCGGCGCGGCGATACACCGGCGCGAGGTCCGCTTGCGACAGCAGCCCGAGGTACTCGATGCCGCCTTCGGCAAGGTGAGGCTTGACCTTCTCGTCATAGTACCGCTGATGTTGTGGTTCGATCATGCCCGCGATCTTGAGACGGCGCCCGGTCCGCCGGGCGACCTCGACCGCTTCGGCCGCGCCCTTCTCCGGTGAGATTCGGCCTGCGAACAGAAGATAGTCGTCCTTGTCGCGCTCGAACGGAAAGTCCGCGAGCCGCACACCGTTGTGCACCGTGGCCACGTAGCGCAGCGACGGACACAGCTCACGCTCCGCGTTCGACAGGGATACGAAAGGCCGGTCGCGATAGGCCAGGAACAGCGGGTGAGCGGACCGTACCCATGCGGCCCCGTGGAGTGTCGACACCACCGGGCAGGGCACGAGCCGCGAGAACGCGAGCGCATGCACGTGAAGGTGCGAGTGAACGACGTCGAACGCACCTGCCGCCGCCTGCTCCATGCACGCCGCGATGTGGTATGCTTCCCACACTCGCGAATCCGGCGGGCCCTCCAGGTGCCCCGTCTCCGGATCATACGCATGCGGTCGATTCCGCTCCGCTTCCGGCCACTCGCCCAGCGGATGCGGACACGTCACGTGCAAGGACGCGGCGCTTCGCGAACCGCCCGCGGCGAAGAGCGTCACGTCGTGGCCCAGCGCCACCAACTCCTCGGTCAGGTTGAAGACGACCTGCTCCCACGGACCGTACCCCGCCGGCGGCACGGGCCACGAGATCGGGGCCAGCATCCCCACGCGCATCGGTTCGGTTTGGGCCGTCATGTGCTCCGCTTCATTCAAGCGGGAACTCCGTCCGGCTCGTGCGCAGTCGCTTCGCCGACCGATGGGTCACTTGCGGTCTCCTCGGCCTGCATGTCCTGCATGCACGAGAGCGCTGCGATGTAGGCGAGCGTCGCCTCGGCCCCGCAATCGAGCCTCGGGCCGGTGGGGGTCAGACCGTCGGCGCACGCGCCGCTCTGGAAGTCAACCAGCGGTTGCCCCACGTCATTGTCGCCGAGGAACCACTCGAACGACTTGCGCATACGAGCCAGGAACGCCGTGTCGCCGGTGGCGGTGTAGGCCGCCCGGTACGCACGGACCAACGCCAGGGCCTCGAGCGGCTGTTGGTCGAACCGCGTGCGTTCTCCACCGTGTCGATACCAGCCGTCCTGCCCGACGAGGCTGAGGTGCCCGTCGTCCCAAACGATGGTGTCGAGGAAAGCGAGCGAGGCCAGGGCCACATCGCGATGGTCGGTGCTGTCCAGCGCCTCGGCCGCCACGAACAGGCTGTACGGAAGGTTCCCGTTGCCGTAGGTGATGATGTCCTCGAACCACTGCCAGTCGCGGTTGGCTGTTTCCTCGAACGCTCGCGTCAGGTCCGTGGCGAACTGGGTCAGCAGGTTGCGCGCATCCCGCGCCCCGCCGAACAGGGCCAAGTAGTCGGCCAGCCCGAGGATCGCATAGGCCTTCGGGCGCAGATGGCTCAGCGAGCTTGCGGCAGGGATCGCCCGTTCCATGATCTCCTTGGCCATGGCCTGGAACGCCGGGCGCTCGGCGTATCGTAGTGCATACCCGGCCGCCCAGATGCACCGTCCGCAGCAGTCCTCGGATACACCTTCCTCGGCCCAGCGGCGATCGTAGCCTAGCGAGTTGCGGAACAGCCCGTCGTCCTGTTGCGCGTTGAACAGAAACGCGAGGTAGCGCCCGATGAATCGCTCTGCCTCCCAGGCGGCTGTTGCCCCCTGGTTGCGCACGGCCACGATCAGGGCGCGGGCGTTGTCGTCGGTTGTGTATCCGTGCTCCCACCGCGGCGTATGGAATCGAGCGTCGCGCAGCACGCCGGTCTCGTCGGTGATGGCCATCAGATGCTCGAGCTTCAACTCGGGGAGCACGGCGCCCGTGACCACCGTCGGTCCGACGACCTGCGGGCGGCGCCGCGCTTGCGACCGGCAGACCTCCTCGAACACTTCCAGATATCGCTTGGCCACGGCCGACCACGTCAGCCGGCGCCCGAACTGGTACGCCTCGCGGCGCATGAGGTTCCGACGCGCGTCGTCGCTCAGCAGGGCATTGAGTGCGTCGCCCATGGCGGCGGGGTCGGAGGCCGGAACCACGACGCCTCGCCCGTCCGCGAGCAACTCCTCGGCGTAGTAGTAGTCCGTGCTGACAATGGCCTTGCCCAGCGCGAGGGCGTACGTGAGCGTGCCGCTGGAGATCTGTTCGCGGCTCGGGTAGGGCGTGACGAACGCGTCCGCGGCCAGCAGGTATTCGCAGAGCTCTTCCAGCTCGACGAACCGGTTCACGAAGACGACGTGCTCGGTCAGGCCGAGCTGCTCCACCCGTCGCTGCAACACAAGGCGGTACTTCTCGCCTTCGGTCTTTCGCACTTCCGGATGCGTAGCGCCGAGAATCACATACAGGAGGTCGGGGTGGTCACCGGCGATGCGGGCGATGGCTTCGAGTGCGGTCTCGAGCCCCTTGTTCGGCCCGAGCAGGCCGAAGGTCATGACGACCTTGCGGCCCGCCATGTCGAACTTGAGCTTGTAGTCGGCCGGATCCAGGTATGGATAGTCCGGCGCCCCGTGCGGTATGTGGGTGATCTGCTCTTCCCCCACGCCGTATTTCGATTCGAGGAAACCGCATGCAGTCTTGCTGATCACCGCGAGCTTCGACGACAGCTCGGCCGCCCGCAATGTTGCCCGTCGGAATGGTTCGGGCGGATCGAGCAGGACCGTGTGCATTGTCGTCACCACGGGCGGCCCGACCCGGCGAAGCATTTCGAACAGCATGCCGCCCGCCTCGCCGCCGAACAGGCCGAACTCGAGCTGCACGCAGAGTACGTCGATGTCGCTGGTGTTCACAAAGTGAGCGGCTTGCCGGTAGTCGCGGTGCACCTCGCGGTTGACCTCGAACCGCACCTCGTCGGGGTACTCCAGTCCGATTGCGGCCGGTGTGTTCATGGCGATCACCACCGGGTCCGGCCCGTCTCCATTGACACGCTGAAAAGCTTGCCAGAGATCGTGTGTGAAGGTGGCGATACCGCAGCGCCGGGGCGGGTAACTTGCGAGGAGACCGATGCGCATCGACTGGACTCCTTTCCGAATCGCGAAGCCAGGTGGTCGCACACCGCACGGTCAGGCGGCCGCCCGCATGACACGTGCGGCAGACGGGCCTATCCTAGCGGATGAATGGTGCCGCGCAAAGCCGGTGAATTCGTTCAAGGTCACGATACGGGTCGGCGGGTCTTGCCGGGATGAGCGCGTCGATAGGGAGGCAAACACATGAACAGGCGTGCATTCCTGGCAAGCGGTGCGGGAGCGGCTCTGACCGCGACCCCGGTTCTTGGGGTTACCGAGTCGGCTGGTGAGACTGCGCCGACGGGGGCGACACCGACGACCACACCGGAGATCCTCAGTGCGTACACGCCGGAGGACCACCG
Source organism: uncultured Planctomycetales bacterium (assembly GCA_964391465.1). GTDB lineage: Bacteria > Planctomycetota > Phycisphaerae > UBA1845 > CAYMME01 > CAYMME01. The sequence continues at coordinate 3,785 of CAYMME010000405.1, forward strand.
GCGGCGACTTGCGAGCATCGCCGTCTGCCAACGCGGCATCCGGAAGTGCATGCGGAAGCACCTGATTACCAGCTACCTGGCCGGACAGGCGTGCTACAACCTCGGTGAGTATCCGTGCCGGAAGCCTTGGGACCCCGACGAGTACGACGAGCAGGAACTCGACCGGCTGCGCGACCACGGCATCCAGTTGATCCAGGTGTTCGACGAGTGGAACGACTCGCTGCGCCTCTTCGGAGGCGACAAGTACACCGCGCTCAACCCCACGGGTTTCCGCCGGTTCGTCGACATGGTGCACCGGCGCGGCATGAAGGTGATTACCTACCTCTCCTCCGGCTTTCTGCAGCGGACCGATCCGGATCTGCGCCCCGAGTGGTACCGCAAGGGCGACGTGCTGGTCGTGGGGTACTGGAACATGGCTCGCTGCTCACCCGCGAGCGCGGGGTGGCGCGCCCACCTCCTGCCCCGCGCTGTCCGGATCATGGACGACTACGGTCTGGACGGTATCTACAACGACTGCGGGTACGTCATCAACGCGCGGAAACCGCCCGTCCCGCCGACGAAAGACGAGGTGCTTGCCTTCGATGAGAGCGCCTCGCACGACGGGGCCCTGGGCGATCTGCTCGCGCTCATCTACGCCGAGGTCAAACGCCGGGGCGGCATCGTCAAGCTTCACGTGGACGCGGCCGAGCAGCCTCGAATCGGCGACATGAAGGTCTACGATTACCTGTGGGTCGGCGAGGGCGTGAGGAACACCGAGGCCCTTCGCAACACGGTCAAGAACCACACGCCCTACGTGGTTCCGTGCATCGACACGACGTTCGCGAAGATCGCCAGCGAGGACGAGCCGTATATGCACGCAATCCCGTACATGCAGTTTCCGGTGCTGCAGGCCGGTCGGCCGTTCACCGGGGAGCGCGGGATGATTCCCGGAGTGACCTACCCGCCCGCAGAGAAGGACTTCTGGGTGCGGCGATGTCGTGAGGCCTGGGAATACTACCAGGCCCACCCTGACGGCCCCTACACCTACGGCGGATGGGATTCGGTTCCCGCTCGGCCCGGGGCCCGGCCCGCACACGCCCGCTGGCTCGAGCAGTATCTGCCCATGACAGAAGAGGGAACATGGGCCTGGCTCGAGATCAGCGACTCCGACCTGTTCGTCGGGTCGCTCCCGGAGGGCGTCGTCGCTTCCGCGTTCGCGAATCGCGAGATGTACCTCGTCCTTGCCAACTACTCGCGTGCGCCCGTCGAGATCCAAACATCGGACGCGTACGTCCCGGTTGCCGACGCGTCTGCCGGCCCGGGAAGACGACGGACTCTCGATGCTCGGTCGCTCCGGATCCTTCGGCGTGTGAGCTGAGCCAGCGAGTCTGCGCCTTCAATCATCCTGCGTCTGGAGATGCACATGTGTAGGAACATGAACGTACGATCGGCTGCACCTCTCGCGGTGGCGCTGCTCATCGGCTCATTGACCACCGCCCCCGCGGCGCGAGCGGGCAACAAACCCGAGCGGCTCGAGTGGTTTCAGGACGCCGGTTTGGGGTTGTTCGTCCACTGGAGCATTGACGCCCAGCTCGGTTCGGTGATCAGTCATTCGCTGGTCGGCGCCTCGGATGACTACGTCCGGCGCTATATTGAGCAGCTTCCGAGCACGTTCAACCCGAAGCGCTTCGACCCCGACGACTGGGCCGCCTTGGCAAGATTGGCCGGCATGAAGTACGTGGTCTTCACTACCAAGCACCACTCCGGCTTCTGCATGTTCGACACGGCCACGACGGACTTCGACATCATGGAGACGCCCTACGGTCGCAACATCACGGCGCACTTCGTGAAGGCGTTTCGCGAGCGGGGCATCGCGGTCGGCTTCTACTTCTCACCCGACGACTTCCACTTCCTTCACCGGCACGGCACAACCATCCGACGCGGCATCATGAGCCCGGCCCTGAGCGAATACAATTGCCGGCAACTCCGCGAACTGCTCACCGGATACGGCCGGATCGACGTGATGTTTCTCGACGGCCGCCCGGAGGGACTCAAGGAGCTGAGCTGGGAACTCCAGCCCGACATCGTCGTGACCCGCGGTGCCCTCGAGACGCCGGAGCAGCGCATCCCGGGCAAGCCGCTGCCGGGTCCGTGGGAGAGCTGCCTGACCATCGGCAACCAGTGGCAGTACAAGCCGACCAACGAGCAGTACAAATCCGGCACGCGGCTGATCGAGATGCTGATCGAGACGCGGGCCAAGGGCGGCAACCTTCTGCTCAACATCGGTCCCAAGCCGGACGGCACGATCCCCGAAGAGCAGGAAGCACGCCTCCGCGAGTTGGGTCTGTGGAACTTCGTTAACGGTGAGGCCGTCTACAACGTGCGCCCGTGGGTCGTCACCAACGAAGACGACGTCTGGTTCACGAAAGCGAAAAACGCCGACGCGGTCTACGCGTTCATCATTCGCACTCCGTGGAAACTGGGTGAAGCCAAGACGTTCACGCTGCGATCAGTCAAAATGAGTCAGGACACGACCGTGAGCGTGCTTGGCCAGTCGGGCAAGGTCCTCGAATACAAACCGAAGGTCGTGCCGGAGACAAAGTGGCACCAGGATGACGAGGGGCTGCACATCACGGCCACGCGGGCCCAGCGCCTGTACAACAATCGCAATTGGCCCAACCCCATCGTGCTGAAGATCACGCAAGCGCAACCGGCTCCATCTCGGACCGAATGACCGTAGTGCGGTAGAGAAGAGTCGCGGAGCGTCGGGCCGAACCGAGACGCGCCCGTAAGGAAGCGTGCGCGCCGACAACGCCGGCACGCCAGGACTACCTTGTGCGTTTCTTCAGATGATGATCCAACCACCGAAACGCGATCTCGCGCGCAGACTCCGGCACGGCATGCCCCTCGGCATGGACGAACAGGCCCGCCGCGCCGGGCTTGCCCAGCAACCGATACACCGGCAGCACGCGTTCCAGGTACGGCCAGCTCTTGTCGCCGTCGGCGGAGTTCCCGCCGATAAGCAGCCAGGCTCGTGGCGCGATGAGAGCGACGACTTCGTGGGCTCGCAACTTGAAACCCTCGTCGCGATTGGTGGGGCCGAGGTACCAGATGGCATGGTAGTTCGAGAACCCGAGCCCGACACCGCCCTCGGACGAGACGCCGCACACGACGCGCTCGTCGAAGGCCTGAAGGAACGTCACTTCCTTGCCGCCCAGCGAATGCCCGATGGCGCCGATCGCATCGGCCTGCACCTTCGGAAGCGTTACGAGATAGTCGACGCAGCGCGAGGCGTCGTGAATCATCTTCGCCATACCCTTGATGCCCGGATAGCGCCGGATGAATGCCTCGGCCGTGGCCGGGTAGCGCGTCGCCCCCCGGTAGTCCCAGAGGAAGTTCTTCGGTGCGATGGTGACGTATCCGCGTTTGGCCAGATCCAGGGCAAAGGCCTTGCTGGGCTGCTTGCCGAGCCCGGCGGGTTGGTCGATCGTCTCGTTGCTCGTCGAGTGCAGACACACACAGGCGGGAAACGGCCCCGCCCCCGCCGGCAGGAACAGGTAGCAATCCATCCAGATCTTCGGCTCGACCTGAAGCGCGATGCGCTGGCGAACAAGCCCACCGTCGAGCTTCGTGGTTTCGAGCATTCGCGGCGCCAGCGGGCAGCGAGAGGTCGGAAGCTGCCCGAGGAACTTCGTCCAACGATCGTGTATGCGTTGCCGCTGGCGAGCCCACTGCGCAGACGTCGTGATCCGCGAGCCGTCCGCACCGGCCAACAGATCGGGAAGGTCAGGGCGGGGTCCCTCGGTGGGCTGGGGGCGCGGCGCCTGAAGGCTGCATATCCAGGGCGGGGCGGCAGAAGGCGTGGTGTCGGCGTCTGCGGCCTTGACCGTCCCGCACGCTTCCGCGGCTATTGCCCAGGGCAGCACCGGCCACCAAAGAGCGGTCATGCGCGCAGGTCCGATTGCTCCGGAAACAACCTGCATGACGACATCCTCTCAATGTGCCACGCGACCGAATGCTCCTGCCTGTCGGCAGTACGCAGCACCGGTCGCACCGGCTATTCTGCGACGATCTCGATTCCACTGACGATGGGTGCCGTCTCTCTGGTTGGCTCCTTGCTGCGCCCGACGAAGTCAATGGTGATCCTTGCATCGTCGTCGCACGCCACGCCGGAGAACTCCTTGACCAGCGGCCGCTTGCATCCCGCCGCTTCCCAGACGATGTCGAATGCCTGCAGCACGCGCCGGCCTTGCAGGTCCACGTCGAACACGCGTTGGCCGGGCTTGATCTCCTCGAGTTCGGCAAAATGAAGCCGAACCGTGTACTTGCTCGGCGCCTGCGGCGGCCCGAACGAGAGAGGCAGCAACGCCTCGCACCGTTGAGGGCGTTGACTGCCGACCCGGTGCAGTTCCGCCTTCGGGACCTTCCTGATGTCCACACCCTCCCACTCGAAGTCGATTCCGGCATCGACACGCTCGAGTACCGGGTCCTCGTACCAGCGGTTGCTGTACGCGGCGGACAAACCGCCGGGCTTGCCGTCCGAGGTCACGAGAGCGGAGGCCGGCAAGATCGCCTTGGGGGTCGAAGGGCTGCTCCAGAACAACTGCACCACTGCTGCGCCCTTTCCTTCCTCGAATGCCACTTCCATGGCCTGACGTGCGCCCGCCTTTCCTGGCAGGGTGCCGGACGTCTCGGTCGTCTTTCCCTTGCCCTCGTGGTTGATGACGGTCTTGTCCCCGACCCGCAGCACGACGCGGTGATTGGACCGGACCGTGAACGTGTACGTC
>CAYMME010000406.1:0-8533 GCA_964391465.1 uncultured Planctomycetales bacterium
ATCAGGCAGATGGAGAGCGAGGAGGCTTGAGGCACTGCTACGCTACCCTGCCCGCGGTCGAAAGCACGTTACTGTGAACGGAAAGCCTCTGGCGAGCCGGTGACCCTAGCTGGCCAGCAGACGCTTGAGTTGACCAACCAGATAGAATGACCCCGTGACGCAGACCAGGTCCTCGCGGGTCACGGCGCTCCTGGCAATCTGAAGGGCCTCGCTGAGCGTGGGAGCCACCTGGGCCATTTTGCCCGAGCGCTCGACGTACGTCGCCGCCAATTCACTCGGATCCGCGGCACGGGGCGAGTCCACCGAGGTGAAGATGACCTTGTCCGCCCCAAGCTGGATCTGGTCCAACATCCCGGGAACATCCTTGTCCGCCTGGCAACCGAAAATGACAACCATCGAGTCATAGGGAACGTTCTGCCCAATGGCTCGCATCAGCGCTTCGACACTTGCGGCGTTGTGTGCTCCGTCGGCGAGGATGTGGGGGTCCTCTGACAGGACCTCCATCCGACCAGGGAGCTTGACCTGAGCGAGCCCCTCGATCACCTTCTGATCGTCAATCGTGAAGCCCCGGTCCTTCAGTGCATCCACCAGACTCAGTGCCAATCCGCAGTTGATGGCTTGGTGCTCGCCGAGCGCCGGCACGGGCAGATGCTCGTATCGGCTTGCGGATGTGGTGAGGCACACACGGGTGTGAGGACCTACCGCCCGCGACGACTCGAACCGGTACGAGAACTCGATGTCCTCACCGGCGAATCGCAACGGAGACCCTGTACGCGCCGCGACCTTCCTGAGGCGGTTCTTCACTTCCGTTGGCTGTGGAGCGGACACCACCGGCACGCCGCTCTTGAGAATTCCGGCTTTCTCCTCGGTGATTTGCCCCAACGTGTTGCCGAGTTGGGCCGTGTGGTCGAACGAGATGCTCGTGATTCCGCACACCACCGGCTTGAGTACGTTGGTAGAGTCCAGCCGGCCCCCCAACCCGGTCTCGACGACCGCGATGTCCACCTCTTTGTCCACGAAGTGGGTGAAGGCCACGCAGGTCATGATCTCGAAGAACGTTGGCGGTGCGTTTTTGACCTTGCGAACCGCGGGGGCCAGCTTGGCGACGATCTTGGTCATCTCGGGCTCGGTGATCATGTCGTCGTCAACGGTGATCCGCTCCCGAACGTCCAGCAAATGGGGTGATGTATAAAGCCCCACGCGGAACCCGCTGCCCCGCAGCATGTGGGCCAGCATGACCGCGGTCGAGCCCTTGCCCTTGGTCCCCGCGATGTGTACGCTGCGCAGCTTCCGGTGCGGATTGCCCACCACGGCCAGTAGTCGCCCTACCCTGGTGAGGTTGAAATTCGTGTGGTTGTAGCCGACCCGGGACATCTTCTCGTAGTCGGTGACGGAGCCTAGGAAACGGAGAGCGGACCGGTAGGTGCGAATCACGCCGTTTGTGTTCTTCCGCTTCGACTGCGAGGTGCGTGCTGCATTCGACCGTGCCATAGGCCGTAATTGTAGCGATCGGGCACAACCGCGTCAAGGTTTGCACAGCCGATATCCCGCAATCCTCGCAGCACCCCGTTTCGCCCGTAAGCTAATGTGGGACAATATGTTAGAGGGTCGCTCCGAGGGCGAACGGCGAGACACTCCGGTGGGTCCTCGAATACTGAGAGTCCCGACCTGAAGCCAGGAGAACGCCGGCGCGGTGGGAAGGAGTGCGTCGCATGTGTCATAACTACTTGTCGTGCAGGAGGTAAGGTGCGTGACTCCGGCGGATCGCCGATTGGGCGCAGTTGTCCTCGCGATTGCCGCCTGTGGTCTGGCGGGCAGGGACGGGGCTGTGGCGGCTGACGCGGCCTCGGCGCCGGTGCCACTTGCGGCGCCACCCGCTGCCCGCACGATCCTGGGCGAGGTCATCGACGGGACGAGGTCGATCGACGAGCCGGCGCTGTGGCTGCTCCTGGATCGCTCCAGTTCCGCCCCGCTGGACACTGACTTCGCACGCCCCCGGTCTGTCTCCCGGCAGGCACTCATCGACAACTCGTCGACCCGTCGCGGCTTCGCGGCGACGGTCAACGGCCGATTCGTCTCGACCGCCGAGATCACGTTGTCCGACCCGTCCAGGGCCGGCACGTCTGTTCACAGCTCGATCATCGCGGTTCGGCCGAGCGGGGACCCAATCCAGGTCGTCACGCTTGACGGACCGGTCGGGCTGCGGCGAGGTGACAGCGCCACGGCGACCGGCTATTACTTGAAGTATCGCCGCGACGATTCGGCCGACGCACGCTCCGACGACGAGGTGCTTGTTCCGATCGTCGTCGCCCGCCGACTCATGCGGGCCGGTGTGGCAGGGCGGCGAGTGGAGGGCGAGCGCCGGGCGGGGCTCATCGCGGCTGGAGTCGTCGCACTGGCCGTAGTCTACTTCTGGCTCCGACGGCGGGTCGGAACGAGGCCCGTGCGGAGGACTGCCGCGCTGCGAACGCGGTCGATCGATGAGGCGGGTGCCCTCCCGGTCGATTTCGACGCACTGAGCGATGAGCCATCGCCGGACCAGACAGCGAACGCGACACGACTGGAGGAGTTGCGTGGAGACACGAACCGTACCCGTTGAACTTGGGGCTCGGGGCTACGAGATCTGTGTTGGGCCGGGGTTGCTGGCGGGAGTCGGCGACATGCTGAGCGAGCTTCGGCGGCCCGGCAAGGCTGCGTTGGTCTCGGACGAAACCGTGGCCGGGCTCTACGCCGATGCAGTGTGTGCGTCCCTGGGCGAGGCGGGTTTCGCGGTGTCGCGCATGATCGTGCCGCCGGGTGAGGGCAGCAAGTCGCTCGCGGTGGCGTCGCAACTCTATGACCAACTGGCCGCGGCCAACTTCGATCGTTCGTCGCTGGTCGTTGCACTCGGCGGGGGAATGGTGGGGGACCTGGCCGGGTTTGTGGCCGCGACCTGGATGCGGGGGCTGCCGTTCGTGCAGGTCCCGACGACGCTTCTGGCCAACGTGGATGCTTCGGTGGGGGGGAAGACCGCGGTCAACCACCCGGCCGGAAAGAACATGGTCGGCGCATTCCACCAGCCGCTCGGTGTCATCATCGACGTTGACTGCCTGGGCACGCTCTCGCAGCGCGATGTCGCTTCCGGGCTGGCCGAATCGGTCAAGCACGGTGTCATCCGGGACGAGGCGTTCTTCGCCTGGCATGAGCAGCAGGCCGAGGCGATTCTTGCCCACGACGCTGCGACGCTCTCGGAGCTGATCGAGCGTAACTGCGCCATCAAGGCCGATGTGGTGGCCGCGGATGAGCGCGAGGAGGCGGGCATCCGCGCACACTTGAATTTCGGGCACACGATCGGTCACGCCATCGAAGCCCGGCTCGGTTTCCGGCTCCGCCATGGTGAATGCGTGGCCATTGGCATGATCGCTGCCGCCGAGATGGCGAATCGCCGCGGGACCTTCCCACGCGAGGACGTGACGCGACTCACACGCGTGCTGGAGGCGCTCGGACTACCCGTGCGCGTCCCCGACGATGCCGCGCTCTCGCGAGATGAGCTGCTGACCCTCGTACGGCATGACAAGAAGGTGCACGAAGGCAGCGTGCGGTTCACACTTCCGACACGCATGGGTGCGGTCGAACTCGTGAACGTTGACGAGGACGAGATCCGCGCCGGTTTCGCTGCCGTGGGTGTGTAGCATGACCATGCGAGATGTCCGGCGCGATGACCGGCTCGCGGTCGAATGAACGAACTACGATCGACGGAGAAGATGCAGATGCGAATTGCAGGACAGCGAGGGCGTCTTGGCGGTGGAGCGGTTGCGGTGGTGGGCATGCTGCTTGGCGGCGGGTGTGCCGCACCGTTGGGGACCGTGGGCAAGGGGCTCCCCGGGAGTACAGCGGTTCGGATCGATCGCGTGGTCGGCCCCGAAGTGCCCGGCAGGTACAAGCATCCCGCGGCAATCACCGAACTTGCGAACGGCGATCTGTACATCGCCTACTTCGGTGGATCGGGGGAGTACGGGGACGATACGTCCGTGTACGGGATGCGGCGGCCGAAGCGTGGGGCAGGGTGGACGAGGCCCGTGGTGATCGCCAACACGCCCTGGCGCGGCGAGGGGAATCCCGTGGTGTGGCAGGCGCCGGACGGGCTCGTCTGGTTGTTCTACGTGAACCGGTACGGTGAGACGTGGTCCGATTCGCGAATCAAGGCGAAGGTCTCCCGGGACGGAGCGAGGACTTGGTCGGACTCGTTCATGCTTGCGATGGACAAAGGCATGATGGTGCGCGGCCAACCCATCGTGCTGAACAACGGAGACTACCTGCTCGGGATCTATCACGAGACGGGCGAGGACCGGGAGGCGACGGCGCCGACGACGTGCTCGCTGTTTCTGCGCTACGACCGGAAGAAGAAGACGTGGACGGAGACGGGTCGGATTCAGTCACGGATCGGGAACCTGCAGCCTTCGGTCGTGCAGATGACCGACGACTATCTGATTGCCTATTGCCGGCCGGGCGGGGGATTCGTCAACCGGAAGAACAGCTACCTTGTTCGGTCGGAGTCGCACGACGGGGGGCAGACGTGGAGCGAGGGCAAGGACAGCCGGTTCCAGAACCCCAACTCCGCGGCCGACTTCATCAAGCTGCAAAACGGGCATCTGCTGCTGGTGTACAACGACAGCATGAGCGAACGGGCGCCGCTCACCGTGTCGATCTCGACGGATCAGGACAAGAGCTATCCCTACAAACGGAACATCATGGAAGGGCCGGAGCCGTTTGCCTATCCGTACGCAATCCAGACGGCCGACGGGAAGATCCATGTGATCTTCACATCACACGAGCGAACCGTCATCAACCACGCGGTGTTTGACGAACGCGCGATCCTGGGCAGGGCTACCAGGTAGCGGAGCCTCAGAGCCTGTGTTGGAATCAACGAACGGCTACGTTTGGGTCCTGGCGCGTATTCGCAGAAGGCGTTCAGACATGAGTGTGTGGGATCACCCTGACCGATCGGCTGCTTGGCCCACTTGCGTAGGAGACGGCTCAGAGTTGTCGGTCGTCTGGCCACAGAAGACCGCCAGGTGGACAGGATTGCGCGGACTCATCGAGCGAACATGCATGTGGAGGCGCCAGCCACCGTACGACGTACTATGGAAGAAGGAGTGTGCACCGTGGATGGGCGAGACCTCGCATCCTCAGCAGACCCGGACGGGACAGCAGCGACCCGCCCTGAGCCCCGCCGAGGCAGCAGGGAGGCGGCGCTGGCTTGCTTGGACCGATGGGCGGGTGATCCACAAGAACTGGACCGCCTGTCTGCAGAGGTTCTCGCCATGCGCGAGTATGAGCGCACGTGTCGGGATCTGGGGCCGCAATGACCCGGTACTTGCTGGACGCGGACCCCGCTTGACCCGACTAGGCCCGGGACACTCTTGACTGTTCGCTGGTCTTCCGGACCACCGCGCAGCCGAGTTCGCGTCCCTTCTGCTCGCCAACTTGACGGGCATACTCCCCCAGCTTGCGTACGTCGTTTCCGAACCGCTGGCTCAACTTCTCGCGCACGCGCCGGACGTCGCCAACCGGCGACTCGTCCTCTCGCTTGTCTCGTAGCTCGTGCTCACTCATCGCTCAATTCTCGAAGCATATCCGGCGTCACGATCGTTGGGGGCACAAGACCCAGCCGCAAACACACCGTCCCGAGGTGTGTTCGCTTGTTCGGATTCGCCATGTGCTTCACGTTCCAGGTCAACACGTAATCGACTGCATGCCAGGTCGCGACCGCGACGTGGAGGGCGTCGCCGGCCACCGGGCCCGGCATCACCTGCTCTCGCACGAGTACCTCGGCGAGCCCGAGGACTTCGTCGGATATTTCCAACAGCGGCAAGCCCGTCAACATGCTGAGGGCCTGCTCTCGTTGCGGGAATGCAGGATCCGACAACTCTGCGACAACCTCGCCCGAGACGACCAGGTCGTGCCGAGGTGCCTCAACGGTCCACCACTCGCTACTCACCTCCCGCCAGTAGAGGCTTCGGGTCGTAGTACGCGTGCTCACACACGCACTGAAGAAGCTCGTCTCCAGGTACACTCGGGCCATGACCTCTTCATTCTATCAGGCACCGGGCGCCAAGGCGACCGGTGCATCGAGATGCGCGACCGTTGTCCTGCCGCAAGCCCGATCTTTCGCGGCTTCTGGTCCGTAGCCGCTTGCCCGGACCCTGACCGGTCGGGTATCGTGTCGGCGCGGTCATGGCGAAGTTGCATACCTACGCTGAGTCGGGCGTCGACATCGACGCGAACGCCGAGATGGTGGCGCGCATCCGCACGGCGGTGCGGCGCACGTACGGGCCGCGCGTGATCGACACGCACGGCGCCTTCGCGGGGCTGTTCCGTCTCGACTACGACGAGCGGCTCTTCCAGCGTAACTATCGCGAGCCGGTGCTGGTGTCATGTACGGACGGGGTGGGCACGAAGGTGCTGGTGGCCATCCAGGCCCGCAACCTGCGGACGGTGGGCATCGACCTGGTGGCCATGAGCGTCAACGATCTGCTGACGGTCGGGGCCGAGCCGCTGCTGTTCCTCGACTACATCGCCATCGACAAGCTCGTTCCCGCGCGTGTGGCCGAATTGGTGGAGGGCGTGGCCGACGGGTGTCAGGAAGCGGGGGCGTGCTTGGCGGGAGGGGAGACCGCCGAGATGCCGGACCTCTACCGCCGCGGCCACTTCGATCTGGCCGGGTTTGCCGTGGGCGTGGCGGAGCGACGTCGGCTCATCGACGGGCGCCTGATCTGCCCCGGCGACGTAGTTGTCGGGTTGGCGTCCTCGGGGCTGCATTCCAACGGGTACAGCCTGGTGCGACGTCTGGTTTTCGAGGTGGCCGGGATGAAGCTGTCGGATCACGTCGACGCGCTCGGGTGCACCATCGGTCAGGAACTGCTGCGTCCTACCCGCATCTATGCCCGGGCCGTCACGGGGCTGCTCGCGAGGTATCCGGTCAAGCGGGTGGTACGCGGCATGGCCAACATCACCGGGGGCGGACTTCCCGAGAACCTGGCTCGTGTCCTTCCGGAAGGCTGCAGCGCCGTCGTGCGTCGTGACAGTTGGCCGGAGCCGGCCGTCTTCGACCTCCTCCAGGAGATCGGGGTGGCGGAGGAAGAAATGTATAGGGTCTTCAATATGGGTATTGGGTACGCAATCGTAGTGCGCCCCACCTTTGCCAACGCCGTCGTCCGCCATCTCGCGAAACTCGGCGAGCGAGCGTACATCATCGGGGAAATCAAGCGGGGAGACCGCGCCGTCCAACTGCGGTGACGACGCGGCAAGCGCCACCGGGAAACCGGCGCGCGGGCGGTTGTCCCGCGCGCCGATTTCCGTCCGGGTGGGTCCACTAGCCGGTTACGGCATCGACGGCGTTGCTGACCGCCGCGCTGAACAGGGCCGTGATGAAGCCCTCGACGCTGCTGATCGCCTGATTCCGGAGATCCTCCTGGTCCAGCAGACACCCCGACGCCCCGAGGGTCGGCAGCGTCAAGCCGAGGAACATCAGGCGGCAGTGAAGGTTTCGTAAGGCATTCCGCATTGCTCTGGCTTCTCCGTAAAACGCGCAGTTAGAACTTCAACAAGTACTGGAAATAAAACAGGTCGGCGTCCTCGCTGGGCCCGGAGCTGGTGATGAAGTTGTCACCCCAGAAGTGGGACCAGCCGAGCAGCACCGACGAGTGTACATCGAGACTGTAGGCGAACGTCAGGTCGAGCTCATGCCCGAGCTCGTGCGAGGTGCGCCCACTCGGCACGCGTCGTACGAGCCCGCCGCCGGCATTGTAGAGGCCATCGGCCGTTTCGTCGAGCCAGAACGCGTGGTAGACGAGGTTCGTGGTCAGCTTCTCGAGCGGCTTGAGCGTCAGGTGCACGCGGGCATCAATGATGTTCTGCCGTCCGACGAGATCCATCCAACCGAGATACTTGTGCCCCAGCGGGAAGAACTGGTTGAAGGTTTGGTGCACGTTGTCGGTCGGATCGTCGTCACCGCTGGCGTAGTCCATCCCGGCGCCGAGCCGAGGCGTCCACGGGCACTGTGCGAACGTGTACCCCCCGTCGCCGGTCAACATCCAGGCCTGGACGGTTTCGCCGGCGTATTTGCCCCACTGGCCGCCCCACTCGGTTTCGTAGTCCCACGGTCCGGTTTTGCCCCAGAACCGCGTGCCGAACATGTAGAGGCTGAGGTCGCCGACGGTGCCGTTGGCGTTCCTCGTGTCATCCGTGCGTCGCTGGGCCAGGAAGTAGACGTCGATTCCGTGGTTCGGGATGGACTTGTAGGTCGTGTAGAGCCCGTAGAAGTCGAAGTCCTCGTTGTATTCATCCGGCTTGCGGTGGTAACCCAGGGCGCGGCTGACAGGCAGGGCCTTGACGTACCATGCGTCGACGTCGAAATGCTCGCCGCGCCAGAACAGCTTGACCCCATCGAAACGACGGCGCGTGTTTCCCCACGGCAGGGGGCTCACGAGACGTTGGTTGCCCATGGAGATCTCCTGACGACCGAAGCGAAACGTCAGGAGATCTCCATGGG
>CAYMME010000407.1:0-8518 GCA_964391465.1 uncultured Planctomycetales bacterium
GAACTCGATGCGCCCGCGACATTGCCTGTTTCAGAAAGCGTGACTTTCAATTACGATTTTGACGCAGGTGACGTTGGGGATCTTTTCAGCATCGGCCTGGTTTGGGACACCCAGGTCGCCCTTGCCGGCGGATCGTTCAGTATGGATCCGGGCGATTCAATTGAGTTCACTTCCAATTTCGATGACAGCCTCAAGATCAACAGCATCAGCGGGGGGATCCAAGCGACTGACAACGGTCCCGACGTCCCCGAACCCTCCACGATGTGGCTCTTGGGTTCCGCTCTGATGGCTGGTGTGGGAATCAGACGCAGGAGGCGATGAGGGTACTGAGGCAGGGAAGCGAAGGGGACAAGTCGTGTGCAGGTCCGGCGATTTTGCGCGGCCGATTGGGCGTTTCGGCATCACGTCGAGTGGCCGCGAGTCCGGCCTGAACGGACCACGAGCAGAAGCCCTCAAGCATCCGCGCGCATCTCGGGCCTGTCGTGACATTCCGGATGAGTCGGCAGCCTGCGCGGCGCGTTTGAGCGAGACGATCGGGAGATGCGACCACCCGTCACGAGAGTCGACTTCGGTGCGAGCCGGTCGCCCGGTTGCCCGGCGACGAGCGTGCGCGGCCGGGAGCAAGGCGCACTGCGAGGCCATCGTGCCTCCAGGCATTGCTGGAGGCTAGCATAACAGGCTGAGAGGAGAGGCGTTACACGCAATCGAGCCCGGCGCAAGAATCGCTGGACCAGCCCAGCACCACTGCTTGCACCAAGGACTGACGAGTCAGGCCAAATGCAGTCACTCGTTGGCTAGTCGGACGGTCTTGAGGGGGGTGTGAGTGAATGCGACGACCGCAACGTAACGTCAGATGCCAGCAAGTCTAAGCATCCGCCGTCAATTTCTGACAAATTGGAGCCGAGGGGACTCGAACCCCTGACTTCCTGCATGCCATGCAGGCGCTCTCCCAACTGAGCTACGGCCCCTGGGTGCTGTCCTGACAAGAGTTTACGGCGTCCTGCTCCTGGTGGCAAGGGCCGTTTTCCGCGTCATACGTCACTTTTACGTCAGTCTTGCCCACGGCCGCGCTCATCACGGCCTCGTACCGGCGGAGGGCATCCCGGTCGTTGGCGTCCGTGTGCTGGACGTAGAACTGCCGCGTGGTGGCGATGCTCGCATGCCCCATGAGCTTCTGGAGCACGTGGATCGGCGTCCCCGCGTCCGCGTGGTTCTGGCCGAAGCTCTTGCGGAACGTGTGCACCGTCATCAAGTAACGGGTCTCGATGCCCGCCCGCTTCACGTGCCGCCGCACTTCCCGCAACACGTTGTTCATGATGTTGCGGTTCTGCCACTCCGCGGCCTCCTCCTCACGGCATTCGTCCCACCGTGACTCGACCACCGCCCACCGGTCGGCAGTCAGGAGCACCAGCGGCACCCCCTCAGGGGCCTCGGCCTGCCACGCCGTCAGCACGTCGATCGTCCGCCTCGGGAGCAACAGCGTCCGGGCTTCCTTGTCCTTGACGTGGAACGGGGGGATCTTGGCCGATGCCTTCCGGGGCCGCACGTGCACCCGGCCCCGGTCGAAGTCGATGTCCGCCCACGTGAGATTGAACAACTCCCCGAACCGCAGCCCGGCCGTGTACGCCAGCAGGTAGAAAGCCCGCCACCGGTTGTCCGGGGCCTCAGTGAGCAGGTCTTCGAACTCCGTCGGCGTCAGATGGTGCCAGTCCTTGCCCTGGAGCTTCCGCTCGGGCTCCACGGACGCGAATGGGTTCCTCGGAATGTAGCCCCACTCGATGGCAACCTTGAACGCCGTCCGGCAGTTCGTGATGTACTGGTTCCTCGACCATTCGCTCAGCGCCTGTTCACTGCAACGTAGGTTGCCGCGGGTCGCGATGAACGTGTCCGCGGTCTCCGTGTCGATCCTGCGGATAGGCGTGGACTCGCCCACGAACGCACACAGTTGATCGAACGTCCGCCGGTACATGGCCCGCGTCGACGGGCGCCGTCGGGAGACCTTTTTGCTGAGGAACCGGTCGGCCAGCTCGCGGACGGTGATGTCCCGCGGCCGGTCCCGCTTCTGCCGGCCGTCGTTGAACGCCGCCCGCTGCTCGGCCTGAAAGTCCTCGGCCTCGCGCTTCGTGGCGAACGACTTCGTGTACCGCCTCTCCTTGCCGGTGGCCGGGTCGTACTCCCCGTACCACCGCACCACCCACGGGTGGCGCTTGTTCCGCTTGTCTCGGTAGATTCCAACTCTTTCGGTCATGAGTTGCACCTCCACGCAGAAGAACCGTGGGGTCGTGGTAACACGCCCGTTGGAAAGCGTTGCCCGGCCCTTACGACCGGGCCCGACACCCACGGCTCATCGCATCACGGACATGAAAGCCTCCAACGTGACCTGTCACCGCCAGCAGTCTACCACGGTGCGGAGCGGATGTCGATCGTCCTGAGTGAGCATCGCCCGCTACCGACTTCGCCGTCGTCGTCCCGACTGCCCATCCAAGAATCGTATCACCGCTTCGATGAAGTAGAGCCGGCGCCGCCCGATCTGCATGCAGTCCAGCTTCCCCTCGGTGCGGTAGTGCCGCAGCGTCCTGGTGGCGTTCTTCTCGTCCTCGATGCGCAGGAACTTGGTGAGTTCTTCCTCGGTCATCACCGACGGCGCCGGGGTACCGTCCGGCATCACTGCGGGCGCGGTGACCGGCGTGGTGGTCGTCCTGTCCTTGCTCACGACCACCCTCCTCGGCCCTGATACGTTCCGTCCGGGTTGTGACCGGGTCGATCACTCACGTCATCACCAACACCTTCACCGACACCTCCGGGGTGACGCCGCTCGTCGCCCGCGTCCGTTGTGGGGCGTCCCGTTCCGCCGCTTCGCAGCCGCCCTCGCTCCCGGATCGCCGCGAGATGCCCTCGATGTTCCGCGGCAGCATGTCGGCGCCGACGGCATCGACCCCGGCTTCATCCCGCAGCGGCCACGTTCGTCTGCAAAGGCATGCCCAGGCCGAAACTGATTTCGCGTAGCCAGCGCTGCTGCCGCAGATCCCGGTAGGTCGGGGCAAGGATGAGCCGTTCGGACAGCGTCTGCTTCCTGGCCCCGCTCAATCCGACTCTGGCCTCGCGGTCCGCCTGCAAATGCCACATCCGAACGACGCCTCCCGTGATGCACTCATCGCACACGTCTCCCAACAGCGCCGGGGAGGGGCCCTCGACGCCCCAAACCCTTGGGCTCACGTACCCCGACGTGAAGCGATGGTCGCAGAAGAAGCACAGGAGCCGGTGGGCGCGGCTCTCTGCGTGCATGTCGAGAAGGAACACCGGATCGGCGCCCGATCCCTCTTTGAAGCTGGCCTGGACCTGCTCGGCAGCGCCGGACCTGAACGGGACGGGGAGACCCGGCCGATCCTCTAGCTCGCGCTCCATCGGCCAATCGGTGCCTGACTGCACATCGTTGGGAACGAAGAGTTTTCGCCTCACCACACATCTTATGTAGACTTGGTGCTCCCAAGCCACCTCGGCCATGATGCTCGTCGCGTCACCGACGTGGGGGAAGTACTCCGATTCAACAAGGTCCCGCAGCGGAATCCGCTTGATGAAGTTGTCCTCCACCACCCACAGGAAGACGTCGCGATCGTTCAGCCCCAGCACGACGTACGGCAGGGGCGGATCGAGCGGGCGCAGGCGTGTCCTCCACGGCACCCGATGTGCCCCCGGCGGTGCCGAACCGATGTCTTGGTGTGCGTCCGCGGCGCCTGCGTTCGGACTCGTCTCGTTCGTCATCAGCATTCTCCACTTCTGTTTCAAGCCGTTGACGGGACGCCCGCCGCACCGACGTCGGCGAAGCCGGTCCCGTCCGTTTTCGTCTCGTTGCACCTGCCTCGCGGTCACAGGTAGTCCCGCGACGGACCCAGGTGCGCGTATCGCCATCCCTCCTTGAGGAAGCCGCGCTCGACCAGATGGGCATGGATCGCCCGATTCGCCGTCAACGCCAATTCGCGCGGCCCGTCGATGATGGCCACGTCGACGTTCGCCATGGCCCCCGTCACGGGCTCGAACAAGGCGAGCGCGGTGTAGACGTTGCCGCTGCCCGGCCCCGCGGTCACCCGCAGCCGATACTCCACGAACCCGACCGGCATCCCGGCTGCGGGGTCGCAGACCGGGTCCTCACTGATCACTCTGACCTTCACGTCCGTCTTGCCTGTGCGTCGTTTGCGTCGCATTGGCACCCTTTCCGCGGCTGCTTCCGCCGCAGTGGATTTCTCCCCAGCCGCGGGGCTGTCTGTGTATCGCGCCCGCCGCGCCGCCCTGGGGCCACGTCGGTCACGGCAGTCACAGGTGTCACCCCATTCGCATCTCGTTTACCGTTCTTCACATGCCGATCCGTATTCGTCCGGGTAGATCACCATGACTACGGTGACACCTGTGACGCACCACCACCCACCACCAAGCCCTCGTAGACCATGGTCCGCTTCCCAGCGATCGTTCGCCGACCCTTCCGCACGACTGGGAAGCAGCGACGAATCTCCTTGCCGAACTGGACCTCAGCCAACGGCCTGTATCCGTAGGAAATAGACCAATAGCTATACTGAGAATACATATCTGACACTAGCGTGGAGCCGTTGGGATCTGCCAAGCATCGCTCAACGAGGAACGTGCGGGCAGGGTTGCTCTCCAGCCGGTACTCTGCGAGAGCGTCCTCGCAAATCTTCGGGATCGTGAAGCTGCCCTGTTTGCGGAGCCGCCGCAGCCCCTGGATGGCCCAGTTGAAGATGCCCGGCAGTTCCGCCCTGAACGGCCAGTCCGGGGCATCACCCATGACCAATCTCTTGTCCTGCTCGTCGGGCGGTATGATGACCCTCCATGGCATCAGGATCATTCGCCGCCACAGCCCGCCCGACCGATCCGAGAACCTGGGCCGGTTGTTGAAGATCACGAGCAACCGGGCCGTGGCCTTGGCTTCGATGCCGGGCAGGAACTTCCGATCGAAGTACATCGCATCCCCACCCGTGAACTGCTTGATGAACCCCTCCGCGACCTTGTCCAACTCCCCGGTGTCGCCGCTGATGTTGACCAACTTGGCGAGGGTCATTGTCAGCTGAAACCGCTGCCCGAAGATCTCCAGCGGAACGTGGCTACAGTTGCCGGGTCCCACAAGATGCCGCAGCACTTCGGCGGCGACCGTCTTCCCGTTGGCGCCCTCCCCCTCGAAGAACAGCGCCTTCTGCTGCCCGGTGTCGGTGGTGAGGCAGTAGCCGTAGTACTCCTGTAGCAGGGCGATTCTCTCGGCGTCCCCCTCCTGGCAGCGGCCCAGAAACGCCAGCCAACGCGGGCACCTGGCCTTTGGATCGAACGGGTAGCCCACTGCGGCGGACGAGAACCACCGGGGGGAATGGTCGCGCAGAGGCTTCCCCCTTCCCTTCAAGCGGCGATCCACATCGAGCAGCCCATTGGCCATCGCGATGAGGTGGTGTTCGGGTGGGGGACCTCCGCGCCCGATCCATGTTGGCTGTGTGCGTGTGCCCTCGACCAGCCCGAGCGCCTTGAGGCACTCCGTCACTCCCTTGGCGACGTACGGCTTCGCGTGATCCGGTCGACGCCGAGCCAGCCAGACGAGAACGACAGCGCGGACTTCGGCTTCCTCAATCGGCTTGTAGCACCCGTCGCCCCACGCCCAGAATTGCGACTGCCACCACTTGAGTTTGCAGCCGCTCGGGTGGTTCCACAGTTCCGTGCGGCACCGATTCGCCAGCCCGATGTAGTTCGGCCTGCCGAGCGGCGAACCGCCGGAGCCGCCCCCGCCGCTGGTGTTCGACGAGCCAGACTGTTGCCCTCCCGTTCTTGATCGCGTAGACTTCGACATCGCAAAGGGATTCCTTCCTTGAAGGCTCGGCCTGCCCGCCGGGCCCTCTCTATTGCGCCGATCGGGGATTCAGCGGACGCATGGCTGACCGAGATGATCCTGAACCGCAATCCCTTTGCGACGCAGTGCCGCGACGATCATCGGTACGTAGTCTTCGGGGATGATCCGGCGCCCCCCTACGATGGGACACCGGTCCTCGCGCAACCGGCGCTCGTAGAACAGCGCCGTGATCCGCGACGGTCGAACCCCCAGCATTCGGGCGACCTCCCCAACGCTCAGCAATGCGGGTTCCATCAAAACCTCCTATCAAGCAGCACCTGATGGCGATCACCACCACGGCGATGGCCTCTACCTGAGCACCGATCGCGCAACTCGGGCCTGGCCATTCGCGCACACCGGAGGCGCAGAATGGCGTTGGCAGGCTTCACGAGTCGCCTTTTTTCTTGCGGGAACCGTGCGCGATTGAGTCTTTCGCGCTCGCCGCCGCCCGGCAAAGCGTCAAACGCTACTTGTCGAACGGGACAGCCGTGGTATTGCCGTCGCCGTCCCGGTGTAGGTAGCCTTCCCTTAGTCCCGCCGCCGAACTTCCTCGGTATCTCTTCCAGGCGTCTGTGCGTCCGACTTGGTGCACCGAGAGCCCAGCAGCTTGGGCCACCTCCGCCCGAGTCGCCTTCTTTCCTGTTACCGGCATGGCCTTCTTGATGTGAACGTTGAGCACATCCAGCACGCACTTCTCCCTGTCGGCTCGTTCGATGGATCGCTTGCTTGTGGTGCTGTCGGGTCCCCGGGGGCGTAGTGGCGGCCTCTGGTCCTGTCCGCTGGCGGCCCGGTTGAAGCGGAACGATGAGATCGCCTTCACCATCACGTCGTCGTCGTTCCAGGCGATGAGCCGATCGCCCCGCTTCACCCAGAGTACCAATACGGGATCACAACTCCCGTTGGGGGTCTCGGGCCAAGCGTCCAATGGGGGAACCGGCTCCGGCTTCAGCCCCGCCTCGGTCGAGCACCGGGCGTAGTGCTTCCCAAAAGGCGGCATGATCTCAGCGGCACAGAACGCCCGCCCCCGGTCCGTGAGTTGCCATCCGTCGCCGTTCTTCCGAACGAGGCCGCTGGTTTCGAGTTCGAAGAGCGGCCACTCATGCTTCTCGTCGGGGCCGTCCCGATTCCCCTCGTCCTCGAAATCCCGCAGCAGTTCCGCGTACAAGCGGCTCCCTCGGACGAGGTAGCAGAGAACACACAGAATCCTGGCTTGGTACGCCGTCAGATCCACAGGGCCTACTCCCCACAGCAGGGAACCCGAGGCGAAGATATGTTAAGCGGGATGCGACGGTCCGACGACAGGGCTCGTGCTTGGACCGAACGCATCTATGAGGCGGCCGACGGATCAGTGGTCGTGGACGGTGCCCCACGCCCCGCAGTGCGGACACGCGAACACGTCCGGGTCGAGCGTCGGGTCCGGCTTCTCGGTCTGCGCTGGTTCCTTCGCCTTGGCCTGCGCGGCTCGGCGCCGCGCGATCTCTAGACCCTTCGGCGTCAAGAAGATGACCCCCTTGGCCATGGTGCGAATCAAGTCCGCCGCCCGCATCCGTGTTCGCGGCGACCTCTTCTTGTCCTTCGCGATCGCCGCCAGTGGGGCCACGGAATCCGACATCGCCCGCACCAGTCCGCCCCGAATCAAGAACGCCACCGAAACCTTGGACCGCTTCGCAAGCGCGCGCAAAGCCACCAGCGTCTCCTGCGGCAGCCGCAGGTTCAAGGTCGTATCGTGCTGTTTTCCAGCCGGTCTTCCCATCGTCTCCGAATTATAGCGCGACCCGTACGCCACAGCAACGCAGAAGTCCGGACTCCATACTTGCTTGGCGCAACCTAAATTCGAACTCGTGCAGAAGCTGGCAGACCGTGTCTTGCCCCCCCGCCCCCTCACCGCTCGTAACCCCCTACTTCTGGGTCTCACGCCCAACCTTCATGCGGCGCCTCTACCCGCACAACAACAGGGGGGCTTGGCAGCCCCCGCACATGCCGTCACGCTCGTCACACCAGTCGCGACAGTCCCATTCTGCTTCTTCCTTCTCTGTACTGCGTTGTCCCCAGATGCCACCACCAGGCTTCTCGACGCACCTAATCTGGACCCACCCGCCGCACGCGCGACGAAGACGCAACAGCGATCGGCGCCGGTGCAGCCGCGCGCTTCAGATCAGCACCGGCCTGCCAAGTTTGCGGCGGACGACGACGAACTGCGACGCGTGCATTAGCTCGTGCATCCCGACGACATGGAACACCGCGCCGATCGTCTGCGTTCCCGCGCCGTGCCGCAGCGCCTCGGGCGCGGCTTTGTCCAAATCGCTTTCCGCGGTCTGGTCCAGCGCGGCCAACGTGCCGCTGCGCTGTTGTTCAAGCAATTCGAGGTAGGTCTGCTTGGTGTGAAACCCCGACGCATCATCGGACTTCGACGTCTCCGGCGAGTGCGCCTCGATAAATCCGTCGGGCAAATCGGGCGTCGTGTAACCCGCCAATTCAATCATCTGCTGCTCCATCACAATGACGTGGCCAAGCTGCCAGGCGATGTGATTCGCCCCCGGCACCGGCCGGACCATCAGGTCCGCATCCTCCAGATCGCTCAGGTACGCCGTCAGTATCCCGTGACACGTCTCGATCGTACCCCTGAGAAGCTCTTTC
>CAYMME010000408.1:0-8497 GCA_964391465.1 uncultured Planctomycetales bacterium
CGGCGTTCCCGATCTCTGGACAGTTGTCTCAGTCTTCGGG
The DNA here is from genome assembly GCA_964391465.1 of uncultured Planctomycetales bacterium. Classification (GTDB taxonomy): domain Bacteria; phylum Planctomycetota; class Phycisphaerae; order UBA1845; family CAYMME01; genus CAYMME01. The sequence continues at coordinate 41 of CAYMME010000408.1, forward strand.
CACAGCGTCGTCGTCGACGTCAAGCATATCGTCGGAGCCGGGGCACACGTCGCAGCCATCGGGTACGCTGTCGCCGTCCACATCGAGCGCGTCGTCCGAACCGGGACATACATCACACCCATCCGCCACGCCGTCGCCGTCGCCGTCGAGCCCGTCGTCGAAGCCGGGGCAAGCATCGCACGCGTCCCCCACGCCGTCGTCGTCGGCGTCAGCTTGGTCGGCGTTCCTGATCTCGGGACAGTTGTCGCAGCCGTCCGGCAGACGATCGCCGTCCGCGTCGGCCCTGTCATCGAACCCCGGACATATGTCGCACGCATCGCCCACACCGTCAGTGTCGGCGTCAGCCTGGTCGCCGTTTGCCGTCTCGGGGCAGTTGTCGCAGCCGTTCGGCACACTGTCGTCGTCCAGATCATAGGCGTCGACTGCGCCGGGGCAGACATCGCACACGTCCCCCACGGCGTCATCGTCGTCATCGTTCTGGTCGGGATTCGGATCGTTCGGGCAGTTGTCGATCTCGTCAGCCACCCCATCGCCGTCGGCGTCTGGTGCAAGCTCGAACGCCCCCAGATCCACGCCGGCGCCGCGGACGCGCGGACTTCGATCGAGGTCGAACGGAGTAGGCTCGGCCAAGTCACCGTCCCCGTCGAGATCGGCCACATCCGCAGGAACGGCCGCATTGTCGCCGACGTCGACGCACGGTGACGTGGGCTGCAATCGCAGATCACCACCCGTCATGAAGAGGGGATCGTCGTCGATGTTTCCCGTGCCGGGAAACACGCTCGCGTCTTCCGGATCGTTGTCCTGGACGCAACTGTAGGCAACGTGCGATGGCGCACCCGCATCGCAGTCCAACTGCGCAGCCTCGCCCGTGCCGCCAGCGTCGACATTGTCCCAGAGGATACAGTTGGTCACCGTCACGTCGCTGGCAGCGACGCTCCGGATCCCACCCCCGCGGCCGGTAGCCATGTTCCCGGCGATCGTGCAGTTGACCAGCCTCGGCACGCTCGCGTCGCTGCACACGCCGGCGCCGTCGATTGCCATGTTCGCGACGAACGCGCAATTGACCAGCAACGCTTGACCTAGCTCGGCAGTATAGAGCCCGCCGCCGTGAGCCGCATCGTTCTCACTGAACTCGCAGTTGACCAGCGTCAGGTTGCTCTGGGTGTTGTACATGCCCCCGCCGTCACCGGTGGACTCGTTGCTGTCGAACTCACAGCCGATGACGACCGGATTGGCGATGTAGTTGGCCATCCCGCCGCCGGCGAGGCTCGTCGCGTTCGCATCGAACACACAGCCCGTGACGGTGGGGCCGCTGTTCATGTTGCTCATCCCACCGCCGCCGATCAGGAACGTTGCGTTGGCCGTGTTACCAGTGAACGTGCAGTCGACGACGGTTGGATCGGCGCCGTTGGTGTTGTGCATGCCGCCGCCGAACAGAGCAGCCGTGTTGTCGGTGAAGTTGCAGTTGCGGATCGTCGGACCGGCGGCGTCGCAAAGGATCGCCCCGCCCAGGTCCGCGACCGAGCCGTTGCGAACGGTGAGACCTTTGACGACGGCCGCCTCCTTTTCGCCCGTGTGGAAGCGAAAGCCCCGACCACTGCCCTCGCAATCAATGACGCAGGCGGCCGGGTCGCCCGAGGCCGAGCGGACGGTGATCAGCCGGCCGCCGAAGTCGAGGTTCGTGTTATCCGCGCCCGTGTATACGCCGTCGGCCACCACGACCTCGTCGCCGGAAACGGCCGCATCGATGGCCGGCTGAATCGCCTCGTGCTCGTAGCCACCACCGGGACCGACGGTGATCGTGCTGCCCGCGACGGCCACACCGGCGGTGCCCAGCACCACCGCGACCGCCATGACACATTCGTGGTTGGTCCGCCCGGCGAACCCTACCGCGCAACCTCGACCGGCAAAGCAGCGTGCGGAAGCTGACATGCAATTCCTCCTCTCTTGCCCAAGGCCGCGACCGGGTGCGGTTCACGCAACGGCGGGCACGATCCGCTCAGCCCAGCCTGTCTGCGAATACGGCGGCACGGACACGACCCGACGGCATGTGGCACAAAGGAGCCACGGCCGGGACGACCTCCGGATCAATGCCGACACTGTACCACCGCTCAACCCATCACGTCAATGAAAAAGCGGCACGCGATTCTCGCGTTTCTCGTGAGTGCGTACGTCGGGCGGGCTCGCCGGGTTCGTCCGAAGCCGCGGGCCGATCGACAGTTGTCTCCGGCGTGTGAGTGTGGCATGCTCCGTGGAAGCAGTTCGGGTCGGCGTGCAGTGCGCCGAGACGGTCGCGGGCCCGAGTGCGACGAACGGCGCGAATCAGGAAACCAACAGTGTCTTATCAGCCCAATCGCATGACGCTCGGATTCGTTCCCGCCAACCGCGGCTTCTTCAGCACGGAGTTGGCGGCGAAGATGCGGACGCAGACTCTCGAGGCGATGCGCAAACAGGGCATCGAGGTCATCGTGCCCGGCGAGGACCAGACGAAGGCCGGCTGCGTCGAGACCCTCGCGGAAGCAGAGCTTTGCGCGGATCTGTTCCGTGCCGCCGACGTGCAGGGCATCGTCATCGGAGCGATGAACTTCGGCGACGAGCAGGCCGCGGCGTGGGTGGTCCGCCAAGCCCGGCTGGACGTGCCGATCCTGATCTTCGGCTGTCAGGAGGAGGAGGTCCTGACTCCGCAGACCGCCCGGCGCGATTCGTTCTGCGGCCTGCTGTCCATCGGCGACGCACTTCGGCAGATCGGGGCGACGTACACCGTGGCCCACCGGCCGATCTGCTACCCGACCGACGCGAGCTTCGCCCGCGACGTGGACATGTTCGTGCGGACCTGCCGTGTCGTACAGGGCGTCAAGAACGCGCGGTACGGCCAGGTCGGCGTGCGTCCGGAACCGTTCTGGACGTGCCGATTCGACGAGCAGAAGCTCCAGCGGCTCGGGCCGACGACCGTGGTGTTCGACACGACGGAGCTGATCGCCGGGGCCAAGGCCATCGCCGACGACGAACCGGAGTTGCAGTCAATCGTCAAGGACATCGGCGCCTACGCCGACACGTCGGCCGTCACCGAAACCGCGGTCCGCAAGAGCGCCAAGCTCGAGCTGCTGCTCAAACGCTGGAGACAAGAGCACGCGATCGACGCGTTTGCCATCCAGTGCTGGACCGCGGTGCAGGAGCAGTTCGGCGTGTGCACGTGTGCAGCCATGAGCCGCCTGGCGGAGCAAGGCATTCCGTGCGCCTGCGAGGCGGACGTGCTCGGCACGCTCTCGATGCATGCGGCCATGCTCGCGAGCGGGACGCCCGCGATGCTGGCCGACTGGAACAACCTGCACAACGAAGACGACGAGCTGGTCAACCTCTGGCACTGCGGCGCGTTCCCGAAGTGCTTCGCCAAGGAGCGGCCGCGGATCGCGACGCATGGCGTGCTGGTTTCGTGCGGGGCCACGAAGGCGGAGGACTCCGAAGGCGTCGTCGAGTTCGAGATCGCCGAGTCACCGGTCACGCTGACCCGCGTCACGCAGGACCCGGACGGGCAATGGAAGGCCCTCGTCGCGCAGGGGCGGTTCGAGGACAACCCGGCCGCTACGTTCGGCACGTACGGCTGGTGCCGCATCCGGCACCTCGATCGACTGTACCGCAACGTGCTTGCTCGCCACTTCCCACACCATGTGGCCGCCGTGCAGGGCCACGTAGGCAGTGCGTTGTGGGAGGCACTGGGCAACTACCTCGGACTGGAAGTGTATCACGCAGCGCAGGCAACGCCGGGGCTCTATGCGCCTGACGTGTTCTCGGAACGGGAGGAGTGAACACGTTCACAAGGTAGCCTGGGTCATCGAACCCACCTTCTCCTCTCAGCCTGCCTCTGTGGAAGAGCTGGCGGGGCAACGACCCACGCTACTGCCGTTCCCTGCTGTTTGAGCACCTACTCGTCGGAGGACGTGGTTACTGCTTCGCCGAGGCGCTGGAGGCCGGCGAGGTGCTCGCGCTTGGCGGCCAGGATCCGGCAGACCTGCTGGCCGGGTCCGCCGCTCGGGTCGATGTGGTCGGCGGCGGCCTCGTAGAGACGCACCAGCCGCCGTTTGTCGCCGATGATGCGCGGCAGGAGGTAGCGGAGCTCAAGGTAGTGAACGTCGGCTAATGCAAGGCTGCTCGTGATCGGGGCCGGTGCCCCGCCTTCCGCGACAATGCACTCGGCGAGTGCGGCCTGATGCTCTCGCTCCTCGGCGATCACACGCTGGATGGCCGCATGCTCGTCGGCGGACACCCACGAGACGAAGGGCATGGACTCGGCAAGTCGGGGAACGAGACTCTCGGCCTCGGCCCGCAGCAACTCGTTGAGGATCTCGGTGGGAGTCATTGTTGGCTGTTAGCTCTTAGCTGTTAGCTACTGGCCATAGGCCATCAGCTTCCTGGCCCGTACGGCAGACCCTACTGACCCGTCGTTTCTTCTCTCGCTGCGGTTGCCACCGGCTCGCCGGGTGGCTTTGGGGCCTCGGCGGTCTGGACCACGGACGGCGTGTACAGATACATCGCATAGCTGTCCGCGTTCCGCCGCAGCGGATCCACGAAGAGCGTGCCCGTGAGCACCAGCACCACCGCACAGACGTTGACCATCGCGACGCCCGGCCACGGGATCTCGAGCGGAGGCCGGTCGTCGTCGACCAGGAACATCTCCCGGACGATTCGCAGGTAGTAGAACAGACTCAGCAACGTGTTGAGGACGGCCACGATCACGAGCCCGTAGAGCAACGACTTCGACGCCAGCAGGGTCATGGTCGACCCGGCCTCGAACAGGGCCTTGAGCAACCAGAACTTGACGATGAACCCGCCCAGCGGCGGCATGCCGATCAGCGAGAAGAGGCAAATGGCCATCGGCACCGCGAGCCATGGGGCACGCCGACCGAGGTTGGTGAACGCATCGAACTTCTCGGAGCCCGTCTGCCAGTGCACCAGCGCCACCGTACCGAACGCGCCGAGGTTCATGAACAGGTAGATCAGCACGTAGGCCACCACGGCCGACACGGCAATGTTGGCCGTACCAGGATCGACCGAGAGCAAAACAGCCCCGGCCATCAGCATGTAACCGGCATGGGCAATCGACGAGTAGGCGAGCAGCCGTTTCACGCTGGTCTGGTGATAGGCGGCCAGGTTGCCGATCGTGCACGTCAGGACTGCGACGATGCCGATGCCCCAAGCCAACCCACTCAACACGGGCAGGTCCTCGGGCCCGTTGACCGACAGCTCCACGCCCACCGGATGCGTGAACGCATGGATGATCCGCAGCAGCAGGCATATGCCCGCGGCCTTGCTCGCGACGGACAGCCACGTCGTTACTTCGATCTTGGCCCCCTCGAACACGTCGGGGCACCAGAAGTGAAACGGCACGGCGGAGATCTTGAACCCCACGCCGACGAGCATCGCAAACAGCCCGACCCCCACGACCCCCACCAGCAGGTCGGTCTCCTGCGTGTACATCAACGTGGCGATCCGAGTGAGGTCCAGCGTGCCGTAGTAGCCGTAGAGCAGGGAAATGCCGTACAGCATCGTGGCGGCGGTCACCGCGCCGAAGATCACGTACTTGAGCGCCGCCTCGGCCCCGACCTTACTGCGTTTGTTGAACGCGGCGATGGCGTACGACGGCAGCGATGCCAGCTCCATCGCGATCACCATCATGAGCAGGTTCAGCGTCGAGACCATCAGCCCCATGCCCAGGGCGCTGCCCAGCAGCAGCACGAAGAACTCGGGGGCGTCCTTCTCGCGCTCGGCCGAGCCCAGCAGCCACAACCCGGTGACGAGCACCACGAACAGCATCAGGAAGAGCTTGAAGAAGACCGAGAAGTTGTCGACGACGAGCATGGGGGCGCTGTCCGGCGCGACGGCCGCGACCCCGCCGAACCGCACCGCCGGCAGCGTCACGAAGTACGCCAGCAGCGTCGTACCCACGGCACCGGCCAGGACGATGCCCGCCGTGGTGTAGCTGTTGCGGCGGACGACCAGCGGGACGATCAGCACCAGGGCGATCGTGGCCACCAGCGCCAGCTCGGGCGCGACGAGCTTCATGTCGGTGCCCGACGGCAACCACAACGGCGGCGTGTTGTTTGCGGCGAGTACTAGCTGCATCGTTTCGTCGGCGTCTCTAGTCGCACTCGGGTGCCACTGGCGGCTTGTCCGCCAGTGCACGGGCAGGCGAGCTGCCCGTGGCACCCAGCACCCGTGTCGGTATCTCCTACATTCCTGCCACTTGCAGGACCTCCCGGGCCGTCTCTTGCAGGCGCGTCGACAGGTGCCCCAGCGTCGGGTTCATGAAGTCGAACAACGTCTGCTTGGGAAACACGCCAAGCAGAATGCACAACGCGCCGAGCGGGGCGAGAATGAGAATCTCGCGCCCTGTCGCCTGGGGCATGTCGCCCAGGTCGTCGCGGGCCTTGCCCAGGAAGACGCGCTGGACCGTCCAAAGGATGTAGCCGGCCGTCAGCACTACGCCGAACGCGGCCAGCACCGCCGCGGGCATCGCCCACGTGAACGTATCGGCGGCCTCGAACGCACCAAGCAGCACCCAGACCTCACCGATGAAGCCGCACAGCCCGGGCAACCCGAGCGACGCGAAGAACCCCAGCGTCGCAAGTGAGCCATAGACCGGCATGGTCAGCCACAGCCCGCCGAAGCCCAGCTTGCCGGCCTTCTCGCCGAAGACGGCCGGGTCGTCCGGGTATTGGATCCAACGATGGTGGGCGCGGTCGTAGATTACGCCGACCAGGAAGAAGCACATGGGGCTGGAAATGCCGTGAGCGATGACCTGGAACATCGCGCCTTGGAATCCGGTGTCGGTCATCACCGCGATGCCGAGCATGACGTAGCCCATGTGGCTGATCGAGCTGTAGGCGACGAGCTTCTTGAAGTCCTTCTGGGCCATCGCGCACAGCGCGCCGTAGAGGATGCTGATCACACCGATGGCCGCCACGAAGCCGGCAAGCTGAACGGCCGCGGTCGGCAGGATCGGGTACGCGACCCGCAGGAAGCCGTACGCACCCATCTTCAGCAACACGCCGGCCAGGATCATGCTGATCGGGGTCGGGGCCTCGACGTGCGCGTCGGGCAGCCACGTGTGGAACGGGAACGTCGGCACCTTGATGGCAAAACCGATGGCCAGGAGGATGAACATGGCCGGCGCAAACTTCCACCAGAGGAACTTCGTGCCGGGGTCGCCGAAGTAGTTCTGAACCGACTCGTTGGTGGCCAGCGTGAGCAGATTGAATGTGCCCGCCTCGCCGAGAACGTCCTGACTGTAGAAGTAGAAGCCCAGCAGGGCGACCAACATCAGCACCGAGCCGAAGAGGGTGTAGAGGAAGAACTTGATGGCCGCATACGGGCCGCCCCGCCCGGCCGCACTCGGCGGCGAGCCCCATACGCCGATGAGGAAGTACATCGGCAGCAGCATCACTTCCCAGAAAATGTAGAACAGGAAGAAGTCCAGCGCCACGAAGACGCCCAACATCCCCGTTTCGAGCAGCAGGAACAGGGCAAAATACCCCTTGATGCCTCGCGTGACCTTCCACTGCTCGAAGTTCCAACTGGCCACACACGAGAGCAGCGAGATGACGGTGGTCAGGATCACCAGCGGGAAGCTGAGTCCGTCGACGCCGACGTAGTACTCGATCTTGAAGCCTTCGTCGCTGCCGATCCACGTGACTTGCGTGACGTGCTTGACCGCGTTCTTGGTTCCATAGCCCTCGCCGAAGGCGTCGGCGGCCGAGAACGTCTTGAACAAGAACAACGACAACGCAAACGTCGCCACACATGCGGCGAGGGCGATCTGCTTGGCCTTGTCTTTGGGCGCCAGCAGAACCGCCACCGCCCCGATGGCGGGCACGAAGACGATCCAGGTTAGTAGGTATTCCATGTCTGTCTATCCAGTGGGCTTCCCAACATCCGTCGTCTGGCGACCGGCATCCCGCCGGCCGTCGGTCTGCGAGACGCAGGCCCTTCTTGCTCACGCACGGTGCCTCGCAAGTCGGGCGACCGTGGAGAGCGCCGCCACGTTGCGGAGAGACCGCCGATGCAGAGGCCGCCTCCCTGGCATCGCGGCAACTCGCCCCGAAGGGGCGACCGACCGTAGCCAGGGGTGGAGCGAAGCGGAACCCCTGGATACGGGCTGCGAATCCCACACCGCCCCGGTAGGGGCGGACGCGCGTCGGCCATGCGTTCGCCCGCCCCTGCCGGGGCGGAACGTTTCCGGGGCCTGGAAACCAGGGGCTGCGCTGCGCTTCGCCCCTGGCTACACTCGTGGGCCCCTTCGGGGCCGGCATGTTGCCGTTCCTCGCGAACCACCGTCGCAGGTCGCTCCTTCTCGTTTGCGCCGGTTAGCAGCGGCATCATACGCTCCCCGCTCGCAGCGGCCTGCGCCTCGCAGGCCGCCGGCCGGCGGGGCGCCCGCCGCTACAACCCAACCCTGCAACC
>CAYMME010000409.1:0-8489 GCA_964391465.1 uncultured Planctomycetales bacterium
CCAGATGGTGAAGACCCGACCGCCGGCAGGTACGTGTAACCTCCGCAACCCAAGAGTCTTACAGGCCGTGCGGCGAGTTGCGGGCACGGGCTTCCGGGAAGATTTCGATGACGCGTGAACAAGAGACTCAGGCACAACCCTTGACCTTTCATTTCATCCCCAACACGCACTGGGACCGGGAGTGGCTGTACGACTTCCAGGAAACCAGGATGTTCCTCGTCGAGTTCATGGACCGGCTCCTGGGGATCCTCGAAGGCCATCCCGAGTACAAGACCTATCTGCTGGACGGCCAAACCATTCCGATTGACGACTACCTCCGGATCCGTCCGGACCGGAGGGACGAGATCGTCAGACGGGTCGCCGAGCAGCGTCTCTTCATCGGGCCGTGGTACACGCTGCCGGAAGAGCACTTGGTCAACGGCGAGTCGCTCGTGCGGAATCTGTTGCTGGGCGGGCGCCTGGCCGAGGCGTACGGTGGTTGTATGAGAGTGGGCTACAGCCCTTTCTCGTATGGTCAGGCCTCACAGATGCCGCAGATCTATCGCGGCTTCGGGATTGATACGATTCTCTTTTACCACGGTATCCAGGCGAGCGAAGCCCCGTCGGAGTTCATCTTCGAGGGGCCGGACGGGTCGCGGTTGTTCGCCTCCCGGATGGGCTCCAACGCTCGCTACAACTTCTTCTTCAGCGTCTACCGCCCCGCCGTGCACGGAAAGACAATCCTCGAACGGGACTACGGCTGGGACGAGAAGGGGCTGCCTTTCCATTTGTGCTGCGAGAACCATTGCGCCGAGCACCACATCCTCTTGGATCCGATCAAGACGCTCCACAAGGACAAGCTGGCCGCACTGATGGACGATCTGAAGAAGGCCGAGCTGGAGCATGCCACCACCAACCACATCTGTTGCATGCAGGGCATGGACAGCACCCAACCGGACGTCTACGAACTCGAGACGTTGCAGGAAGTGGCCGGCATCCTCGAGGGCGAGACCATCTTCCACAGCAGTCTGCCGGACTGGCTCGACGCCGTCAGAGCTTCGGTGCGAGAGGAGGATCTCGTTGTCCTGAAGGGCGAGCGCCGGACGCCGCGCCAGTTGGGCACGCGCGTCCATCTGTACGGGGATGTCACTTCCGCCCGGGTCCGGATCAAACGCAAGAACGCGCGTGCCGAGCAGGAGTTGCAGCGCAAGACGGAACCTTTCGCAGCGGTGGCCTGGCTTCTCGGTGCCGAGTATCCCAAGACGTATCTCGATCTGGCCTGGAGGTACCTGCTGCAGTGCCATCCGCACGACACGATTGCGGGCACGGGCGTCGACCAGATCGAGCAGGATGTGCACCATCGGCTCGATCAGTGCCGGAGCATTTCGTCCGGCGTTAAGCGGCGGGCGCTCGGCACGATCCAGGGGCTGATTGACAACGCGGATGTGGGCAGCGACGAGGTCGTGCTCACTGTGTTCAATCCTACTCCCTACCCGCGCAGTGACGTCGTGACAGCCATGGTCGACCTGCCGCTGGCAAGCGGCTTCGCTCTCGGGCGGTACAGTGTTCGGGACGCTGCCACCGGCGCGGCGATGGCGTTTCAGGAAGCGGGGCGGCAAGAACACTCGGCGATCGTACGCCATCTCGGCGACGCGACGATGGAGATGCAATCGCTACGCGTCCGACTCCACATGCCGCTCGAAGATGTGCCCGCACTGGGCTACCGGACGCTGCTGATTCGGCCCGAGGCGGAGTTCTCCTGGCCGCACGACTCACTCGTGTCGGGGCCGAACACGATGGAGAACGCGTTCCTGAAGGTGGTCGTTCGGCCCGACGGATCCCTGGATATCACCGACAAGACGACCGGCCACACGTTTGATCAGTTGCACTACTTCGCCGACAACGGAGAGGCCGGGCATCCCTGGCGGCATGTCCCGCCGTGCCATGACCGCGTGGTCACTACCTCGAGCGGCTGCCCCACGATCGAGCGTATGGACGCGGGCCCGTGCCTGGCTCGGTACGCGGTGACGCACACCATGCCGGTTCCGGAAAGGCTTGTCGAAGGCAAGGGGAACTACGTTCGTCGGCTCGACGCGGACGGCGATGATGCGGGACGCGCCGAGGAGACCCGCGACATCGTGATCCGATCCGAGTTCACGCTCGGACTGCACTCGCGGGGCGTGGCGGTCCGGACGACGTTGGTCAACGTGTGCGAGGACCACCGACTTCGGGTGATGTTCCCGACTCATCTTGCCGCTTCACACTCGTGCGCCGAAGAGCCCTTCGACGTGGTGGAACGAGAGATCGACCGCGGCCCGGACAGTCCGTGGCGCAACACCTGGAATCCGACCCATCCCTGCCAGCGGTTCGTGGATGTAAGCGACGGGAAGGTCGGCCTGGCTCTGATCAGCGACGGGTTGCGCGAATACGAGGTGACCGACGATGCCGACCGCACGATTGGCCTCACGCTGCTTCGTGCGTTCGAGGTCGCCCTGGCCACCGTCGCCTGGCGGTGGGAGCGGCATCCGGAGATGAAGGGCTCGCAGGTATTGGGGGAGCACGAGTTCCGCTATCTCATCTATCCTCACGCGGGTGATTGGGACGCGGGGCGGGTGACGCGCCGGGCCGACGAGTTCAACGTGCCGCTGGAGCCGGCGCAGGCGGGACCGCACGAGGGTCATCTACCCCAGACGCTGAGCTTCCTGGAGCTGCAACCAGCGGAGTTGATGCTTTCGGGGATCAAGCGGTCCGAGGACCGGGATTCGCTGGTGCTGAGGGTTTACAACCCGACACTCCGGGACGTGGCCGGCAGCCTCGTGCTGTTCACGCCGCCGCAGAGCGTGCGATATCTGAACCTGAACGAAGAGCCCGCCGGCGGCGCCGGGCCGCAACTGGACGAGGGCAGACTTGCATTTGAAGTGAAAGCGAAGAAGATCGTCACGATGGAATTGTCCTTCCCTGATCGTTCGCTTCCGTAGTCCCGCCGGGGCGTCCACGAAGCGAGATCCCACACGAAGTTGAATCCGCAGTCGGAGAAGAGCAGATGACACAGCAGTCGAAGTCGAGCGACGACACGCGCAAGATACTCCACGTGATTTCCAACACCCATTGGGATCGGGCTTGGGTCTACCCGTTTCAGGAGACCCGCCTGCTGCTGTTGGAGTTCATGGATAACCTCCTGGATCTGCTCGAGCGGGACCCCAAGTTCCATTCGTTCCTGATGGACTCGCAGACGATCGCCATCGAGGACTACCTGGACCTGCGCCCGGAACGGGAAGACCAGGTCAAGAAGTTTGTCAAGGCGGGACGGCTCATTGTCGGGCCCTGGTACACGCTGCCGGAGGAGTACGTCGTCAATGGCGAGTCGCTCGTCCGTAACCTGGTCATCGGTCATCGCTACGCGACGAACTGGGGGCGTGTGAGCAAGCTCGGCTACACGCCCTTCTCGTATGGCCAGACCTCCCAGATGCCGCAGATTTACCACGGCTTCGACATTGACACGATCATCTTCTACCGCGGGATCAACACCAGGAAGTCGGAGTTCGTTCTGGAGGGCCCGGACGGGTCCCGGGTGACGGGATGCCGGTTCGGTGCGCTGTCCCGCTTCAGTTACTACTTCTATGTCTACCGCATGGCCCGCTTTGGGATGAGTCGTGACGAATGGTGGTATGACTGGGACCGCGGTGCGCTGCCGTTCCGGTTGAACAACGAACACCATCCGCACGATCACTACTACCCGTTGGATGTGGGGCAGGAGCAGTTGGATGCCGAGGTGTTACCGAAGCAGTTGAAGAAGCTGTTCGATGACGAGAGCGAGCACTTCAGCACCAGACACATCGCCTGCATGCAGGGATTCGATTGTTCCTCCCCTGATCCACGGGAGCGCGATCTGATCGAGATGAGCAGACCCGTCGTCGAAGGTATGGGCCACGAAATCGTCCACGATTCCCTCGAAGACTACATGCGGCAGATGATGCAGGAGGTAAAGGACCCGGAGGTCCTCACTGGTGAGAGCCGTAACCCGGGGGCAACCGGCAAGTGGACACACTTGTACGGCGACGTGATTTCCAGCCGGATGAAGCTCAAGCGGAGAAACGGACAGACCGAGATCGCTCTGCAACGTTGGGCGGAGCCGTTTTCCGTATTGGGATGGGCTGTGGGCGGTGAGTACATGAACTCCGCCATTGACCGAGCCTGGCGCTACCTGCTGCAGAACCACCCGCACGACAACATTTGCGGCGCCGGGATCGACCAGATGGAAAAGGACATGTACTACCGGTTCGATCAGGCGGAGATTATCTCGAAGGGTGTCATGCGGCGGGGTATGTCGGCCGTACAGAAGCGAATCGACAACCGGGACGTGGACATCCACGAGGCCGTCGTCACTGTCTTCAACCCCAGCCCCCGACCGCGTACGGAAGTCGTGACGTTGTCGCTCGACGTGCCGGACCGGAGCGACTACAAGGGGTTCTCACTTCGCGACACGGATGGGAACGCGATCGACTGGGCGGAGGTTCATCGCGAGCCCTACGGTACGCTGGTGCGGAACCTGCAGGACATCTCGCTGCAGCTCCGCTCCGAACGGGTCACGGTGCACGCCCGAGTCGCGGACGTGCCGGCGCTCGGCTACAAGACCTACCACCTGAAACGCGAGGCTGCGGATGTCGCGAAGCTGCCGGTCGAGAAGGGCGGCCGGGCGCAGACGCCGGTCATGGAGAACGAATTCCTGAAGGTCACGATCCGTCCGGACGGAAGCCTCGACATCGTCGACAAGGCTTCCGGTCAGGAGTTCAAGGGGCAGCACTTGTTCGAGGACTGCGGGGAGTGCGGCCACGCATGGACCCACATGGCTCCGGAGCAGGATCGAGTGGTCAGCACGCTGGGCGGTGCCGCCACGGTCGAATGTGTGGAAACCAGCGAATTCCTGACCCGCTGCCGCGTGGAGCATCAACTCGAGGTGCCGACGGGTATGGAGGGCGAGGAGGGCAACTACCGCCGAACGACCGAGACGGTGACGATGCCCATCGTGTCCGTGCTCACGCTGCGAGCCGGGCAACGATGGATCGATGTTCATACCACTATCGACAACCGGGCCGAGCAGCACCGCGTGCGAGCATGCTTCCCCACGCGACTCGACGCGAAGGTTTCCGCGGCGGAGGCAGCCTTCGACGTCATCGAGCGGCCCATCGAACGAACGTCGGACAGCCTCTACTATGGACAACCGAATCCGCAGTATCCCATGCACCGATTCGTCGACGTGGGCGACGGAAAGGTCGGACTTGCGATCCTCAACGAAGGCATGCGCGAGTACGAAGCGGTGGATGATGACGATCGCACGTTGTGTCTCACCTTGCTGCGCGGCTTCACGGCCATGCAATCACCCGTGATTGATCAATGGGATGTGTATCCGTGGATGAAGCTCGCGCAATCGCTGGGAGTCAACGAGTGCCACTACGCCATCATGCCGCATGCCGGGGACTGGCAGCAGGGGAATCTGTACCACGAAGCGGAACGGTTCGAGCTGCCGCTGGAGACCGCACAGGCGGGCAGGGGGGGCGGAGAGTTACCGAAGCAACTCAGCTTCCTTGAGGTCGGGCCCGACCAGATTGCGCTGAGCGCGCTGAAACGATGCGAGCATCGCGACACGCTCGTCTTGCGCCTGTTCAATCCGACTCTGCACGACGTCGCGGGTCGCGTGACGTGCCATCTGCCCGTGGAAGAAGCGTGGCTGACCAATATGAACGAAGAGCGGAGAGAGCGCCTGTCCGTTGAGGGTGGGGCCGTTTCGATTCCGTTCGGTCACAAGAAGGTCGTCACGCTCGAGCTGGCGTTGGGCAAGCCCAGCGAACCGCGTTCTTGATCACCCGGATGATCTGCTCGTCGTGGTAGATCGGGTAGGTCTCGTGGCCGGGCCGGAAGTAGAAGATCCTGCCGAGCCCGCGCTGAAACGTGCAGCCGCTTCGAAATACCTCGCCCCCCTCGAACGACGAGATGAAGATCAACTCGTCGGGTGCCGGGATGTCGAAGCGTTCGCCGTACATCTCCGTGTGGGGCAAGTCGATGTATTCGCCGACTCCCGCGGCGATCGGATGGCTCGGCTCGACGCACCACAGCCGTTCCTTCTCGCCCGCCTCCCGCCACTTCAGCGAGCAGTGTGTGCCCATGAGGGCTTTGAAGATCTTCGAGAAGTGAGCCGAGTGCAGAACGAGCAAGCCCATTCCTTCCAGGACTCGGTGTTGCACGCGCGTGACGATCTCGTCCGAAACCTCGTCATGAGCGGCGTGGCCCCACCACGTCAGGACATCGGTCGACTGTAGAACCGCGTCGGTGAGACCGTGTTCCGGTTCGTCGAGGGTGGCGGTTCGGACCTGCACGTCCTCTTCCGCGGAAAGGAAATCGGCCAGGGCCCGGTGGATGCCGTCCGGATAGACGCGTTTGACTTCTTCGTCCGTCTTTTCGTGCCGGAACTCGTTCCACACCGTGACTCGAATTCTCTCGCCCACGACGGTCTCCTTTCGGGTCTTCTCAAGTCGGCGTTTCGAAAAGGTGTGCAAGCAGCGTTTCGTGTTCCAGGTAGTTCGGGATGATCACGTCCGCGCCGGCCTGAATGAGGAACTCACGATTCGCCTCGTCGACCTCCCGGCACGCCGGCACTGCGGGCGCGACGCCGATGGCGACGGCGCGAGCGGCCTTGAGGTCTTCGATGTCGGCGTAACCGTCGCTGAACCCCACGAGGGCTCCGCTGTCACCGTCGCAGTCGGCAACCATGCGCTGCATGACCATCTGCTTGGAATAGCTCGTGTGGTCCTCGATCGCTCCGTACATTCTTCCCTCGAAGTAGGGCGCGATGCCCAGCAGTCCGGCCTCCGCGATGACGGTTTCGTGATCGGTACCGCTGGCGAGGACGAGCGTGAGGCCGCGGTCCCGCAACGCTTCGAGAAAAGCCACACTGCCCGGAACGAGCATCTCTTCCGGGGCGATGCGACCCTGCTCGAGCCCCTGGACCCGGTCCTTGATGAGCGGCCAGAAGCGGTCGAGGAACATGTCCTTGTACTCGACCGGATCGAGTGGGGTGCCGCCGCGTTTCTCCACCTCCTTCGCCAGCTCGATCATCTGATAGACGGTCTGTCGTCCGGTCAGGGGCAGGATGAGCCGTCGAGCCAGACGGGCGAGATCCGCCTCCGCTTCGCCCTTATCAAGGGCACCGAGCACGTCGACCATCATGGAAACCATGACGTCGGCCCATGCACCGCGGATGAGGGACAGCGTGCCGTCGAAATCGAAGAAGGCGGCGCGGGCGCGAGGAGCGACAGTCGGGCGACGCAGCTCGATCCGTGTGCCCGGAAGCTGTGTCCCTGCCCCAACGTCGGCGGAACTCAGATTCGTACGGTCGTCTTCCGGCATCGTCGCGGCCTGGCCTCCTCGTGTCGCCTCGTTCGCATCGCCGTCGCGTGAGCCCTACGAAGCCCACCAGCCTGTCGAGAGACTCGTGGTACAGGGATCCTGCCCGTGATTCCATGGGCTGGACGCCCATGCCACGTCTACGAGCAGCGTTCTTCAACGAGCTGCTTGGCGCAAATGGCCCTCGGACGACGGACGGATCGTACCCAACCCGCCGATGGGCGGCAAACCGCGCGGGTGTCACCCGCAGGATGACGGTCCTCTCGGTCGGTGAGGCGCGCCCCCGAATGGCACTGCCCTGGTTCTTGGCCCCGCGCCACCTGCCGCCTGCCCTGCCCACTCACCCGGATCCCTCACCCCGAACGTCGCCTCCGCCCCCCGTCGGTCAGGCCGAACCCGCCTTCGAAGCCGCGCGCTCCATTTCTTGCCCATCCCAAGTGGAGCGCGCGACACGTTGTATAGGCGAAGGGCGAACGTCGCAGGATGCGGCGGCAGGTACATTGAAGGTGACAACCATGAACACTCGACGCAACGCAGCACCCGCGGCGGCTACAGCCGCACTCGTCTTTTTGCGGGGTCTGGCTCGTTTTCGCGCAGCGAAACATGTGCCTGACCCCCTCATGGAGCCGACTCCTCTGCCCGACCCCCGCACGGAACCGCCCCATGCAACATCAACCCCAAGAATCGACCTCCGAAGCGGAAGGCACCACGACCTGACCAACGCGCACGCAACGTCCTTCCGCCTCTCCTGCTCACCTGTTCTCCTGTTCAACTGTTCTCGCGGCCTTTGGCCGCGCCTGTTCTCGCGGTCTTTGGCCGCGCCGCCTGCCGCACCGAGCGCATCCCACGACGCCGCGAACGCGCAAAGTCGGTGCAGGAGTGTTACAGTCACCGCCAACCAAGGCGGCTGTAGCCGTTCCCCTTCACCTTTTCTCGTAACCCCAACCCAACGGAGACCCCGACCGACACAGGAAACAACACGCACGACAACAAGCTAACGTCCCCGACCCAACGCAGCCCCCAACCAACGCCGCCGCGCCCCCGTGCGCGCCGTTTAGGCCCTGCGATGAAATAACTGTGCCAAGTCATCTCTTCCGTCTTGGCCGAAT
>CAYMME010000410.1:0-8487 GCA_964391465.1 uncultured Planctomycetales bacterium
GCTTGATGACCTGGCAAATCAGTGGCAGATTGGCGCCGATTTGCCGTTCTCCTTTGTCTATGGTGGCAAGCCGTCGGATGAGCTGCTCAAGGAATGGAAACTCGACCGCAGTCGGCAGCAACTCGACGCGAGGCGCACCCAACATGTCTTCGCGTACACCGATCCGGCGACGGGGTTGGTCGTCCGCTGGGTGGCGGTGGTGTACGCGGACTTCCCGACGGTGGAGTGGACGGTCTTCTTCAAGAACGGCGGGGCGAAAGACACACCGATCCTGGCCTCCATTCAGGCGCTGGACATGACGATGCGTCGATACCCGTTCCCGCATCCGCCGCTCGGGGAATTCGAGTTGCACTACAACCGCGGCGATCTCTGCAAGCCGAGCAGCTTCGAGCCGCTGCACGACCTGCTCGAGCCGAACGAGACGTTGAAGATCGCGCCCACCGGAGGGCGCCCGACCAATCACCAGTTCCCGTACTTCAACCTGGGGTGGCTGAACGAGGGCGTGATCGTCGCGTTGGGCTGGCCCGGGCAGTGGGCGGCGGAGTTCACGCGTGACGAGAAGGTGGGTCTGCGCGTGCGTGCGGGGCAGGAGCTGACACATCTGACGCTGCATCCCGGGGAGGAGATCCGGACGCCGCTGATCGTCGTGCAGTTCTGGAAGGGGAACTGGGTGCGTGCGCAGAACGTCTGGCGGCGCTGGATGATGGCCCACAGCATGCCGAAGCCCGGCGGGAAACTGCCTCCACCGATCGCGCTCGGCTCGAGCTACCGGGTATATCACGAGATGCAGAACGCCACCGAAGAGAACCAGATCATGTTCATCAACCGGTACCTCGAGGAGAAGCTGAAGCTGGACTACTGGTGGATGGACGCGGGCTGGTATGTCGGCGGCCACGACCGCGGGTGGCCCTTTGTCGGAACGTGGGAGATCGACAAGAAGCGGTTCCCGCGCGGGTTCAAGCCCATCAGCGATCACGCCCACGCCAACGGAATCAAGATCCTGGTGTGGTTCGAGCCGGAGCGTGTGCACGCGGGCACGTGGCTGGCGGAGGAGCATCCGGAGTGGATTCTTGGCGGGGCGAAGGGCGGGTTGCTCGATCTGGGCAACCCCCAGGCCAGGCAATGGCTGACCGACCACGTGGACAGGCTCCTGACCGAACAGGGGATCGATCTCTACCGGCAGGATTTCAACATGGACCCGCTCGGTGCGTGGCGAGGCAACGATGCGAAGGACCGGCAGGGGATGACCGAGAACAAGCACGTGACCGGTCTGCTGGCCTACTGGGACGAGTTGCTCCGGCGGCACCCGCGCATGCTGATCGACACCTGCGCGTCCGGCGGGCGGCGGTTGGACGTCGAGACGTTGCGTCGCGCGGTTCCCTTGTGGCGGAGCGACTACAACTACGAGCCGATCGGCTGCCAGAGCCACACCTATGGTCTGTCGTTCTGGATTCCGTTCTACGGAGGCGGCAACATGGCCAGCGCCGCCGCGTACTACGGCGAAGGCCCCACGGCCATCGATCTCTATGCATTCTGGTCCACCTGCTACCCGAGCAACAACTTTCCGTTCGACATGCGCTGCGAAGAGAACGACTACAACGCCATCCGCAGACTGTTTCGCTTGCGGCAGGAGGCTGTGCCCAACTTCTACGGCGACTTCTATCCACTGACCTCACACAGCACGGCCGGCGACGCGTGGATCGGCTGGCAGTTCGACCGGCCGGAGGCCGGGGAAGGGCTCGTGCAGGTGTTTCGCCGCCCGGACAGCATCTACAAGGCGGCAGACCTCAGGTTGCACGGCCTGGAGCCGGATGCCTGCTACAGCGTGAAGCCTGTCGGCGCCGAGAGTACGGAGGTGTTCACCGGCCGGGAACTGAAGCAGACCGGTTTGCCGGTCACCATTCCCGATCGCCCCGGGGCCGCGGCAATGGTCTACAGGAAGGTTCGATAGCCACGGCAGCCCCGCAATGCCGGGGCCAGCCCATCAATGGCTGAGGGATCGTTCATACACGACTACGGTCGAGCCCGGTCGGACCTTCAATGCGATGTCGAGCCCTTCGGTCATCAGTTGCTGCCCTGTGTGTTGGTGTGACGTACCGGTGTCGAGGTCTCGCACCGAGTAGCGCTCATCGGGATCGAGCCCGTGCAAGCGAGTGCGCAGGTTCGACGTGGTGCTGCCGGGGCGACGGAAGGCTTGGACCATTCCCTGGCCGGGATCCGGCCGGTCGAACTGCCAGGCGATCCACGCGTCGTTGGCCGTTGTGTACGGCGTGAGCGGGTAGTAGTCCCCGGAGTAGAACTTGCGCAGGCGGCGGTACTCACGGATTCGCGCGGTCAGAGCAGGCCAGAGAGGCCCTTGCTCGGTGTAGTAGTCAAAGGCAAACGCCCCATTGGCTCCCATGCCGCTGCGGAAGTCGTATGCATCGGCAGAGACGGCCCCCAGCCCGTGCAGCGGTAGCCAGTACGACAGTCCGTACGTGATGCACTGGGCCCCGATCGGGTCCCAGCAGTAGTCCGATCGCCACAGCGGAACACTTCGCCGCATCATCTCGAAATCGAGCCGGCGGCCGCCGCTGGCACAGTTGTCCAGCACGAGGTTCGCATTCTCCCGGGCGAGCGTGTCGAAATAATCGTAGAGTCCGGTCACGTAGCGGATCTCGTTGAGTCCCTGCCGATCCGGTGCCTCACCCGCACGCCAGTAGTAGAGCGGGTGCATGTTGAAGTCGTGCCGATAGATGTCGATCCCTACGCTGCGAATGGTCGAGGAGAACTTCTCTTTCGCCCACTTCAAGGTGGCCGGGTTCCCGAGGTTCAGCAGCCTCCAGCCTTCCTGGTAGGCGAGTTCCGGCGGAAGACCGTCCGGCGCAAGCAGCCATTTCGGGTGAGTGACTCGCAGCCACGTGTCCGGCATGACGCGCTCCGGCTCGAACCAGGCCAGGAATCGCAGGCCGGCCTCGTGCGCCGCGTCGGCGACGGGGCGCAGACCGTTCGGGAAACGAGTCGGGTCGGGGTCCCACGTTCCCATCCCCTCGGGGAACCCACCCGTCGACCAGCCGGCGTCCACCCAGTATGTGTCCACGGGCAGCTTGTGCTTCGAGATGTTCGTGACGGCCTGGACCTGATTGGCCTCCGTCATGCTGTTGAAGCCCATCGTCGCCCCGGATGCGGCCACCGGGAGTTCGATCGGGCGTCCGCCCGGCCTCGGTGTGTAATGAGTCCGCATGAGTTGTCGCAGCAGGTTGTGCCCGCGCTGCGCGTCGCCGCCATAGAACAACAGAAGAATGGCCGGCGTTCGGATCCGTTCTCCGGGCTGGAGCCGCAGGTGCGTACGCTCCATCCCCGCACGGACGCGCAGGCCGCCGTTTGGCTGTCGGGCGAAGTCGGCGGCCCACTGACCGCTCCATCCGATCGCGATGATCACTCCGCCGCCGTCGGGACGGGCCACGTTGAAGTACGGCATCACGCCATCCGAAGAACGCCCGCCGTCCGGGGCGAGGCGCAACGTCGTATCCGCGCCGATCCTGGTCGTGCGAGGCCGGAAGTCCGAGACCTTCCCTTGACTCCCGTCCGAATGGTGCAGGACGAACTCCGCTGTGCCCTTGCCCGGGAGCACGAGGTCGGCTGCGTGAACCTCGGACAAGATCGGCGTGTCGCGTTTACCGGCGTTTTCGAAGTGCAGGACCCACTCGATCGCCGGGAAGTCGGTGTATGTGGCCGTTGCGCATTCGACGCTCAAGCCGCCTGTCGGGTCGGTGTGCGTCAGGATCCGCCGTACACGGGACGCGTCGGCCTCGGCTTCGGTTCGCTTGTGGTTCCACGTTCCGACGAGTTCTGCGGACGCGTCGCCGCCGCAGACGAACGAGAAGGGCGGCTTCGCGTCAGGGCCGGTGAAACTTGCCGTCACCCACGAACGCGCCCGGTCCATCTCTTCGTTCGTCACCGAGACGGCGTCAGAATGTGCGGCAAGAATCAGGACCAGCCCGGCGGCTACAACCGGAGAGAGCCTGAGCGTACGCCTCACTCCGACCGGGTTTTCGCACACGAAACGAGGCAGACGTGGGGATGATCGCGCCGGCACGGGCACACTCACTCGCTGCGCTCGAGAGCCTCCGACCGGAGACCGAGTTCCATCAATCAACGTGGCCCGCTGAGGTCATCTCTCGGCGTCGCCACGACTCTACTGCGATGCTCTCGACGGCATCGGGGTCTTCAGCCAGCGGAGGTTGAACTCGTAGTGCAGCTTGCTGCTGATCAGATGGATGACGTTGTCGGGCGTTTGGGTGCAGGCCATGTACCCGCGCGGCTCGGCCGAGTTGGTTCCGAGCATGAACCGGCCGGTGTTGCCGCCTCCGTCCGTCTTGCGGGTCGGCGCGTTGTCGGTGATCAGTCGACGGACCGGCCAGGTCTCGCCCTCGTCGAAGCTCAGTGCGCCGAACAGGCCGGACACGACACGCTTCCGGCCGGCCGCGTCGGCGATCGTCATCTCTTTCGCGAACGACGCGAGGAACAGCGGCCCTTCCCGCAACCGCAGCAGAACCAGACGTTGCCCGCCCCCGACCCGTGGCAGGCCGCTGGAACTGTAGGTCCAGGTCTTGCCCATGTCGGCCGAGATGCTCTTGGGCATTCGCTCGTCGATCGCGTCCCCGCGGCCGAGCGCCATCAGTCGGCCGTCCGCAAGCTCGACGACGCCCGCGTGAATGCCTGCGATCCATGCTCCCGTCGCACCGGCCGCGAACTTGGGGGCCGGCTTGCCGTCGCCCGGATCGACCCACGTCTTGCCGTCGTCGCTGCTGATCTGCACGGCGGTGCCGCCGTTGCCGCCGGTGACCGCATCGCACGGAAGCACGATGTGCCCCTTCTTGGTTTGGAACACGCCGGCGATCGGCATGTGGCGCAGGTAGTGGTCAGCCTGGATCAACTGGGCGTTGGTCCAGGTCGCACCGTTGTCGGTGCTGGTGCGCATGATCAACGCCAGCTTGGCCCACGTCGCGTCGCTGCCGAGGCCGTTGAAGTGGTAGATCGTGTCGCGGCCGTCCCACCAAAGGGCACTGGCGTGATCGTTGCGGTCGGGGGCATCCCAGAAGGGTGCGGCCGGCTCCCATTCGTCCTGGCCATGCCGCAGCCGGGCACCGGCGATGGCAAGCTCCCGGCCCGGCTCGGTTCGTGTGGTGTACCAGATCGCGAGCAGGTCGCCGTTCGGGCACGCGGTCAGGCCCGGGCAGTGGTTGTGCTGCGAAAACAACGGTCCGTCCGAATCCGGCGGGATCTTCACGTACGTACGCGGCCCGCGGAAGTACGGCTTGCCCGGGTCCGGCGCGTTCGACCAATCGTGGCGAGACTGATTGACGTTGCGGGCCCACCGCGGCGGTGTGACGGTCGGCAACGGTTTCGTGTCGGGCAGGGGGCCCTGCACGACGCGGAAGCCCAGCAGCCAGTGCTTGTCTTCGGGGAGCGTAGCCATGCGGTTCGCCGAGCGCAGAAACTCGACCTTCGTGCCGTGGCTGCCTCCGCGCGCCACCTTGAAGTCGCCGTCCGTGTGACCGACCGGGTCGGCCTCATTGTCCTTGGCGTACGGGCCGTACCAGTCATGGCACCATTCCTCGACGTTGCCATGCATGTCGTGCAGGCCCCAGTCGTTCGCGGGCGTGCGGCCGACGCTCAGCGAAACGAGTTCCTCGGCGGCATCCCAACGGCGGTCCGGGGTGGGGTACCAGGTCTCCCGCTGATTCTTGTGGTGCGCCTCCGGAAGCGAGTCGCCGGTGTGGAACGGCGTGCTCGTGCCGGCGCGACAGGCGTATTCCCACTCGGCTTCCGTCGGCAGCCGATAGGGTTTGCCTTCGGCTTCGCTGAGCCACGCGCAAAACCGCACCGCGTCGTGCCAGCTCACGAAGATGACGGCCTCGTTGTCGTTCTTGGAGAACCCACGCCTGCCGCGCAGTTCGCGGTGCGACGGGTCGAACCGCTCGTACTGAGCGTTGGTCACCTCGGTCGCGCTCATGTAGAAGGGTCGGGTGATCGTCACCTTGTGCACCGGGTGCTCATCCCAGTCGCCGCCGGCTTTCTGACCCATCATGAAGCTGCCCGGTGCGATACGGACCAGCCTCATGCCGACGGAATTCTGAAGAGCCTCCGGCACGTCCTCGCTGGCATAGGCCGAGGCCGTGGACAGGACGCAAGACGTCAGGGTTCCCAGCAAGGCAAACGCTGTTGTTCGGGATCGTTGAGTTTTCATAGTGGTCACAAGCATGCCCGACCGCCGGCATGAGTTCAAGCCGCCCGCCGTCTTCCCGAGTTCGCCGCGTGCTCCCGTCCTTCGTCCCGCCGCGCCGGGATTCGCGGAATGCGCAGGACGGGACGCCTCAGTGCTCAACGTTCGATTCCCCGTCCGAGTAGGGTGTGCCGCATCCGAACAGGCCAGACTTTCGAGGGCGGTTCACCTCACCCGAACCTCTCCCGTGAGCGCTTCATATCTTATGTTTGTTTTGGAGAACGCCGATCCGTAGCCGGTGTACGTGTTTCGCGTCGGGTGCCGCTGTTCCCGGCGTGCGTCGCAGATCGTGGCACTCTGGAACACGCCTTGGCGCTACTGAGAACGCGCTGAACACGTACGAGCCGGCGGGTCGCGGATCGCGGCTCAGGTGGGGAAAGACATGTGCAGGATCCGGCGGGGGGCCGGGCACACGCATCGTGCCCGGGACCCCATCTCGATGTCTGCGTCATCGTGGCGGCGTGCGGGCCGGCATGCTCGCCTTGTGTCGAGCCAACCCCATGAGCGACACGTGACCCCGAGTCTGAGGATCGGGCTCGTCGTCTGGTTGATCGTGTGTTGCACGTGCAGCCCGCCCGCTCCGGCCCCGTCCGTCGACCTTCAGCATCAGGTGCTCGACTCCACCCCCCCGGAGTTGTCCGACACCGCATCCGAGCCGGGAACGTCCGAAGAGGAGACGGGTGAAGCGGAAGACGTGA
Source organism: uncultured Planctomycetales bacterium (assembly GCA_964391465.1). Lineage (GTDB taxonomy): Bacteria > Planctomycetota > Phycisphaerae > UBA1845 > CAYMME01 > CAYMME01. The sequence goes on from CAYMME010000410.1 coordinate 6,967, forward strand.
CGGAATCGATCGACAGTATCTCGCCGGCCGGAGTCGATGGAGCCACGAATGAGCCTGCGGACGGAGCGCCGCTGCTTCCGATTGCCGACGCGGGTCCGGACCAGCAGGTTCCCCCCGGCGACACCGTCCAACTGGACGCTTCGGGTACCCGCCGGCTCGCCGCAGCACGCCGACATGAACGTACTTGCCGTTCGGGTGGTCGACTCCGATCGCGTGGAAGTGGATACGCTCGGGGCCACGGTCATCTTGACCCCTGACCAGATCGAGTTCGCCGGCACGATCGATTACACGACCGGTAGAACCGTCGCTCCTCTACCGGTCGGCCGACTCGTGTGGACCAACCTCGTGGGGTTCTGGACCGTGGGCGATGTGACGCGGCGTTGCGCCGAGATCGTCGCTTCGCAAGCTCGTGTCTGTGTGTATGGTGACTCGCTCGTGCGCATCGACGCCGTCGCGCCGGTCTCCTACGGCTACACTTCGCTTCTTGACGACGCCGAGTGGGTCAGAGGCTTCGGATCGAACCGCATGTGGGCGGTGCCTCGCGGCGGCTCACTGCATCTGCTCGACACATCGGGATCCGGCAGCTATGCCGAAGGGACGGGAGTAACGGTCAGCCTGCCGGCGGGCGCACACTCCGGTGTGGCGGTGTTTCCTCCGAGGCCGCTGGATTCCTCTCGGATCTACGGACTCTCCGCTCGGCCGCATGTGCATTTCGTCTATACGGCCGAAGCCATGAGCCGCATCAACTCCGACCCCGAGAACTACCTCATTATGCTGGATCGTCGCGACTTCGGCGCGGTCGTTCTGTTCGGCACGCTCTACACCGAGCAGGAAACGCCGGTTGTCGATCCGACGGACGGTCTCACGAAGTACGAATACCCGGACCCCGGCGCGATCCGCACGTTTGTCGGTGAGGTGCGTCGCCGAGACATCAAGGTCCTCACCTATATGAAGGCCAACTACTTCACGGCCCAGTCGGTCGACGAGACGCTCGAATGGATGCGGTCGTTCCAGGCCGAACACGATCTGGACGGCTGGTACTTCGACAACGCCCGGATTGCGAACACCTGGACGGACAACTACGCGTTCATGCGCTCCGTCCGGGACGACGTGGGTGCGGACGGGATCATCTACCATCACGATTCGGTCGACGTATGGGGTGCGTGGTCCGGTGCCGTGTTCGCCCCGCTCGATGCCTATGTCGACTACACGCTGAAGGGAGAAACCGGCGCGCTCGCCCGGATCGACGACGCCGACCACCCCTACCTGCGCTACTACACCATGGGCTTCAGCGGGAACCTTGCCGATCACAAGCTTTCTAAGGAATCGACCATGACCAAGCCGCAGCTCATGAACGTACTCGTCGAGCTCGGCGGCGTGAAGCGACTGGGTGATGTCGGCGTTGTGGACTGGGACGAACACTACTGGACTCCCTTCCAGCAGGTGCGCGCCGCGTGGCGGTCGAATTAGCCCAAGTTGCGCAGTTCAGGCAAAAATGGGAATTTTTTAGGGACGTAATCA
>CAYMME010000411.1:0-8485 GCA_964391465.1 uncultured Planctomycetales bacterium
CCGCGATCTTCGGGATCGACGGTCCGTGCACATCCGCGTCCATCAGGCCGACCGAGGCCCCCCGGCGCCGCAGTCCCCACGCGAGCAGAACCGCCACCGTGCTCTTGCCCACGCCGCCTTTTCCCGCGCCGACGGCCACGATGTTCCTGACGTTCGGGAGCGGCCCGCTCGGCCCGCTCGCAGTCGCATCCGGGCCGAGGAATTCGACCTCCACCGCCGAGACCCCGGGCAGATCTCGCACTGTTGCCTCGATCGCCCCGCGCAACGCGGTCGTTGCGGACTCGTCCGGTGAGGGCGGTAGCACCTTCACCGAAACAATGCCGTCACACGCGGCCACATGCCTGACCATCTGCCGCGAAACGAGGTCGCCCTGCCCGTCCGGGGGGCTCACGGTTCGCAGGGTATCGAGAATCTGGTCCTTGGTTACATCTGCCATGGTAATCTCCTCAGCCGGGTATTCCCCATCGCGCCGGCGCCGGAACCGGTTGGACGCGGCTTCCGTCCGCCGCGCGCGTTGCGTGGGTCCGGTTCTGTATCAACAAATCAGTACGGTTTCCAGGCCCCGATCGAACGGACGAATGCGGATGCCGTGATATCGCCTCGACGGTCGCCGGAGTCCGCATAACCGCAGGGCACGGAGCGCGAGAGTGCGTCCGTCGGTCGTGTCGTCACCGAATGCGGGTCCGAATCGCACGGAGATCGTTCGATCCGAAGAACTCCGACGGTTGGGACGGAAGAAACTGAAGACACCAGCCGCGTACACCGATGGGGCGAAGGGAAAGCGCAGGTTGCGGCGCCCTTCGAAAGCGCCGGGCCGGCGTGCGGGGTCCGCATTGTACTCGGGGCCCGTTCGGAGGCGGAGGTGGCATCCTCAGCCCAATAGACTGACGGCGCTCGGGGGTCGCACAAGGCTGGATCCGCGGTGCGCCGAGTTGCGCCTTGTCCCCACGGTCAACGGGACATGGGCACTGCTGCTACGAGTGATGGTCGGGGGTCACTTGAATGATAGGGACTGACGTGAAGGTCGCTTTTAGGAAAAGGAAGCCGAAATCACTTGATGATGTCGTACGCCGGATTTCCGACATCTCGACACTTCCCCACGTTGCCCTCAAGGTGATGGAAGTGGCCCGGGATTCGGAAGCGGGAGCCGCGGATCTCAAGACGGTCGTGGAAGGAGATCCCGCCCTGTGTACCCGCGTGCTTCGGAGCGTCAACTCCGCGGCCAACGCCTTGCGGACACGCATCACGTCCGTGCAGCAGGCCATCAGCTACCTTGGTTTCAATCAGATTCGGAACCTCGCGATTACCGCTTCCGTGAGCACGATTTTCGAGAAGGACGAGGCCATCGGTGACTACCAGCGGACCAGGCTGTGGCGGCACATGGTCTCGGTGGGGGTCTGCGCTCGGCTCATCGCCAGTCGCTTCAAGCTACCGAATTTCGAGGACGCCTTCCTGGCCGGGCTCCTGCACGATATCGGGATCATCCTCGAGGACCAGCACGCACACGCGGGTTTCCGCGACGTCATCATGAACCTGCCGGAGGGCAAGACCCTCGCGGAGGTCGAGCGGGAGTACATTGGCTTCGACCACACCGTGCTCGGCGAGCGCATTGCCGAAACCTGGCAGTTCCCGCCCGTCGCCAAGGCGGCCATCCGCTTCCACCATGATTCGCAGCAGTACACGGGCGAGGGTGCGGAGATCGTGCGTTGCGTCGAGGTGGGCAACGTCATCTGCACGTTGAAGGGCATCATGTCGGTGGGGGTACGGCGTGTTCGCCCCCCGATGGGTGCCATGCAGGCGCTGGGGTTGCAGAAGGAGGATTTCAGGATCCTGGCCGACGATCTCGATCGTGAACTCGAGCTCAATGAGAGCCTATTCGAATTGTAGGGTTCGTGCCGTGAGTGACTTCTACGACGAACTTGACGAGCTGTTTGCCGAGGCCGATCCACCCTCCGATACGACGGGGACGCTCGCTGTCGTATCCGAGCGGCTGTCACCTCTTGACGCATGCGTTCTGTTCGCTGCCGACGAGGCCGGTCGCGTGCTCGTGAGCCATCGCGTCGAGGATGCGAACGGTGCGCCCGGCGTTCGTGCGATTGCCACGAAGATCCGGCCCCTGGTCCAGCGGTACGCGCTCGTGGCCGCGCCTTGCTCGTTCGACGACGGCGAGACGCATCCTGTGTTTGCCGTTCTCGTCTCCGGGCCTGAAGGGGACGGGGGGTTCGTTGGGGCGCTGCTGTCCGGCCTGCCGGACGATTTCGCACCGAACGAGGTGTGGAAGGAAGACGTAACGACGCGGGCTACTCTGGCCCTGAGGGCCATCCGGGCGGCGCACGCCCTGAGCGAAGCGCAAACGCGAATCGAGCATCTCCTCAGCGAGCAGGAAACGCTGAAACGTGCGAACGCGGATGTCGTGGCCAACATCCTGCAGGAGCGCGAGGATCGGCTGGCCGAAAAGCGCGATCACATCCTTCATCTCGAGAGTGAGGTGGACAAGCGATCGTCGCAGTTGCGCGAGGCGATGGAGCGGGCGACGCAGGCCACCCGGTCGAAGTCCGAGTTCCTCGCCAACATGAGCCATGAGATCCGTACCCCGATGACCGCGATCCTCGGGTTTTCCGAGAACCTCCTCGACACCGACCTGTCCGGAGAGGAAGCGCGGGACGCGATTCACACGATCCGCAGGAACGGCGAGTACCTTCTCGAGCTCATCAACGACATCCTGGACCTCTCCAAGATCGAAGCCGGCAAGCTCGACGTGGAGAGGATCGAGTGCTCGCCCGTCCGGCTGGTTGCCGACGTGGCCGATCTGATGCGGGTGCGGGCCGACGCCAAAGGTCTCCCCGTGCTCGTCGAATACGAAGGGGCCGTTCCGGACGTCATCCGTACGGATCCGACCCGACTCCGCCAGGTTCTGATCAACTTGCTCGGCAACGCGATCAAGTTCACCAAGAAGGGCAACATCCGTCTGCTGGTGAGATTCCTCGACCGCAGGGACACCGAGCCGACCATGGAGTTCGACATCATCGACAGCGGCATCGGAATGACCCGCGAGCAAATCGCCAGACTGTTCCGCCCCTTCACCCAGGCGGACGCTTCGACGACCCGCAAGTTCGGTGGCACCGGGCTGGGGCTGACCATCAGCAAGCGCCTCACGCAGATGCTCGGTGGGGATATTACCGTCGAGTCCGAAACCGGCGTGGGCAGCACGTTCCGTGTGGCGATCGAGACGGGGCCCGTGCAGAAGGAACGGATGCTGAACCGGCCGGCCGATGCGGCTGCCGCACCGGCACAGGAGGCGGGATCGTCTACCGCCGATGCCGCGAAGCTCGACTGCCGGATCCTGCTTGCGGAGGACGGCCCCGACAACCAGCGCCTCATTTCCTTCATTCTCAAGAAGGCCGGTGCCGAGGTCACGGTTGTCGAGAACGGACAGCAAGCTGTCGATCAGGCTGTGGCCGCGCGGGACGCCGGCGAAGCCTTCGAAATGATCCTAATGGACATCCAGATGCCGGTCCTCGACGGGTATCAGGCGACCAGCACCTTGCGTCGCAGGGCCTACGCCGGACCGATCATCGCCCTCACCGCAAATGCGATGGCCGGTGACCGGGAGAAATGCATTGCCGCCGGATGCGATGACTTCGCGACCAAGCCGGTCAACCGCAAGGAACTCATTGCATTGATCGGGCGACACGTGCAGGAAAGGAGAAACGCATTGAGTGCGTCACAGACAACCGAAGTGCTGCTCAGCGAACTCGCTGACGATCCCGACATGGTCGAGCTGGTCGAAATGTTCGTCGACGAGCTCCCGGATCGGATTACCGCGATCGAAAACAAGTTTCGCGAGAACGACCTCGAGGCGCTGAGATCCTTGGTTCACCAGCTCAAGGGAGCGGCGGGCGGCTACGGATTCCCCACCATCACGGATGCGGCCAAGATCCTCGAAACCGGTGTCAAAACCGACGCGGACCTGAGTAAGCTGCAAGAGGATGTTGCGGCGCTCTCTGATCTCTGTCGCCGGGCCCGCGCAAGTGCAACGTAGGTCCTGATCCCTCGTGCGGACCCCGTGCTTACGGCCCGGGGACGTGGCATCCTGAATCGAACGATTCCGCCGCCGCGGGGATTTGCGTCGGTGGATGCGTACGCAACGGTCAACTCACCGATCCGTCCTGGCTCGGACTCTTCGCCGTCCTACGTCCTGTTCGTTTCGTGCTCTTCTTCTTGGGGGTGGTGGTTTTCTTGGCCTTCGGTGCGCGCGGGTCCTTGCCCTGGTCCCGGAGCTTCTGCTCTCGAGCCGCGATGAGGTCCAGCGCCTCCGAGAGGGTCACCGCCGAGGGATCCTTGCCCTTGGGCAACGTCGCATTGACCACACCGTCGCTGACGTAGGGGCCGTACCGTCCGTTCTTGACCTCAATCCTTGCGTCGCTGTCCGGATGCATACCCAACTCGGCCAGCACCGAGTTCGCGGCGGCGCGCCGGCCGCGTTTCGGCTGCTTGAAGATCTCGACCGCCTCCTCGAGTGTGAGGCTGGCCAGCTTGTCGTGGTCGGGCAGGCTCCGTGAATCGTCGCCCATCCTGATGTAGGGTCCGAACCGGCCGTCCTGGGCGGTGATGATCTGCCCGCTCTCCGGATGCGCGCCCACTTCGCGCGGGAAAGACAGAAGCACCAGTGCCTGCTCCAGCGTGAGCGTATCGACGGACATCGATGGCCATAGGCTGCCTCGCTTGGGCTTGCCGCCTCGTTTGACCGTGCCCTTCTCGGTCAGTTCCGGGTCGCCGAGTTGGACGTACGGGCCGTAGCGTCCCGTCTTGAGATACACCGGTTTCGACGTTGCCGGGTCATGACCCAGCACGCGGTCTGTCTGCGCTGCCTGCTCGATCAACTCCATTGCTCGGGCTACGGTGAGTTCGTCGGGTGGGATATCGTCAGGCACCGTTGCCCGTCGATCGCTGTCACCGACCTGCACGTATGGGCCATACCGCCCGACGCGCACGGCGACCTCCTCACCGTCGGAGGTCGTGCCGATTTCGATGCGCGACACTTGCCGGGGATCGACGGCTTCGTCGCTTGCTCCGATCAGTGCCTTGAGCCCGATCTCCGCAATGTGGTCACCGTTCTTCTTACCGTTCGGCTCGCCGAAGTAGAAGTCGTGCAGCCAGGGTCCGGACTCTCGCTCGCCGTTGGCGATTCCGTCGAGGCCGTCCTCCATCTTGGCCGAGAAGTCGTAGTCCACGAGATTCGTCAGATGCTGCTCGAGCAGCCTCGTCACCGCAAAGGCCGTGAACGACGGCACCAGCGCTGAGCCCTTGTGCCAAACGTAGCCGCGGTCCTGAATCGTCTGGATGATCGAGGCGTAGGTGGACGGACGCCCGATCCCCCGGTCCTCCAGCTCTCGGATCAGACTGGCTTCCGTGTATCGGGCCGGCGGTTGGGTCTGGTGCTGCAACGGATCGACCTTGACCGGGTCCAGCCGCTCTCCCTGCGTCAACGGCGGGAGCAGCTTCTCCTGATCCTCCAACTCGGCCTCGGGATCGTCGGAGCCCTCGACGTACGCCCGTAGGAATCCCGGAAACTTGATGACCTTGCCCGATGTGGTGAAGACGGCCGCGCCGAAGCGACCCGCGGGGGCCTGCACGCGGACGTTCGTCCGCATGCCCTCGGCGTCTTTCATCTCCGACGCCACGGTCCGCTTCCAGATCAGCTCGTACAGCCGCAGGGCGTCCGGATCGAGTTCCCCTTCCAGGCTCTTGGGCGTGCGAAACGTCTCGCCGGCGGGGCGAATGGCTTCGTGCGCCTCCTGTGCGTTCTTCGACTTGCGAGTGTAGACCCGCGGCTTGGGCGGGAGGTAATCCTCCCCGTACAGTTCAGCTACCTGGGTCCGCGCGGCATTGATCGCCTGGCTCGACAGGCTCGTCGAGTCGGTACGCATGTAGGTGATGTAACCGTTCTCGTAGAGACCCTGGGCGACCCGCATGGTTCGCTGGGCGCTGAAACGCAGCTTCCGGGCCGCTTCCTGTTGCAGGGTCGACGTAATGAAGGGTGGGTACGGGCGGTTCGTGAACGGCTTCTCCGCCACGTCGACTACCGCATACTCGGCCGAGGCCAGAGAGGATGCGACCTCCCGCGCATCACTCCCGTTCAGCAGCGCGACATCCCGCCCGGCCTTGAGCTGCCCGGTGGTTTCGTCGAAGTCCTTGCCTGCGGCAACACGCTTCCCCTCGAGCTCCACGAGCTTCGTGTCGACGGTCTCGCCGCGCTCGGTGCGGACCTTGAGCTTCGCCTCCACGTCCCAATACTCGGCCTGGACAAAGCGAATCCGGCCCCGCTCGCGATCCACGATGAGCCGGGTGGCGACCGACTGCACACGTCCGGCCGACAGCTTCGGCTTGACCTTTCGCCACAGAACGGGCGAAACTTCGTAGCCGAAAAGGCGATCGAGGATGCGCCTCGTCTCCTGAGCGTTCACCAGCCGGCGGTCGATGTCACGGGTCTCGTGAACCGCGCGGGTGATGGCCGCCTTCGTAATCTCGTCGAAGACCATCCGCTTGACCGGGCACTTGGCCTTGAGTACCTGGACCAGGTGCCAGGCGATCGCCTCGCCCTCGCGATCTTCGTCCGTCGCGAGATAGAGCTCCGATGCCCCCTTGAGCATCGACTTGAGCTTCTTGACCTGGGCCTTCTTGCCGCTCGGGATGATGTAGAGCGGTTCGAAGTTCTCATCCACGTTCACGCCGAGGCGGGACCACGATTCCTGCTTGTACTCAGCCGGAATCTCCGCCGCCGCCGACGGCAGGTCACGGATGTGGCCGATCGAGGATTCCACGACGAAGCCCGAGCCCAAATACTTGGAGATGGTCCGGGCCTTGGCCGGCGATTCCACGATGACCAGCGCTTTGCCCTTCTCTTTGGTCGCCATGAGGATCGACTCTCCGCACAACCGACGGATTTTCGTCATGCACGTCCCTGCGGCCGACGCCACGTTGTCGGTCTATATCGGTTCGGCCATCCCGATTCTGCACTGGCTGATTATAGGACGCACCCGCGACCGGGGGCGGAACCCTAGCAAAGCCGCCGGTTGGCCGTCAAGCCGGGCGACGCGAAATCCCGATGGTTCGTTGGTGCGGGCCATTGCAATCCGCGCCGGCCTGCGTATACTAGCTCGCCTTTGCCACGCGGAACCCAAACTCTTGCGACGTCTGGAGTTGTGTCGCCATGATGAAGTTCTTTCGGAAGTACACCAAGCACATGCTTGCCGTGTTCATGTCCCTGCTGTTGGTGGTCTGGCTCGGAGGTCCTGCCCTCCAGTCCACGTTCGACCCTGGTTACGGAGACGAGGTACAGGCCACCGCCTTCGGGCACGGTATTACTGCCAACGACAAGATGCGGTTCGACAATGAAACGCGCCTGCTGGACGCGCTCGGCTACCTGTGGTCCCGGCTGAGCTTCGGGAGTACCGCATCCGGCTCGGAGCCCTTCGAGCCGGTTGACTGGTACCTCCTTCGGCAGGAGGCCAAGGACATGGGTGTCATCATTACCGAGCGGGAAGTTGACGAGTTCTTCGAGACGATTCCCAACGACACCCTCCAGCGCATTCGCGGCGGTCGCAACCGAAGTGTCTCGGTCGAGGCTTTGCGTCATGTGGTTGCCGACTACCGCCGTGTGTTCCGGGCTGCCGCCCTCGCAACCGACGCCGTTCGCGTCACCGAGCCGCAACTTCTTCAGAAGGCGCGGGAGTCGATGGAACGTGTGCGCGTCCAGTTCGTCGCCTTGCCGGCCGGGAAGTTCTTCGACGGGTTGGAGAAGCTTTCCAACGACGAGGTCCTCACCCATTTCGAGAAGTACAAGGACCGGCAGCCGGTCCCCGGCGAGGAGGACGGTTACGGCTATCAGATCCCGACGCGACTGACGGTTCAGTACGTCATGGCGAAAGCTGACGTCGTCGCCGAACAGATGAAGTCTCAGGTCACGGTGACCGAGAAGGAGGCCCGCGACTACTACGACCAGCACAAGACCGCATACATCAAGCGGCCGGAACCCAGGCGCCCGCCCACGACGCGTCCGGCGTCAACGCAACGGGCTCCGGCGGCCTCGAGACCCGCGGGCGCTCCCGGTTCCGCGCCCAGCACCCGGAAGGCGCCGACCGCAGTGAAGGGCGCAGTGGTCTACGCCCAGGAAGGCGGCTCGGGCGCGACCGCGCCGAAGCCTGCCCCGATGGGCACGAGACCCGCCGCACCCACGGCTCCCGGCAAGCGGCCTTCGACGCGGTCGGCCGCTTCCGCGCCCGTGCCTCCGAAGCGTCCGGAGCTTCAGTACAAGCCGTTCGAGGAGGTGCGGGACGAAGTCGAGAAGGAGATTCGCCGCGAGCGGGCCAGCGAGAAGGCGGTCGAGGTCATGACGCGCGTTCGTGATCGCCTGGTCCGCGACTGGTACGGTGCGGATCGTGACGACGAGGGCTACGCGATCGCGCCCGCGGCCGCTGCCGAT
>CAYMME010000412.1:0-8451 GCA_964391465.1 uncultured Planctomycetales bacterium
GTGCGCTTGCGGCGCAGGAACAGCGATATGGTGGTAACGCTAACACCGCTCGCGCGCGAAAGCTCCCCCTGAGTGATCCCGCCGAGTAGCTTCATAGCCATGCGCAGTCGGTCTGGATTCATCATGCTGTCTTGGTAACCCACGGCTGATTGCCTACGGTGACGGCGCTCGGATGATCGGACGCCGATAGGAACGCGCATCGTTCGCCGCCATCCTACGCCCGGATTTGGCGACCTGCCGGAGGGCGTCGGCGACGCCCGGCAGCATCTGGAAGCCGAGTACGCGGATCGCAAGGCCGAAGGCGGGAGCAAGCGTGACACGGCGGGAATGCAGATGGGCAAGCTGCTGGCGAAGATCGCCACAAGTAAATAACATCCTTTCACCCCTAGGGTGAAAAAGAACTTGACAGACGGTCGTTCGTGGTGTAGACTTGGTGTGATGGAGACCGCGAATGGACTTTCGGTTCTCGAATGCGAAGCTGACAAAGCTGTATACGAAGGGGACGGACGCTCACGGCTACCCGGAGGGCGTAGTCGATGCGTTCCTGCGGAGAGTACGGACTATCGACGCGGCCAAGGACGAGCGCGACCTCCGGGTTCCGGCCAGCGTCCACTTCGAGAAGCTCAAGGGCGACTTCGCAGGGAGCTACTCCATGCGGCTCAAGGGTCGGTGGCGGCTGATCCTGCGGATCGTCGCCGAGGAGGATCGGAAGATCGTCGTGATCGACGAGATCACGCAGCACTACGGAGACTGAGGCCATGACCGAAAAACTGCGACCATTCAGGCCAGTAACACCGGGCGAAATCCTCAAGGAAGAACTGGAGGCCCGTGGTTGGACGCAATCCGATTTCGCCGAAATCCTCGGTCGCCCCATACAGGCGGTCAATGAAATCATCAGCGGCAAGAAGGCCGTCGTTCCCGCCACTGCCGTTGAGCTGTCGCGTGCGATTGGCACCAGCCCGGAGTTCTGGCTGAACCTCGAATCCGCATACCGCCTCGACCTGCTTCATCACGAGAGCAAGAGCAACGAGCAGATCGCACGGCGGGCCAAGGTCTACTCGCTCGTTCCAGTCAAAGAGACCGCCAAGAAGGGCTGGATCAAGAAGTCCCACAACCTTGACATCATCGAGCGGGAGGTCTGTCGATTGCTAGAGATCGACTCGGTGGACGACAAACCAGCGCTCGCTGTTGCTGCCCGCAAGTCCGACCCATACGACGCACTCTCTCCGGGGCAAGTGGCGTGGGTGTGCCGGGCGCGGCAAATCGCGCGGAAGCAGAAGGTCAAACCGTTCGACCGCCGCAAGTTCAACGCGCAGGTCGCGCGCCTAGTGGAGCTATCCGTCGATGACGATGGCGTGGCACAGGTTCCCCAAGCCCTCGCCAACCTTGGCATTAGGCTGGTCGTCGTCGAACACCTCCCGCAGACCTACATCGACGGAGCCGCTTTCTGGCTCGACGCCAAGTCGCCCGTAGTGGCGATGTCGTTGCGCTATGACCGGATTGACTATTTCTGGTTCACGCTCATGCATGAGCTGGCCCACATCAAAGAGAACAGCAAGCACGCAGGCCACCTCGACAAGAATCTGGTCGGGCCGTCGGCGGAAGCGCGCGAGGACAAACCCAAGGAGGAGCAGGAGGCCGACGACCAAGCCTGCGAATGGCTCGTGCCACCGGACGAAGTGGACGCTTTCGTGACCGAGACCAAACCGTACTTCTCGAAGGCGGCGATCACGGATTTCGCGGAGAGCATGGGCGTGCATCCGGGAATCGTGGTCGGTCGGCTCCAGCATCTGGAAGAAATACCCTACAGCCACAGCCGTGGAATGCTCGTCAAGGTGCGCGAGCGGCTGCTGGAGGTGATCGGATAAGTGGTTCATCGCCGGGCGGCGCGGTGCCGTCTGGTGCAAGACGGATCGAGAAACAATGAAGGAGTATTGAGATGAGCAAGGGTCGAGATCGTGTGGTGTCCAAAAGCGATGGTGGCAAATGGGCGAACAAGCGCAACGACGCAACGAGAGCGTCGAGCCTGCACAACACGCAGAAAGAGGCTGAGGCCACTGCCCGCAAGATGCTCAAGAATCAGGGCGGCGGTGAACTGACCACAAAAGGGCGCGACGGCAAGATACGCAGCAAGGACACTATCGCACCGGGCAACGACCCGAATCCACCGAAGGACAAGGAGCATTGACGAGGTTGCGCCACGGCAGCGCCCTTGGTTTCTCTCGCATATGCTGTCCTCGCTTCCACGCCTGCCTTTGCGACCCCGGACGGCGCGGCTCCGCGTCAAGTTCCACAGGCTGATCGTCGTGCAGCCCCCCTGCCGCCCGAACCACAACCCAAGAGGGTCAAGGTCTGGGGAATTCCCAAGGCCCGGCGTTAGCTCGGCCCGGCACGGATAGCCGACCGTCTGTCCCGTTCGCCTGAGCTGCTGTCGCGCCCGTTGATCGGATTCAGTTATCCTCATGCTGCTCACTCACTCCGAACCCCGTTGCCCCCCGGCACGCCCCCGGACGCGGATCGGCATCCGAAGCCCTGCCCAGCGGCCCGGAAACGATGCGAAACGGGGGTCTCGGCCCGTCGGGGCGGGCTGCGGGGACGGGGCGGGGCGTTGTGGACGGGCGGAATCCTGCTGAGGGAGGCACGCCCGGAGGGCGTGCCGACACCGGACTTTCCACGCTCCGTCCTATCCTGCATAATGCTGCACCAAGCGCCCCCTCTGGAGCAGATGACAGTGGCGAAGCTGAATGAGTACCTGATGGTCGCGGAAGCCGCCGCCTATATCGGGTGTTCCCCGGACACGCTCAGGCGTTACGACAGGGCGAATAAGCTGCGCGCGCGCAGGCACCCGATCACGGGATTTAGGCTTTATCTGCCCAGCGAACTCGACGAGTTCCTGCGCGAGGTTGGCGACTCGGACAAGAAGGCGGCTGGTGGAGGCGTTCGTCCATGACGAATCGTTGGTCGGTGCGGTCGCTGACCTTGAGTTCGCCATCGAGGTGCTGCGCTCGACGCTCGCGCGGCAGTCCCCGCCGAGTCGGCACGCATCGGATCGGGAGACGCAAGGAACAGTTGGTTCGCCCGCGAACCGCATTGGAAAGGAGGGTCGCCCGCATGGGTGAGGAAAGACGACCGAGTTTGGGGCATCGCGCCCCGACGAGAGCGATGGTTCTTGCTTGGGCTGACGCCCACACGGTGGACATATCAAACGCCGAGGCCGATGACCTCGTGCGGCGTCTCTGGCACCCGCCCACGCCGTTCGAGCCGGAGGCGGTGGAGCAGTGCGTCACGGATGCCCTGCTCCTGCTCGCCGAGGGCTTCGAGCATGACGAAGCTGCGGCGGAAGGGTTGCGCAGGTTGGCGGTGAGAGTGAGTGCTACGGTTCTGGCTCTCGGACTCGTGGAACGGGGGCGGTGTGTGCTTCCCGACGGCGAGCAACCCGTGCCATCCGGCGAACGCGAACCCGTGTCCCCCGGCGGCGGCGCCGAGCGGGAGGAGGCGGAGGATGACGGCGTGCCGGGGACTGCCGTGGGCGAGCGGGACGGAACGACACTCCGATTTGACGCCGTGTATCTCACACCCATTTTCGTGACGCTTCATGGTAAGAAGGCGAAGGCGATCTGGCCACCGTCCTACGGGCGGGTGCGGCTCCAGCCCAAAGGCTCGCTGCGATCCGTCGTGGTGGCTTTGGACGATCTGGACGACCAAGACCGATTGATTCTGCGGGCGGCGCCAGCGAGGCGGCGTACGGAAGCGGTGGTGAGATGTTGCGTGAGGCATTGCAGCCAGTCCTTCCGAGCGTGGATACGGGCGGATTCCGGGATCGAGACCACGAAGGGCGAGCCTATCAACGACGAGTTCGGGACTCTGTTCGCCGCCCGCGGGGAGCGGCTTCGGGTGCCGCTGTTGATGGGCAACGAGGAAACCTGCGGATGGGGGCCTTCCGCCCCGGAAGGGGGGGAGGCCCGGAAGGGATAGCTCATGTACGAACAAGTGAGGTCGAGGCTCGCAGCGTTGGGCTGGGGCGAAGCGGAGTTCGAATTCGAGGTCATCTTCCTGAACATCATTTGGCTCTACCTTTCGGCGGGCCTCGACGCAAGCATCCTAAAGCAGTGCATGAACATGGACGGATCGCCTATTGGGAATTCGCAGGATGCGTACTGGTTAGCACTCGAAGAGATGTTGGAGCAGGCAACTCAGGAAGGCCAGTTGCATCTGCTGGCTGTCCCGTCTGTCAAGACGCTGGAGGAAGTCCTCGACTTGCTCAGCAGTAGGTTCGGGGACGGTTAGTCGCACAAGGAACCCAAAGAGATGCTCCGTTGAGTACGAGACTGCGAGGTAAAACCCGCGAAATGGGTTTCGCGTCAAAATGGCTTGTAAAAAAATAGGCCATACGCCCCCGTGTTGCCGAGCCTTGTATTCCTTTCACGGATGGCCGTCTTGATATGAAAACGCACGATTCTGGAGGTTCCTTGGAGACGGTAGTAGCGTCCATCTCCATCAACTTTGTGCGCATAAGTCGGCGACTTCGCGGTGGATGCGCTGCCCAAGAGCAAAAAGGAGTGGCGAGTGACCTCATGGCTCACCACGCAAGGTCGCAAGCGAGAGTCGCTCAGGGTTCAGGTTCTTACGGAACAGCAGAGCGGTGCGCTGGCATATTACACTGCGAGGTTCCGCGCGGCGGACGCCGAGAGCCTGGTACAGGTTCATGTCACTATTGAACGCGAGGCAAAGCGGTGATGGTTGACCGTGTGCTTGTGGATGCGCCGCTGATTCTTGGTGGAACCTTCTGCCTGACGGTCGCCGCGTGGCTCGCCCTGAGACGGGCCGTTGCGAGGGATCGTCCGTGCCTGCATCGGTTCTGTCCACAGTGCGGCTTCGACATCGCCGCTCGGCTGGCCGGGCGTGACCCCATACCGATGGCTCGTCCGGTTTCGGTGGGCGTGGAATCGCTCCGCGCCGCCGCATCGGGGGTGTTGCCGTCGGATTTGCTCCGTGGCGGCTGGATTCGCACCGTGCAACCTGCCGCGGATGCTGCTGGCCGTCCAGTGTTTTCCGACAGCGCGAACGCCCGTTCTTACACGATCTGGGGTGCGGGCAACCGTGCTTTCGAGGGAACACGGCGTTGGGAGTCGTTTTTCGATGCCTTGCGGGCAGTTCTGCGCGAGCGTTACGGTAGGGTCACCGTGCAGAAATGGAACCGCGACCCGGCCCGGACTCACGAAGAGGTCGTGGCCGTCGCAGCAGAGGCCGAACGCCGAATCGGATTGGGGGGCGGCTACCGAAAGCGGAGCCTATTATCGTAGGTCGGCTTCTTGGCGCGTGGGACTGGCAGAGTTTTGCAGAACTGTGCCAGCCTCGATCCGGGAATACGCCATCACAGCAACGCCATGCAGCCTCCGAGTGACGGTAAATTGAGCGCATTGTGCCAGCAGCAGGGGAAAGGACATGGGAAAGGCAAGCAGATTCTTCACGGACGCCGAGATGACCGCGTTATTGCGGGCTGTGAGAGCGAAGGCCGTACGAGGCAGGTTGCTGGACAAGGTGGATCACGCACTTGTCGTGTTCGCATGGGCGACCGGGTGCCGAGCCGCAGAGATCGCCTCGGTGAGCGTAGAGACGCGTCAACCCAACCACATCGACACGGAGGCGGGGATCGTCGTCATAGATGAAGCCAAGTGGGATACCCGGGGCGTCATCCCGCTCGACCGGGCGAGCGTTCGCGCGTTACGGCATTACATCCGTGAAGTCAGACCGAGAGTGCGATGCGCCGACCGCGAGGACAGACTCTTCCTCACCCAGACCGGGCGCTGCTACACACCGAACGGCATGACCAAGAAGCTGTCGATGCTGCTCACACGGTATGGTCTTGCTGACAAGACGGCACATTCGTTCAGACATTACTGCTGTAGCGACTTGATTCGCCGTACGGGTGGAAACATCTCGCTGGCCAAGATGCTCATGCGTCACCGGGATGTCAGATCGACGATGCGATACGATCATCCCAACCTCGATGACCTTCGCGGCGCGGTCAATCGCCGATCCGAGTAAGCCGACCGCAAAACCAACCCTTCAAACTCAGACTGCTCGCCGTTGATCGTGCCGCCTTGCCGTGAGACGGTCGGCAAAATAACCACCCCCACCTTAGAACCCCTGCAGGTCTTGCAAGGTATCCGCTGAAGAAGCGACAGAGGGTGGGTTCAGAGAAAATCCCACCCTGCCCCTCATGCGTATCCTGAGACATATGCCCGTTCAATAGTGACATATCGCGTCACTCTCCAGCACACAAGCCCGCATGTCGATCACAGGAGACGATCTCGGTGTCCCGTGGCATGAGATACGACCATTGTCGTATTCCGAAGTCGATGGCCCGAAGTTTCGGCTGGTTTCGGTAGAACCATCGGCAGACATCCTCCACATCGTCATGATGCCTGTTCCATTTCGCGCTCCACTTGACGGTCATCGTGCCTGCCGGGTTCGCGTGAATCCTCTCCAACCTGCTGCGCGGCGGAGGCGGAAAGCCGTGCGTCCGGCCATCCACCGTCAACTGGCAGAAATAAAGGGCTTGCGCAAGCATGCCGACAATAAGCGTTGCCACATGCCACTTGGGCATGTGATAGATCGACCCAGCCCAGAATACGAAGTGATGCCCCGCAGTATCGCGTCCACCCGGTGGCCGACCCGCGTACAAGCCCGCGCGATAGCGCGGTCGGTCGGGCCAGTGCGGCAACAGGACTATGCGGGGGCTGTACGCTGAATCGTGATACGGCCAACTCTCGTCGCGCCAGTACCTGCGCAGCCGCATCCGCGCCCGACGCGGCAGGCGGAGCCATGTCTTTCGGAAGATCGCCGCGAACCGTTCGTTCTTGTCCCGCGCATCGTCGTCGCGGCGTGGGCCTACGGCGCGGGCTTGGGCATAGGGTGTAGTCAGATAAATCCCGGCGCGCGGCGCAATCGGAATCAGGCGATCTGATTCAATCACCGTGGTCTTGTCCTCCTCGCTCAGCCCCGGTCGCCACAACGGCGGCATGGTCAACCCCTTTCCGACAGAATGGCCGTCCACGCAGGGGCAAACGATCAGAACAGCTCAACACCGCCATACTCTCGCCCGCTCGGACACTCCGGGCCGAAGCGTTGCTCGACGGGCGGTTCGGATGGCGTGATTTCAGGCTGCTCGTCATGACAGAGAGCCGGGTCTTGTGGCTTGGGAAAGGGCCGTGAAGCGGCGCGCGGCTGCCGATTGCTGGGCGAGCATCCGCCGCGAGAGGAAACCGAATGGGATGCAGTAAAGTCCACTTGCCAACGCCGGCGTGGGGCGTCAGGCGGGTAGGCGGAATGAGAATCCTGTGTCCGATTGGCCGTTCTCGTCTCGCCCGTCCGCGCGTGTGGTTGGGAACACAGGCCGCAAGCGGACAATCGGACACGCATCTGAGGGTGTGCGTGCCGCCAGCAAGTCTTCAGCGATAGCCTTGTGTCGTCGGTAGGTGCGCTCCACCAAGGTCGTGGCTTCGATGAACCGCTGACACCACTCCTTCTTCGGATGTTTCTCCATGATGTTCATGAGGATGACGACCCCTTCAGGCGCGCCGAACTCTGACAGCAGTTCCTCGTGCAGATTGAGGTCGTCTGCCTTCTTCCATTTTCGCGCCTTCGTGAGCGCACGCATACTGGCCAGCACGGGAAGTTCCGCCAACAGGTCGATGATCTCGGCGTCTTCCGGGAAATATGCTCGCATGTAAGCGATCACTTGCGCTTTGGTCGGCGCGAACTCGATGTTGTCGCATCGGTCGAGGATCGCCCGGACATCCGCGTTTTTTTCGGGAATGCCATTGAGGAGGACGAGGACGGGAGACGCGCACCGAAAGCTGTTGGGTCTGCCCTCCAGCTTCGCGGTTGTCGTTCCCCATCGCAAGGTGGCCACGCCATCTTCACACAGATTCTTGAACATATCCACAAATTCGGCTGAGCGAAGCAGCGACGCCACATCGTCAAACACGATGGGCCAGTCGGGCTGATCGCAGAGTTCCCGGTACACGAAAAGGGGAGACTGCTTTGCGCTGAACCAGTGATGCGGCTGGCGTTCAAGCACCGTCTTCGCAGCCCATGATTTCCCGAACCCCGGTTCACCCTTGACGACGAGGTTGTCAATATCCCGCTTGGCCCAAGCCCGGATGTGCCTGTGATACCTGTCGTATGTGTCTACTTTTCGCATGACTCTCTCCTATGCCCACCGCCCGTCGTCCGAGTGTTTTCTTGGATGCGACCGTGGCCGCGTCGTCGTTGCGGCAGCTCACTCGCTCGCCGCTCACTCTGCCCGATTTTTGGCCTCCACGGGGACGCCCGCCGAACTTGTCGTGAGGACGCACAAGAATGCCGATACAAGCTCGTGAGAGGGGTCGGGGTGTCAGTGGCGGCCAGGGAGGGGACCATTTTCGCGGAGCCACGGGGGCCATT
>CAYMME010000413.1:0-8443 GCA_964391465.1 uncultured Planctomycetales bacterium
GCTGTCTTCGGCTCTCACAAAGATAGGGTAGAATGGGCTTGATCTCGGCAAACGAGCCGTGACGTGCTCCCCACGCGCGGTTGAGCTTCTCAATCGTCGCGTACTTGTCCTTGAGATGAGCACGGAAAGCTTCGTGGGCGTAGGAATCGCCGGCCCAGTATCCGATGTGGATATGCATGGGCTCGCCGTGGTATCCCCAGTTGCCGCCGGCCGGGTACTGCGACTCCCCGAAGTTGCCGGTGGGGCCGAGCCGAACGCCCTCGAGCACACCCATGGGTTCGTAGTGGCGCCCGAACGCGGTGAGAAAGCGCCGTACGTGCTTCTTCTGGTGCGGGCTCCAGATGCTCTGGATCGGGTTCGACCGCCCGTGCTCCAGGCACACGAAACCAACGTTCTCGTCGCTGTCCGCGAACCAGTCGGGAAGGGCATAGGCGCTGCCCACAATGAGCAGCGGGAACCACTTGAGGTCGTACTGCCTGAGTGTCTCGACGATCTCGTCATAGGGGCTGAAATCGAACTTGCCCGGCGCCGGTTCGACGATGTTCCAGCGCACGTACGATTCGATGGCGTTGAACCCGAGCACACGAGCCAACGGGGCCAGCTCGGACAGTTCGCTCTGCGAGGCGTGCAGGGCGGCGCGATCCGAATGGGTATCCAGGTCGGCGGAACACACGATCTGCATCGGCCGGGTCAGGCGTACCATCGGCTTGACGGCCTTGGGCACCGATTGCCTCGCTTGCTGCCACTGCGCGTCGGACAATGCGCTGTGCAACTTCAGCGCACTGAGATACTGCAAGCCCGTGATGCGCAAGTGCGGCTTCTCGGTCGCGGACCAGTCAAGGGACGGCACCTCGAACCGAAAGAACGCACTTCGCAGCCGGGACGTGTTGAGGCGAGTGTACGAGCACTTCCGCGTCGACTCGACCCACGTACCATGGAATGCAGGATCGACGAGCACGCTGGAGCGGATCAGTCCGGCGCCCTCGTCGTGGAACACCACTTCGAGAACGAGCGACTCCCGGCTCGCCAGGACGCCGTCTGCGAACCGGAAGTCCCACGACGGTTCCTGGTACGGGTCAGTGCCCTCTTCCATGACCAGGACGGTGCGACCTTTGCGCGTCTCCGCGCGGCAATCGCCGTGGTTCGTCAGGGCGGCTGGCTGCGCGGCAGCCGGTCTGGCGGCGTCGAACAGCGGCATCGCGGGGCTCGAGGTCGGTGACGCTGGACCGGCCAAGCCGGCCAGCACGGACAACAGTACCAGTTCGGTCATTGTGTTACTCGATGCGTTCGGAAGCGGGAACGTCGATCAGCATGAAGGTCGGGTCGCCGAACGAACCGCCCGTGACCTCGGTGCGGAACTTCCCGTTCCAGGTGATGAACAGTTGCGCGCCGTCGCGCGTGGCGGTGATCGCGTACGACCCGCCAAACACGTACCGGTACTCGCGAAGGTAGTGCGAATGGAGGAACGCGAGCACCTTTCGACGCTTCTTGACCAGATCGTACTGCACGACCGGCGAGCCACGCTCGAACGACGAGCCGTGGACATCGACGGTGTAATAGACGTACCGCTCACCCGGCGACATCGCCATGGCCGTGCAGTAGAAACCCTTTCCCCAGTTGACGTCGATCGTCTCGGTCTTCTCCGTGTCGGGGAAGAACTTGAAGACCATCCCGTCGAAGCTCTGGCAGATGTAGCTCCCGTCCTTGCCCCGTCGTTCGGTGTAGGCGCGAAGGTCCGAGGCGGGATCGTCGTTGTGCGGATTGTCCGGGACGGACGCAGTCAGGTGGGTCATCCTGTTCGTCTTCGGATCATACTTGACGAACAGCTCCTTGGATGTGCTGTAGCAATTCCCCGTAACCTCGTCGACGAGCGTAGCCCGCGGGTACCAGTGGATGTTCGGCGGCGGCAGCGCGGCGTAGAGCGGCGTGCCTTTCTTGAGATCGTAAGCGAGATAGTGGCAGTCGTAGCCGATCGCGTGGAAGATGCCGCGCCGAGTGTCGGTGGCGAACATGGGCCAACTGTCGCGTGCGAAGGGCACGCCGAGGTCTTCGGTCGTGCCCTTTCTGAGGTCGACCCGGATGAGCCGGCCGCCGGGAATGGGCCCGGTCCAGCGCTTGCCCTTGTACTTCGTGTCGATGGGCGGGATACCCCAGTAGGTGGCCCCGATCAGGTAGCCCTTGGGGTACTCGTCCAACCGACCGTGGAGCTTGCCGTGGCCGTACGTTCCCGGCACGTGGTCGAACAGGGCGTACGAGTCGAACACGCGTGTCTGCCGACCGGTCTTGGGTTCATACCGAATGATGTACGTGCGCCCGTCGACACCGCGGTGATCGCTGATCGAGCTGTAGAAGTTGCCGTCCGACGCGAGAATCGACTGGCCCCAACTGGACCAGTTGCCCTTGTGGTCCTCCGGGAACGGAGCGAGCCCCTCGACCACGGAGAAGCGAATCCGCGCCGGCGTCTTGGCAACGTCGAAGCTGTCATCAGCGGCCAGACCCTCGGGGCGGACGAGCGTTTCGGAGATCTCAGCAACCACCACCCCGACGGGCTTGTTGATCTTGTTTTCGCCCGCTGCACACACACTCGCCAGCGAGATCAGGATTGCCGTTGTCGACAAGACCGGTCGGTTCATCATGGGAGAAATCCTGTCTTTTGCGCCGCGCCTCGCGAACCGCGCGGCCCCCACGTCACGAACCACGCGCCCATCAGGGTGGTGATGGTAGTCGCCGCATCAGACGGCGTCGAGGGGCGCGGCCGCGCCATCCACGCAGAACGTATCTTGCGTAGGGTCGCACGCGGCGATAGCTTGGGTTTTCGCCTTCGTGTTGCGCGATGCACACGGCAGCTCGGATCGCAAATGCGCTGAGCGGCCCCGGCCCGATCGGAGAAAACATCATGAGAACATGGGGAATCGCATTCTGGCTCGCGATCACATCCGCGCCGGGCGAGGCGCCGGACGCGGGCGCCGATCGCCCGACAACGCAGGTTCCGTTCACGTACATCCTTCACTACGACCACGGCCAGATCGTTGACCCGGCATACGTGAAGCGATTCGACGAAGCTCCACCCGAGCTCTACCACCCGGGGCACAACGTGCGGTTCCTCGGGCATTACGGCGTCGGTGCCGGCATTCCCCGTGCCGATGACGGGCCGGGCGCGCCGACTCCGGAGGCGCAACGCAAGTGGTTGGCTCGGGTGCGACAATTCACGGACGACCTCCACGCGCGGGGCGTCCGGTGGATCACGCCGTACCTCTGCAATCAGACGATCACCGGCGATCCGAAGGCCCGATCGGTCTTCTGGGAGCTGTTCGACCGATGGGAGTCGTTCTCGGAATACGATCTCGGGCCGCGGCCGAACGATCCGCTCGATCTGATGCAGCGGAATCCGGAAGGACGCGTTCGCTACAACTACCGATACAACTGCTTCATGGACCGCCGGCAAAGCGACACGATCAAGCGCTACGCGCCGTGTCTGAACAATCCGAGCTGGCGGCGACTCTGCAACGTCGTCATGCGGAACATGGCCGAGTGCGGGTTCGACGGCGCGTTCATCGACAACTGCATCCTGCACTGCTATTGCGACCACTGCCAGGCGGCATTCCGCAAGTACCTGGCACAGCGCTACCCCGGGGCGAAGCTCCAGGAGGCGTTCGGCGCAAGCAGCGTCGAGGGGCTGTCACTGTACGCAGCGGGCGATCACATCCACTGGGCGCGAAGCTTCGACGGGTTCATCCCCTACCTCGAGGCCAATTACGAACCGGCGCGGCGCCGGATCGATTTTGACACCAAAGGACCGCTCGACGCGGTTCATCTGGACTATGCGGGCGGCGGGAACCTCGGCGGGATGGCGGAAGGGTTCATCCGATCGATGCTCGCGGACAAGGGTGACCCGCGGGCACTCGGGTTCGAGGAGACCCGCCTGGCGAACCCGGCCCTGCAAACGCCGCGGGGCCAACTACTCTGGGCCGAGACCAAGCGATTCTGGTCCGAGTCGGCCGGCGAGCAGCTCGAAGCGATGCAGGACGCGGGACGGGAAGCCCGACCCGGCTACTTTCTGATCCCGAACTGGGGAACGCTTCGGCGCGTCGTCGGGGCGGCGGGGCGAAGCGAAACCGGGCACGATCTGGCCCGGTGGCGACGCGGCGGTGAGATCCAGTTGTACGAGGAGAACCTGGCGTCGGGGCTTGTCGCGCCGGGGGTGGTGCTGGATTTCGCACTGGAGCTGAAGTTCGCGTTTGCCAACCGGGTGCGGGCGGTGGTGCTGTCGCAGGTTGGCCGCACCGCCGACGCACTGGAACTGGCCACGGCCGAGGCTTCCGCCGCCGGGGGAAGCGTGTTCGGGCAGCACGCGTTCATTCACCCGCGGATCCGAGCCGACTACCGCGCGTTCTACAAGACGCAAGGGCATCTCTACAGAGGGTACCGATCGCCCGCGCGGGTCGCGTTGGCCTATCTGTTCGACCAGGCGTACTACAACAACGTCGAGCATCTCCGGCAGGTCTCGGCGATCTCCCGGCATCTGCTCGATCAGCAGATCCCGTTCGACGTCATCATCGAATCGGATCTCACGCCGAAGAGGCTACGCAACTACGATGTGGTCATCGCACCGGAGGTGTCGCACTTCGACGATGCGTGGCTGGCGGTGGTCGCCGAGCACGTGCGGGCAGGCGGGCACTGGATCGTGACCGGACAGACCGGTCGCTATGATACCCTGGCCCGACCCCGCAAGGTCCGGCCAGCCTTTCTGCCCGAGACGAGCGCCGGCGCGGCCTCCAGCAGCACGAACGGCGTAGCGCACTTCGCCTTTGTTGAGGCCCTGCTTGGCGGAGGGGGCATGCGCCTGGAGCGTGCCATCCAGGTCTGCCGCGGCGGCCGCATGCGCGACGTGTTCCGCAAAGGCACGGACGGCAGCTACGAGATGATGGCGGAGATGGACCGGCTCGTCCCGATCCGTCGGAACCACGCGCCATCGCCGCTTTCTGCGCTGATCGAGAAGCAACTCGGGCGGAGGGCTTCGCTCATCGATCCGGTGCGCGGCTCGGGTCTGCGCACCTGGCTGTGGGAGCGGATCGACGGAGACACCGCCCGCGTCGTCGTGCACGTAGTGAACTACAACGTACCGCTGACGGGCCCGGAAGAATCGCGCGTCGTCCGCGTGGCCAGGGATGTCGAGCTTGCGGTGCCGTTGCCGGCAGGCTTCGCGCGAATCGTCACCGCGCGCCTGCACGAACCCGGTCAGGCGGCACTGGAGATCAAGACCACAGTCGGTCGAGACGGACTGTGCGTGGTGAAGATCCCGGAGATGAGGATTCTCAAGCTCGTCGAGCTTGAGCTGGGACGGCCCGATTGAGTTGGTTGCTCGTACGTAGCGGCCTGCGCCTCGCAGGCCGCCCGGCCGGCGGGGCGCCGGCCGCTACAGCAAAGTGGTACGCCTCCTGGGAGGAGCGGCGTTCAGACGTGAACGGAAACGGCGGCCACGGCGGCCGTCGGCATTGCGGCAAGCACGCGAGCAGAAACTATGTTCAGAGCGATCTTGTCTCCCCGGTGGTACGCATCCGGCCCGGCCGCCGTACTTGTTCTTGCGTTCGCCGCGAATGCGGTGCCAGCGCAATCGGAGCGACCCAACGTCGTCGTGATCTTCACGGATGACCAGCAGTTCCGGGCCATGGGATGCTCCGGCAACGACGCCATCCGTACGCCGCATCTCGATTCCCTCGCGGCGCACGGGATGCGTTTCACGACCGCATTCGTCGCTACGCCGGTCTGCGTTGCGAGCCGGGCCAGCATCATGTCCAGTCGGTATCCGCAGCAGCACGGGTCGACGTTCCTCGACAACAAGCCCTTCATCGAGAAGGTGCGGAAGGGCAAGCTCAAGACGATCGCGCAGTATCTCGGCGAAGTCGGCTACGTGACCGGCTATTGCGGCAAGTCACACCTGGGCGACCCGAAGGCGAATCTCGGTTTTCACGAGGGCCGCAACCACGCCAATCTCCAGGACATCGGCGGATTCCGGTTCGCCGAGCAGTTCGTGGCCGCAAGAGCGAAGGACAAGAAGCCGTTCTTCCTCTGGGTATCACCGCATCAGCCGCACATTCCGTTGAAGCCGCCCGACAAGTGGCGCCGGCTGTACAAGCCCGAGGAGATCCCACTGGCCCCCAACTTCCGGGAAAAGCCGCTCGACATCTCGCTGACCAACCAGGGCAAGCCCGGCGAGATCACCTACCGCGACGGCGGAGGCCCGAAGACGCGCGAGGCAGCTCAGCGCATGATCGCGCTGTACTACGCCGTGATCTCGCACATGGACGCACAGATCGGAGGTCTGCTCGAGCAGCTTGCTCGCCTGGAGCTGGAACAGAACACGCTGGTCATCTTTCTCTCCGACAACGGCTACTGCCTCGGCAACCACGGAATCGGCAACAAAATCGTCATGTACGAGGAGTCGGTTCGGGTCCCGTTTCTCGTCCGCTATCCCGCCGCGGTCCAGGCGGGTCGGGTGAGCGACGAGATGGTCACGAGCCTCGACGTGATGCCGACGATTCTCGATTTCTGCGGCGTGCCGATTCCGGCCGGGCTGGAGGGCAAGAGCCTCAAGCCGCTGCTGACGGGCAAGGAAACGCCATTGCGGGAAGAGGTCTTCAGCGAGTGCTGCGGCGTGGCCGGCCTGGGCATCGGCCACCGCATGGTGCGCACGCGCCGATGGAAGTACATGCTCAGCGACGTCAACGACGAGGGGCTCTTCGACTTGAAGAACGACCCGTACGAGCTGAAGAACCTCGCCGCCGACCCGGCCGCGGCTGAGCAACTCCGCCGTCTGCGGAAATCACTCGCGGCCTGGATGGACCACGTCAAAGACGGCCACGCCCGCCCGCCGGGCGGATGACGGCCGCCCGGCGGCAACGGTCAGTACAACTTGGCCATGTCGATCTTGTCCACCGCGTCCGCATCGGCCTTGATGCTCAGGATCGAATCGTCGATCTCCTCGCGTAGGCTTCCCGCGGCGCGGTACAGGGCCAGGGTGTTCTCCAAGGGCGTGCCGAGCTGGATCGCGTGCGTGGGGCCGAGGATGAGACCACCGTCCGGGAACAGAGCCAGCCTTCGCTGCACTTCGCGCTCCACGTCCTGCACCGTCCCGTGCGGCAGCGTGGTCTGCACACACATCGAGCCGCAGAAGTCCAGACGGTCGCCGTGATGCTCCGCCAGGTAGGCAATGTCCATCTCCGGCGTGGTCGGCTGGACCACGTCGTAGATATCCAGCCCAAGAGCGATCAGCCGCGGCAGGAACGCCTCCACGCAACCGCACATGTGCATCATCGTCTTGGCGCCGTAGCCGTGCACCATGGCGAAATACTTCTCGAGCCTCGGCGCGAAGATCTCGTCGAAGATGTCCATGCTGATCATGGGCCCGAGCTGATTGCCCAGGTCTTCACCGATATGCATGGTGTCGATCAGGCCATCGGCGGCCTGCAACGTGCGCTCCTGCGTCTGGTAGTAGAACTCGAACCGGGCATCGAGAATCGTCAGGTACACCGGATCGCGGGTGATCAGGTCGATCATGACCTGTTCCATCCCGCGGGCGCGGGAGATCCCGTTGATGAAGTCCATCTCTCCCGGCCCACCGCCGCAAACCGCGAACTCGCGGACCGCCTCGCACTGCTGCTTGACGGTCGAGTAGTCGAACCACTCGGCCGTAGGAAAGTGCGACTGATCGAGCTTGTCGAGCGAATCCACACCTGCAAACGGCAGGTGACTCGCTTCCAGGTACTTCCCCTCCCCGTACTGGAAATGAATGTACCGCTCGCCGAAGTAGCCCTCGACACTGCCGTCGGGGAAGGTGCGCAGCTCCGGCCCGCAATAGACGGGGGCAACGCAGCGAAAATCGTCGCCGACGACGCGCAGCAACTGCTCCATGTTCGAGAGCCCGAAGTGCTGCATCAGGATCTTGTTCACCTCGGGCGTCCCGTCGTGCTTGATGGGAATGCGGTCGTAACCGGTGCGTTCGAGGCTGGCAAGCACACGTTCTCTCGAATTCATGGCTCGTCCTTTCCTGGCGAGATCGTTCGGCCGTGTGCCACTGCTGTATCAGCAGCGGCGACGACGCGGAAAGCGACTGACGCTGCTGCGCTGCTCCCATTTCCGAAAACAGCAAGACGAATGGGGGCAGCGCAGCAGCGTCACGCCCCTGCCGCGGGTGCGCTGCTCCAATTTCCCAAACCCCCATCCCTATGGGGGGCCCCTATGGGGCCGAGGACCGTAGCCAGGGGCGAAGCGCTGCGCAGCCCCTGGTTCTCGAGCGCAAACACGGTCCCGCCCCGGAGGGGCGGAGGAGCCTCTTGCCCAGTGAATCCTCCGCCCCTCCGGGGCGGTGTGGGATTCGTTGCACGCATCCAGGGGTTCCGCTTCGCTCCACCCCTGGCTATATTCCGTAGCCCCTTCGGGGCAT
>CAYMME010000414.1:0-8416 GCA_964391465.1 uncultured Planctomycetales bacterium
GCTCCGTGGTAGACTCAATCCCGAGCCGCTGCGGCTCACGCGCCCCTCCGGGGCTGGGCACGACGTGCCACAGCAAACCCACGGCTTGCGCCGTGGGCTAGACTCTTACGCTCCTCCGGAGCTGGATCGAGGCGTCTCACATGGTTCTTCGCAGTGCGTGATGTCATGTCATGCCCTTCCGTAACGGCATCGTTGTGCGAGAAGGGATTCTCGCATTGTGTGTCCGAACTGCTACTCGTAGATCAGGTACTTGTCTCGCACCTGCTCGAACGCCTTCAACTCCTGGTTCCACGTCTGGGCAACCGCATCGAGCGTGTCGGCTTGCTGCCACGCCGTCATTGCCTCTTCGTTCGCCAGCAGACGATTCGCTTTCTCGTGTTTCCACTGCTCTCCGTAGAGCCGCTCGAGAACACGGGCAATGCCCAGCGCGGTCCGCGCCGGGGCGAAGTCGTACCGGTCGATCAGATGCACATCAACGCCGCGGCACGCTTGGCCCTTGAACTTGCTCGCGTCCGGTGTGAACTGTGTGGCCGTGAAGCGCACGCCGGGCAGGTCGAGCTTGTTCAGTGCGGCGGTGAGCGCTGTCCCGTCGATCCATGGGGCCCCGAAATGTTCGAAGGGGCGGTCCGTGCCCCGGCCCACCGACAGGTTGGTCATCTCGAGCAGCCCGATCGCGGGATAGAGAATCGCTTCGGTGAGGCTGCGCATGTTCGGCGATGGATTCACCCACTCGAGCCCGGTCGCGTCGAAGAACAAACCGCGCCGCCAGTTCTCGACCTTCACGACGTGCAGGTCCGCGCCGATCATCCGCTCGCGGTTGAACAGCCTGGCAAGCTCGCCGACGGTCATCGCATGTCGCACGGGCAGCCGGTGGTACGCCGTGAAGCTCAGCTTGTCGGCGCCCGCGACGGGGCCGGCCGGGCGTATCCCGCTGATCGGGTTCGGCCGATCGAGCACCACGAAGCGGATGCCGTGCCGCGCCGCTTCCTCCATCGCGTAGCCCATCGTCGTGATGTACGTGTAGAAGCGTGTGCCGATGTCCTGCACGTCGAACACGAGCGTGTCGATGCCTTCGAGCATCGTGCGGGTAGGACGGCGCGTCTCGCCGTATAGACTGTAGATCGGCACACCTGTCGCGTCATCGTGCGCGTCGGCAACGGCTTCGTCGAGTACCCCTTTGAAGCCGTGCTCAGGGCTGAAGACGGACACCAGCTCGACATTGCCCGCTGCGTGGAGCAACGCGACGAGTGATCGTCCCGACCGCGTCCGGCCCGTGTGGTTGGTGATCACCCCCACCTTCCGACCCGTCAGCGGCGCGAGGCCGTCGCGTTCCAGCACGTCGATGCCGGGCAGCACCTCGCGCCGAATCGCGGACGCCACCACGGTGGCCACCTTCCGCCGCAGCCCGCGCACGTCGCCGGTGCCGTTCGGGTGCATGCGGTTCGAAAGGATGATGACGAACGTCCGATCCGGCGGCGAGATCCACAGGCTGGCTCCGGTGAATCCCGTGTGCCCGAACGATTCGCCCGCGACGAACACGTCACCGCGCGGCGAGGAATACGCCGTGTCGACGTCGAAACTCAGTCCGCGACCGTGGGTCGCCTCGGCCGGAATCCGTGTCATCCGCCGGACCGTCTCGGGCGAGAGCAACTGGCGGTCGTCGTTGGGCACGCGTCCGTCGTTCAGGATCATCTGGCAGTAGCGGGCGAGATCGTCGACCGTCGAGAACAGCCCCGCATGCCCGGCGACTCCGCCGAGCAAATGCGCGTGCGGATCGTGCACCTCGCCGAGAATCCACTGTCCGTCGCGCCGGTCCTGCGGCGCGACGCGCGGCCACCAGGTCTGCGGCGGGTTGAACGTCGTGTGGGCCATCCCGAGCGGTTCGAGCACGGCCTGTCGGGCGAACGCGTCGAGCGGCACTCCGGAAACGCGGCCGACAATCTCTCCGAGAACGATGTACCCGACGTCGCTGTAGCGAAACCGCGAGCCGATCGGCTGCGCCGGCTCGATCGCGAAGATCCGCTCGATGGCCCGCTCCGGACCGTCGTCGTAGTCGCTTCGGGGGTTGCCGGGCGGCAAGCCGGCGGTGTGCGTGAGCAACTGCTCGATCGTCGTCTCGCCCTTACCGTTCCGGGCGTACTCCGGGATGCATGCCGTGACCTTCTCCGTCGTATCGATGAGCCCGCGCTCGGCCAGCAGCATCACCGAAGTTGCCGTGGCGATCACCTTGGTCACCGATGCCACGTCGAAGATCGTGTCCACGGTCATGGGCACCGGCTGCGGGTGAACCGCGCGGTGGCCGTACGCCTTACGCCACACGACCGCGCCATCCTTCGCGACCAGGACCACGGCCCCGGGCAGCAGCGCATCGTCAATCGCGGCCGCAACGAGGCCGTCGATCTGCGCGAGGATTCGCCCGTCCATTCCGACCGACTCGGGCGGCCGTACGGCCAACTCAGCCCCTGCGTCCGGGATCGCCTTGGGTGGCGCATCGCAGCCGATGCCTGCGACGACCGCCCACACAATCGCGGCGCCGAAGCGCAGCCGGAACAAGCGATTACGTGGAAAGCGGCTCACGCGGTACACGATAGGAAAGGCGGCACGGGCGATCAAGCGAAGTCGGACAGCCGGGCCATGACCAAGGCGAACCGCGCTAATCGCTGGTGAGAATCACGAGCTGCACGAAGGCCATAACCAGCGTGACCCCGAGCGCGGCGACCATCAGCCACATCAGCCCGGCGAACCGCTTGTTCTGCGCTTCAATGATGTCCGAGAGCGTCCGTTCGCGAATGCCCGCGTTGGTGTCGACCCGCAGGATCGTCTCGTCGTACTCGGCGCTGCGTTCGCTGAGCTGCTCGACGGCCTTGCTCAACGATGCCAGTGTCTCCCGCATCTCGCGCGCCGTCTCGTTGCTGCGCTGCACCTCCCGGGTGAGATCGTGCAGAGCGGCGGCCTGGGCGCTCATGGCTCGCGGAAGTGACTCGATGGTACTTCCGAGTTCCTCGGTTCGGCTGCGCGAGACATCGATCCGCTCGGTGAGTCCCGCCACCGTCTCGGCCTGCTCGCGGCACAGCGCGGGCAGGTCATCGATGGCCGCTCGCAACTCGCTGACCGCTCCCGCGATCTGGCCGCCGGTATCGCGGTTTGCCTCGAGCTCCTCGCGCACCTCGGTCAGATGCGTGCCCAGGGCGTCGACTGCCGCCTGGAGCTGGGCCACACGGTCCGGTTCCTCCGCTCGCCCGTTCCACCGCACCGCCGACCCGAGCCAGGAACCCATCCTCCCCAGGAACGTCAGTTTGGCTCCATTCGACGCCGACGGCTCCACATTCATATCATCGTGGTCACTCATCTTGTATGCCCCATTTCGCCTGCCACCGCGATCCTAGCTGGTCCCCGCGCGGGGGTCAATGAACCCTGAGCCCAGAGGCATGCCTGCGCGATTGGCGCACGCCGGCGGGGCCGTGTCGGTCCGTCCCGATGCGGTGTTTGACGACGTGATTGGGCGTTTCTACAGTGCGGGGCAGAGATGAAGATCGCAGTCATCGGCTCTGGTGGTGTGGGCTGCTTCTACGGCACGCGACTGATGCGCGCCGGGCACGACGTGCACTTCCACATGCGCTCCGACTGCCAGGCCGTCCGCGAGAACGGGTTGGCGGTGATCAGCCCGGACGGCGACTTCCGCGGCCCGGTCAACGTCTGCGCCGACCCGGCCGAGATCGGGCATGCGGATCTGGTCCTCTGCTCGCTCAAGGCCACGGGGCTGGGCGCCGCGAACGCTCTCGTCGCTCCGTGCGTCGGACCAGGCACGCGCATCCTGGCTCTCATGAACGGTCTCGGCGTCGAGCAACCGCTTGCCGACCGGTTCGGCCCCGAGCGTGTGCTCGGGGGCATGGCCTTCGTTTGTATCAACCGCATCGCCCCGGGCGTGGTGCGGCACTTCGCCTACGGCCGCCTCTCGATGGGTCACTTCCTCGACACGAGAGCGATCGCCGAGGAGATCGCCGACCTCTTTCGCGAAGTCGGTATCGAGGTTGCCGTGCCCGCTTCACTCAACCAGGCCCGCTGGGAGAAGCTGGCGTGGAACATCCCGTTCTCGACGTTGTGCGTCACTGCGGGAGGCGTGAGCACGCGGCGGATTCTCGACGACGAAGGCCTGCGCGGCATCTGCCGAGCCCTGATGGTCGAGACGATCGAGGCCGGCAACGCCAACGGCTGCCGAATCGATCCCGAGCCGCTGATCGACAAGATGTTCACGAACACGGCGACGATGGGCCATTATCGGCCGTCGATGCTGATCGATTACGAGCAGAGGCGGCCGCTGGAAGTTGATCCCATTCTCGGCGAGCCCGTCCGCCGCGCCCACGCCGCCGGCCTCGCCGTACCCCACTTGACCATGAATCACCGCCTCCTTGCCATGCTCGATCGCCTCAACCGCGGCGAGGTCACGCCGTACCCGGCCGACAGCGACCCCGCTTAGTGTTGCGTCACGGCCTGTTCCTCGCGTGCCCCGCAATGCGCGTGCCTCCGGACCATGCAGTACATCACGGCTATCGGACGCCATGGAAGTGTTCCTCCGGGCGGGCCGATATGTCATGGGGGCCCGAGAATCGTCCGATCTCTCCTAAAGCCACGTCGGTCGGCGCCGTCGGCTTATCGCTCCTATCTGTCTGCCGGGCTTGTGCCCCCGGCATGCGGGTCGTGGTGAGGGGGGACGGGCGCTCTGGGGGTCCGTATCCGACATCACCGTCGGGGGTGCAGAATGAACGCCTCGAACCGACTGGTACATCGGGCTGCCTTGGCGGCCGCGCTGCTTGCCGTCTGGGCCGACCGGGCCTCCGCCAGCAACGGCGTGGAGATGACGGGCGTGAGCTTCAAGGCCCGAGCTCGCGGAGGCGCGGATGTGGCGGTCGGCGACTCGGCCCTGTCCCAGATCGACAACCCGGCCACACTGAGTCTCAGGCCGCGTGAGCGGCATGACTTCGACCTTGCCAGCCAAGTCGTCTTCCCGGTCGTCAAGTGGGAGAGCCCCACCGATACCGCGTTCTCCGAAGTTCGGATCGTACCGCTCGCCGACATGGCCGTCTCGCTGCCCATCAGCGATCGCCTCACCTGGGGCATTGCCCTGCACGCCAAGTCGGGGCTGATGAATCGGTTCCACAGCCGCCCGCTGTTGATGCCTTGGGCCAGCAAACGCATGGGGGCGGACTGCAAGGACGTGGGTCTCTACGCGAACGTTGCCTGGAAGCTCACGGACAAGCTCTCCTTCGGGGCCGGCGTTCGGGGTGAAGTCACGACATCCGACTTCAGCATGGCTTTGGGGCCGGCCTACACGCAGTTCGAACGAGGGTACGCCTTCGGCGGTGGATTCCAGGTCGGACTGCACTACCAGGCCCGAGATGACCTCACGTTCGGCGTCGCGTACCGATCACCGTCCTGGTTCGGCGATCTGAGCGGCGGTGAGGCGCAGGCATCGTTGTTCGGTCTCTTGCCGATCGACTTGGGCGACGCAAACCTCGACACGTTCAGACTGCCTCAGCGAATCAGCTTCGGGGCGGCCTGGGATGTGACCGATCGGCTCAAGCTCATCGGCGAGACGCGATGGATCAACTACACGAACAGTTCGCTGAACGAACTCACAGTGACCACGAACGGTCCGATCGACCTGCGATTGCCGCTGCCCCTCGGGTATCGTGACCAGTGGGTCTTCATCGCCGGCGCCGAGTACAAACTTGACGAACACTGGATTCTGGGCGTGGGCTACAACTACGGAAGGAACCCGATTGGCCGGCACAACCTCTGTCCCGTCGGGTCGGTGCTGGCCGAGCATCACGTCACCGTTGGACTTCGCTACGAGCAGGACAACTGGTGGGTGGGGGCCGGGTACGTTCTGGGGTTCAAGAACTCGATGAGCGGCGGCGGTGCGAGCGACATCCCGCTCGGGTACGAGTACGGCCTGAGCGAGGTTGAACAGACGCAGCACAGCGTGATCATCGGGTTCGGGTTCGGTTGGTAGTCATGGCAAGCGTATCCGGAATCAATCACCTCAGTCGAGCGCTCGTGTCCAGGATGAGCGTCGCGGTCGACTGGTTGATACCGGCGGGAGTCCGGAGCCGCGACCTGGACACACTCCGTCGTGCCCGGCTTACGGTCGCGTTCGCCATCGCACTCATCTCGACGGCCGCCTACTACGCTGTGGTCCTCTTCCGGATGGGCAGCCAGGCCAACGCCGCCGCGCTCGCCGCGAGCATCGTGGCCGCACTCTATGCCCTATGGATGATGCGCCGGACCGGGAAGGTCTCACTGTCGGGCAACCTACTCACCGCAACTTTCTTCAGTGTGTTGACGGTCCTCGCGTGCAGGCTGGGGGGGCACCAGGCCATCACGCTCTGGTGGTACGCTGCCGTTCCCATTGTGGCGCTGAGCACGGCGGGACGCCGTTCCGCCGTCATCTGCGCCGCCGTCGCGACGGCGTCCCTCATCGTGTTCTACTTGCTCGACCGCGGTGGGTACGTCTTTCCCAATGATCTGACACCGGGCGAGTATGCCCTGCTTTGTCTTCTTGCTTCGATCGGCCTGATTCTGCTGATCCTGACGTTCGCCTTTCTGTACGAGTCGTTCAAGGATCGCGCCCTCGCCGAACGCGAACAGGCGGAGACAAGCCTGCGGCGGGAGAAGAGCATCTCCGATTCGACGATCGACAGTCTTCCGGGAGTGTTCTACCTCTTCGACGATCAAGGCAAGTTCCTGCGGTGGAATCGCAACTTCGAGTCGGTGACCGGATACTCGGCCGAGGAGCTGTCCCGGATGCAGCCCTGGGATTTCTTCGGCGGTCCGGACCGGCCGATCATTGAGGAAGCCGTCGGGCAGGTCTTCGCCGAGGGATACTCCACCCCGGAAGCGGACTTCGTATCGAAAGACGGAACCACGACTCCGTACTTCTTCACCGGCAAGCGGGTCATGCTCGAGGGGAGGCAGTGCCTTGTCGGAATGGGAATCGACATCACCGAGCGCAAGCAGGCCGAGAACCAGCTTCGGGAAAGTGAACAGCGTTTCCGGTTTCTGTTCCAGTCATCCAGTGATTGCGTTGTGATTCTGGACCGGGAACTCAACTACATACACGCCAACACCGCGGCCAATCAGTACCTGGGAGTCGGGGGCGAAAGCATCGAGGGGAAGAACATCAGGGAGGTCATGAGTGCTCTTCCTGAGTTCAGGGATGTCTGGGTCGAACGACTCCGGCAGTTCTTCGCCACGGCCGAGCCGACGCAGGCGGAGGACTGTGTGCGGGTCGGAGACCGGCTGGCCTGGAGCGAGTCGTCTCTGTCACCGATCACGGGTCGTTCGGGCAGCATCCAGGCCGTGGGGATCATCTACCGCGACATCACCGAGCGCAAGCAGGCGGAGGAAGCGCTGCGCGAAAGCAACACCAAGTTGGTCAAAGCATTGACCCGCGAGAAACACGCGGGGATGGAATTGGAGGCGGCCATGGAGCAGCTCAGGGCCGCAAAGCAGGACGCGGAGGTCGCCAGTCAATCGAAGAGCGAGTTCCTGGCCAACATGAGCCACGAGATTCGCACGCCCATGACGGCAATCCTCGGGTTTGCCGACATGCTCCTCGAGCCCGGCAATGGCGCGGACGCCCGTCCGGAGAGTACTGAGGCCGCCAGAAGGATCAGGCGGAACGGCGAGCACCTGCTGGGTGTCATTAACGACATCCTCGATCTGTCCAAGGTCGAGGCGGGCAAGATGACGGCCGAGTGTGTGTCTTGCTCTCCGTTCCGGATCCTCGCCGAGGTGACCTCGCTCGCTCAGGTGCGGGCCAACGCCAAGGGATTGGCCTTCGGCGTCGAAAGCGTCGGCGCGATTCCCGAGACCATCCAGACGGCCCCGACGCGCCTTCGCCAGATCCTGATCAATCTGGCCGGCAACGCGGTCAAGTTCACCAAGGTGGGCAGCGTGCGGCTGATCTGTCGCCTGGTGGACGACGGCGATGCGCCCTGCATGGAGTTCGACGTCGTGGACACCGGCGTCGGCATGACGCCGGAGCAGGTCGGCAGGCTGTTCCAGCCGTTCGTCCAGGCCGATACGTCAACGACACGCAAGTTCGGCGGTACCGGTCTCGGCCTCACCATTAGCAAGCGATTCGCCCAGATGTTGGGGGGCGACGTCACCGTGGTCGAGAGCCGGGAGGGCATCGGCACGCGCATCCGAACCGCGGTGACGACCGGCCCGCTCGACGGCGTGAAGATGATCGAGGACCCCGTGTCGGCCATCGCGGTCGCGGGCGACACCCGCGGATCCGCTGCGGACGTCTCCTCGTCGTCGCTGCACGCGTGCCGCATTCTGTTCGCGGAGGACGGGCCGGACAACCAGCGGTTGATCTCGCACGTGTTGAACAAAGCGGGGGCGGATGTCA
>CAYMME010000415.1:0-8334 GCA_964391465.1 uncultured Planctomycetales bacterium
GCGGATTGCGAAAACCAAGGGTACGAAGTAGGCTGGAACCCGGTACTCTCAAGGCAACAGGTGAACTACATTGCCGGCCTGGGCTTCACCGCGATGTGGGTGATGCCGTTGCACGGCTCGCCGCCGTGGCCTTACACCGTGCCGGACCAGCGGCACATCGCCAAGGAGTTGGGCTCGGCCCAGGACGTGAAGGCGTTCGTACGCACCGCGCACGACGCCGGTCTGCGTGTGTTGCTCGACATCGTGCCGCACGTTCTGCGCGATCTGAACTGCCCGTCGGCCACACAGGCCGGACCCTCGGCCGTCTGTTACGACGAGAACGGAAAGGTCAGCAAGGCCTGGGGACAGGTCGCGATGGACCCGGCCTCGGAGCCGTGGCTCGCCCACATGGGCAATGTGGCTCGCTACTGGGCGGGCGATTTCGGGTTTGACGGCTTTCGCATCGATTGCGGCGGTTGCGGCAACGTGCCGAACTGGCAATCGCCGTCCGGCCGCCGGCCGAGCGCCACGCACGACTGGGGCGGGCTCGAGATGAACCGGGTCCTGCGCGCCGGCGCCCGGGCCGTCAATCCCGATGCCGTGATGCTGCCCGAGAAAGGCAGGAGCGTGTTCTTTCGCCACGGCGATATGCTGTTCGACTACCCGTTTCACATGATCGTGCGGGACCTGCACGACACCGAGTCGATCGAGCAATGGATCGTCGAAGCACGGAAGTGGCTACAGATGCAGCGTGTGACCTACCCGCGCCGGGCGCTGCCGGGACTGGTGCGGTTTCTCGAGAATCACGACGTGGTCCGTGCGGCCAACTTCTACGGCGTGGGGCTGTCGCAGGCCTTGATGGCCGTGTGCGTGTTCATCCAAGGCACACCGTTGATCTGTCAGGAGCAGGAGATCGGCTTCGCCCCCGAGCTGCGCGAGTGGCTGGGCCGGCGAAACAGTTTCGCGGCGTTGCGCGAAGGGACGGCGGACTACCAGGTCGTCGAGTGCGACGTACCGTGTGTGTTTGCCTTTCTGCGCGAGCACTCCGAGGGTCAGGCCGTGGTGGCCGTCAATCTCGGAGACAGCGATGTGGCGTGTCGACTGCGGTGGCCGACGGATGGGCAATTCCAGGTGGCTCAATTGGCCGACAGCGGTCGGCACGTTGCGGACGGACGCGTGACCATCCCGGCCTACCGACCTCGAGTCATCCTGCTCAACCGTGAGCCGATCGCGGCTGATCCTCAGGCCAAGCCGGCGAGTTCATCGAACGAACCCTCGATCGCGAACCGCACGGCCGACGATGGAGCGGTCACGTTCAACGTGAGGCCGGTCACGCACTGGTTCGTGCGAACCGGTGAGGGATTCCTGTTGGACACCTTCGTGAACCGCCACAAGCAGGGAGATCACTTGAAGCAGACCGTGATGCTGCGGCGTTTCTGGCAGCCGGTCACAAGCAGGCTGTGGGACGCCGCGGACCGCCCTGCTGCCGGTTTCTTGGCCGACGACGGGCGGGCGGTGGTGTTCGAGTGCCGCCCCGAAACGACCCGTGACTTTCGGATCCAGGATTCTTCCTCCGAAGGGCGCGCGGTGCGCGTGATCGCCGACGGCCCTGTCGATGTGCACGAGCACGCGGACGGCTGGGCCGCACTTGCCGAGCTGCAGAAGTACTCAGCGTCTGTCGAACGTCCCGACGGGATCAACGTCGACTCACTCTGGGTCCGCGTGGTCAACGAGCACTACGCCCTGCAACTCTCTCGTCGACGGGGCGGGGTGATCCGCTTTCTGCACCCGGCCGGAACGTCACGCCCGTTCGTGAGCGCGGCGCCCAAGGTCTACTCCGATTGGGGGATCTGGCGCAAGGGAAGCGTGGTGGGTAGCACGTGTGAGACCAGTCCCCGATTGACGATCGAGCCGCGCGAAGACAAAACCCTCGTCACGTTTCGCGGCGCGTTTCGCAATCCGAGTTGGAACGGCGTTCAGCGCGGCTGGCCGGCCGGACCGCGCGTGGAATACCGCTTGACGTACGTCGTGGATGACTCGCCGACGATCGGCATCGAACTCGGGATCACGCCGAAGGCGAACCTGCCCAAGACAAAGGCGTTCGTTGCATACACGCTGCCGTTCGGCGGATTGACGGAGTGGTCGGGGCGCATTGGGTCCAAGCGGATCTCGGGAACGCCAGGCAAGGACCCCGGTCAGCGAGTGCTGGTGGCGTCCGAGGGGCCGTGGGAGATGACGCTCAGAGCGGAAGGCGGCAGCGTCACCTTCCGCAACGGCGAGAGCGGCGCGTTTCAGAACGCGTTCCTGCTGGACGGCAAGGACGCCACGCAAACGTTCTTCCTGGCGCTGCTGAACGGCCATCCGGTTGATCTGCGCGCGGGCGAGGAACTGGCTGCCGCGGCCGTCGTGTGTGTTCGAGCCGGCCGCCGAATGTCTGATGACGAATGACGGAGTGACGAAAGAATGACGAAGCCCGAATGACGAACGCAGAGGCGCGCGCGGTTTCGTCATTCGTCATTCGGGCTTCTTTCGTCATTGGTCATTCCGTGATTCAGCTTGTGCGCACCTTGAATCGTATCCCCCACGTTTCAAAACGTGGGCCACCCGGCCGTCGGTACCGGCGCGCATCCGTCCCCCACCCTTCGCGATACAGCCGCGAAGGATGGGGCACCCATTCGGAAGGTCCGCACGGCGGACCCTACTTGAGCGAGAGGATCTGGCAGCGGCCGGGGGCTGCGGTGACGTTTAGTGTTTTCGATCCTACGTTCACCTTGATCGGGCCGGCCGCATCGCCGAATTCCGTTCGGCGGACGAGCACGCGATCGCCTAGCCGTAGTCCCGACACGACCGGGGCCGGCGTCTTCGGCACGGCGAAGTTGATCGGCACGCCGCGCTCGAGGAACGTGCCGTACTCCTGGG
Source organism: uncultured Planctomycetales bacterium (assembly GCA_964391465.1). Lineage (GTDB taxonomy): Bacteria > Planctomycetota > Phycisphaerae > UBA1845 > CAYMME01 > CAYMME01. The sequence continues at coordinate 2,899 of CAYMME010000415.1, forward strand.
CGGCCGCATACACCGGGTGCAGCAGGCGAATCTCCTTGGGCGCCTCTTTGGCCGGGGACCACAGGTAGAACGTGTCGACGCCTCGCAGCAGCATGTGCCAGAGCAACTCCTGGTACTTCTCCTCGCTGAACTGCTTGACCGCCGGATCCGCATCCTTCGGCGGGGCCGTCGTGTGCCAGTGCACGAAGCTGATGATCGGGATGTCCGCGGGTGTGCTCTGGCCGGCGTTGCTCGCGACCAGCAGCATGTTGTAGAACCAGCGGTAATCCGTGTCCTTGAAGTCGTACCATCCGTACGTCGGGTACCACGTGTAGACCACCGGCATGGCGAACGTGAAGCCGCTGCTCGAGAACTCGTCGGGCCAGCGCCGGTACTTGGCCTGCTGGTCTGCTTCATAGGGCTGACCTTCCTCGTAGTACTCGAAGTAGTCGTACCAGTAGCGCAACCCGTTGTGCGGATGCACGGCGTAGTTGCCCACCTGGACCTGCGGGAACCGCGACAGGAGGGGTGTGGCATAGCACTCGCGCTCGAGATCGGCGCGCATTGCGCGCACGGCGTTCTGGAACGCCCTGTAGTTGTCGATGCCCTTGATGTTCTTGCGGCAGCGGGTGCACCGTTTGGATGCGGCGTGGGCCCGATTCACGTCGACCGGCCCGTCGATCTCCCAGTCGGCGAACACGAAGTCGAGGTTCACCCCGGCCTCCTTGTACGCCTTGGCGAAGAACTCGATCCGCTCACGCATCGCCGGCCGGCGATAGTCCAGCGTGAACGGGCAGCCCATCTTGTGCCCCTTCCCGAACGAGTCGTCCCAGAAGGGCTTCTCGTCCTTGTCGATGTGCGCCGTCTGCTCGTCTCCGTTGTAGAACGAGTAGAGGCAGGAGTTGGCGTTCACGTTGACGTGCAGGCCGAGCCGGGTCTGCACGCGAGCGACGCTGAGCACCTGCTCGAGGTTCTTCTCCCGGCTCTTCGGGGCGGGCGACCAGGAGCTGACCAGCCCCACGCCGCGCTCGTTGAGCGTCTTGACGATGGCCTCGGCCGCTGCTTCGTCGACATCGCCGGCGTTCATCGCGGGCCAAAGATAGAGCGGCAGCCGCTTGCCCCGGTCGAACTTCAGGGGTGTGGTTTCGTCGAGCAACACCTGCATGTGCTTGGGCCACTCCGCCGCTCGGGCCTCGCCGCCCAGAACGACGCTCACCAACAGGCAACCGATACATACTCTTGCAGGTAGATTCACGGAAAAGCCCTCTCGGTATGATGTCTCTCGCGCAAAGCACAATTCCCCTCAGACCGGCGACCATTCTAGCCGTGCGTCGCGCACGGCATCAAGCAATCCCGATCAAACGCACGAGAGGTGCCCTTCCGTATCCGAACCGCGCCCGTCAGGAAGCGGCCCGCACCGGTCTCCGTCGCAGATGCTCTTGCTTCGCCAAGCAAAGGCGGCGTCCCCAGGCCGCTTCCTGACGGGCGCGGTTCGGATTTGGCTGGCAGCCCCTTCGCCGAGTGGGACGGTGCACGCCGCCGATCTGCAACGGGCCCGATGGGAGGGCGCGTCGTCAGTCGACTTGGCACGGCGCTCCGCGGGTTCTATGATCCGCGTGTCCACTCAACGAGGAGAACGAAATGACGATGCGCCTTGACACTGTAAGTTCGTGCCGCGTTCTGTCTCTTGCGATTCTGGCCGCCGTTTTGACCCCGGCGGCCGAGGGTGCCGACCGCGAGAAGCTGTTCGTGTCGAAGCCGTTGACGGCCGAGAACGACTTCACGACCGGAATCGAGGGTCCGGCCTGCGATGCGCAGGGGAACATCTATGCCGTCAATCTCGCCAAGCAGCAGACGATCGGCAAGGTCACGCCGGACGGCAAGGCCGCGGTCTATGTCGAGTTGCCCGGCAAGAGCGTGGGGAACGGGATTCGATTCGACCGTAAGGGTGTCATGTACGTGGCAGATTACGTCAACCACAACGTGCTGCGCGTCGACCCCAAGACGCGTGCCGTGACGGTCTTCGCGCACGAGGACCGCATGCACCAGCCCAACGATCTGGCCATCGCACCCGACGACACACTTTACGCCAGCGATCCGAACTGGGGTAAAGGGGAAGGACAGATCTGGCGAATCGACCGCAAGGGCAAGGTCACCCTCGCGGCCTCGAAGCTCGGCACGACGAATGGCATCGAGGTGTCGCCGGACGGCAAGACGCTATACGTCAATGAGACCGTGCAGCGGAAGGTCTGGGCTTTCGCCATCGCCAAGGACGGCGGCCTGTCCGGCAAGCGCCTGCTGATCGAGTTCCCCGACCACGGCTTCGACGGCATGCGCTGCGATGTCGACGGCAACATCTACATCACACGCCACGGCAAGGGCACGGTTGTGGCGGTCTCGCCGGCCGGCAAGGTGCTGCGCGAGATCGACGTGCTCGGGTCCAAGCCGAGCAACATCTGCTTCGGCGGCCCCGACGGGCGGACCGCGTACGTAACCGAGGTCGACCACCGGCGTCTGGTTCAGTTCCGCGTCGACCGTCCGGGGGCGGCCTGGAAGCGCTGGCAGCGGAAGTAGCCGCGCGCTCGTTTGCCAGTCGTTGCGGCGCACACTGGGAGATCTGTGGGGCCATGAAAACAAACGGCTTGATTGCAGTTGCGTTGCTTGTCGCCTCGGGCTCGGGCCTGTTCGCGACCCCTACCCGCGCCGCAGCGCCCGAGAAACTCAACGTCCTGTTCATCATCTGCGACGACCTGAACTGCGATCTGGGCTGCTACGGGCACGAGACCGTGCGTTCGCCGAACATCGACCGGCTCGCGGACCGCGGATTGCGGTTCGAGCGGGCGTATTGCCAGTACCCTCTGTGCGGGCCGAGCCGGGCGTCGTTCATGACCGGGCTCTACCCGGATCAGACGTTGATCCGCCGCAACGCCATTCTCCTGCGCGAGCGGCTCCCGGACGTACAGAGCCTCTCGCAGATGTTCCGCCGCGCCGGCTACACTGCGACGCGGGTGGGCAAGATCTACCACTACGGCGTGCCGCGGGCCATCGGCACCGACGGGCATGACGACCCCCAGTCGTGGGATCATAAGGTCAACCCGCGCGGGCGCGACAAGGACGACGAGCCGAAGATCTTCAGCCTGGTTCCGGGGCGTTTCGGCGGGACGATGAGTTGGCTGGCCGCCGACGGGACCGACGAGGAGCAGACCGACGGGATCGGGGCCGCCGCAGCCATCAAGCTGCTCGAAGGCTACGCGAAGGACAAGACGCCGTTCTTCCTGGCCGTCGGGTTCTACCGGCCGCACACGCCGTACGTCGCCCCGAAGAAGTACTTCGAGTTGTACCCGCGCGAGCGGATCGTGGTGCCGGCCGTGCCGGACGGATACCTCGACACGCTGCCGAAACCGGCACGCCGGTCGCTGACGCGCAAGAAGGAGCAGGTCAACCTCGCCGACGATCTGGCCCGGCAGGCGATCCAGGCGTACTACGCATCGACCACGTTCGTTGACGCGCAGATCGGGCGTGTGCTCGACGCGGTCGACCGGCTCGGGCTGAGCAAGAACACGATCATCGTGTTCACGTCGGACCACGGCTATCACATGGGTGAGCACGGGTACTACCAGAAGACGACGCTGTTCGAGAACGCGGCGCGAGTGCCGCTGATCATCGCGGTGCCGGGAATGAAGACCGCGGGTAAGAGCACGAAGACGCCTGCGGAGATGATCGACTTCTATCCGACACTCGCGGCGCTGACCGGTCTGCCCGCGCCGGACAACCTGTCCGGCGTCAGCCTCAAGCCGGTGCTGGACGACATCACGGCCACGCCGCGCACCGCCGCGCTGACGCAGTACGCCAACGGGTACAGTATTCGCACTGCGCGGTACCGCTACACCGAATGGGGCAAGGACGGCCGGGACGGGGCCGAACTCTACGACCACGCATCCGATCCGACGGAGATGTCCAACCTGGCCAATCGCCCGGAGTCGGCGAGTAAGGTGGCCGAGTTGTCCAAGCTCCTCCGTCAACGCATCCGCGACGCCCGCCGAGCACCTACCGGGCTCAAGCAGCTTCCGCCGAAAAAGAAGTAGTCAGCGCCCGGTCCCCGCAAGCGGGGTGGCATCTATGAGCAAGCCTCCGTCAAGCCGCTCCCCACAGACCGGCGCCGCCATGCTTGGGCGTGCCACCCAACGCAGGCATGGGCGTGCCCGGCCGTAGGGTTGCTGCGTGACGTCGGCGGGCACAATCGCCCTTGTCAGATCACGCTGGCGTCACTGCCCTCCGTCGGATGCAGGCAGCACCTAGTGCGGCGATCAGCAACATTGCGGCTGCCAGCGCCTGCACCGTCAGCACAGGCACGGGCGATGGAAAGGCCGGGCGTTCGTACGCACCCATGTCCACGATCGGCGGGGTACCGTTCCCAGTGTCCGGCGTGTCGGGATCATCCAGGAACCTGGGCTTGCCATCGAGATCGGCAATCACGCCAGCCGGTACTGCTGTGTTGTCGCCTGCGTCGATGCACGGAGACCCGGAGGACAGATGTAGGTTACCGTAGTCATCGTCCACGCCGTTCCATGTGCCGTCCGGGCCGGGATCAGGGTTGCGAACGAACAGAGGGTCGTCGCCGATGTTGTGCTCGTTCGGGTCAGCACAGTAGGTCGTACAGCCCTGGATGCAACTGTATGCGATGGGGCCGGGACCGTAGAACTGAGCTAACTCGCCGGTCCCGCTACTGTCGCTATTGCCCCACAGGATGCAGTTTGTCGTGGTCGCAGGGGAGTGGGCGTAGATGCCGCCGCCTTGACCCGCTGCCACGTTCTCGCTGAACGCGCAGTTGGTCAGTGTCGACCTGTTGAATGCGTAGATCCCACCACCGTCGGAGCCTGTGACGTTCCCGCTAAGCGTGCAGTTCATCAGCCTGAGGTCACTATCGCTGTACATCCCGCCACCATGCCAGCCCGCGGCGTTCCCCCTGAAGGTGCAGTCGGTCAGTGTAGAGGGATCGCTGTTCCGGTAGTACGACCCGCCGCCTAGGCCCACTGCCACGTTCTCGATGAACGCGCAGTCGGTCAGCGTCGGGCTGCTGTCGTCGTTGTGCATCCCGCCGCCGTCGCCGCTGCCGGAACCGGAGGAACCGGCGGAGTTCCCGTCGAACGTGCAGCCAACCAGAGTCGGGGTGCTGTCATCATCGTTGAGCACCCCGCCGCCCCCCTTGCCCACACTAAACGCATGCGCGATATTGTCGCTGAAGGTGCAGTCGGTCAGCGTCGGGCTGCTGAAGTCGTTGCACATCCCGCCGCCGCCGTAGTACAGAGCCCAGTTCCCGCTGAATGTGCAATGAGTGAGCGCGGGGCTGCTTCGATCGTTGAACATACCGCCCCCGGAGTTGGGGGCGGAGTTCTCACCGAAAGTGCAGGTGACCAACGTCGGGCTGCTGAACGTGTTGTGCATCCCGCCACCGTC
>CAYMME010000416.1:0-8312 GCA_964391465.1 uncultured Planctomycetales bacterium
GCTGGGGTACTTCCAGCCGTACGCCGACTACGAAGCGCTGCCGTCTCCGCTCGGCACACTGCCCGTGATCCGGCGTGTGACCGGCGGCGGCGCCATCGTGCATGCGGCCGAGTTGACGTACTCGCTCGCCCTGCCCCGCGCCCATCGGCTGGCCGCCGGCAACCCGGCCTGCCTGTATGACGCGGTGCACGCGGCGATCATCGCGGCGGCCGGCGCGCTGCGCGTGACCGCCCAGCGCCGCGGAGAGTGCGGATCCGAGTCCGACGGCGTGCGAGACGGCCCGTTCCTTTGCTTCTCGCGGAAGCACGCCACGGACGTGGTCGTCGGCGACGCAAAGCTGGCCGGAAGCGCCCAGCGGCGCACGCACGAGGCCGTCCTGCAACACGGATCGATCATTCTGGAGCGCCAGTTCGACGAACAGACCAGCGCAGCGCTAGGGGCGCCGGACGACGTCGATCAACTGATCCAAAGCATCACGCAGCAGTTGGCGCAGAGCTGGGACGTCGAGTTCCTACGAGCGGATTGGCCCGAAGACGAGCGACACGAAGCGACCGAACGCGCCGCGCAGTTTCGCGACCCGGCGTGGACGAGCAGAAGATAGCCGAAGGCTCCCGCGGGAGGCCGAACGATTACACGAGCGCGACAGCCAAGCGGCGACCGATCGCCCTGGCTGCCTTGTCCAGCGTCTGAAGCGTCACGCTCTCGTTCTCGGGGTCGATCAGCCGTTCAATCGCTGCCCGTGACGTCTGCATCCGCCGGGCCATTTCGGACTTGCTCAGTTGCTGCTGGTCCATCGCTTGGCGAATCTGTTCAGCCAGCACACGCTTGGTCGCGGCGAGCGTCGCCTCTTCGTAAAGGTCGTGCTCACGAAGGAACGCGTCGAACGGCGCGCCCAACGGCGACGCCTTGATTCTTGTCTTCGCACGCATCGTCATCCTCCTTTGCGCCGCAGCGCATCGAGCACCTCCCGCATTCGCCGACGGGCAAGCGCCAGATCCTGCGGAGGTGTCTTCCGTTGCTTCTTGATGAACTCGCGCGAAAGTGACAACAGCCACTCTCGGACCGGCTCCTTGCCACTCCTCAGGCGGCAGAAGCACACCGTGATCCGCTTCGACACCATTCTCACAGGTGTACCATAAATGGTGCGCCTCTGTCAAAAGGGAGGCAGGAGGCAGAAAAACCGCAAACCCCTGCTTCGCCGCGTCCCGGCGTCCCGGCGTCAGCCACCGTGCTTTCGGTCGCCCGCCCCGATCCCTCATCGTTCATCCTTCATCCACCTCGTGTTCCCGAACGTTCTCGCCTGCTCTCGCGGCCGCGAGGCACGCAGTCGCGCATCACACCGTCTGCACTGGATGCGAGCAATTGCTACAATGGGAAAGTGGTGGGCACACGCGACGAGGTACTTTCGTAATGCCGCTGCACTTGGAGTATCCACTGCTTGAGGGTCTCGCGGCGGCCCGCCGGGCCGCTGTGGATGCGACTCACCACGACGACGACGTGACCGTGGACGATCAGGGGGACCACTGGATCTTCGAGTTCATCCCCCGGGACGACTCCCTCGGCGGCGGCGCCCGCGTGTCGGTCGCCAAGGACAACCTCCGGGTCCTGAAGGTCGTTCGCGGCCAGTGAGCGAGACGGGCGCGATCACAAACTGACCCCGCCGGGCTCGGTTGGCTGCGAGGTTGTGGGGGGGAGGGTTCAGGGTTCGGGGTTCAGGAGTAATGCCGTTCTCGCTTCCAGCCTCTCACCTTGACACCTTGATCCCTCGATCTGTTCCCTCTCCTTTCACCTGATCTCCTGTTCACCTGCTCTCGCGGCCATCAGGCCGCTCCCTGTTCCGTTCCTTTCGTGCATCCCAGTTCCTGACCCGCTATAATACCGACCCGCTGGCGCAGATGCATCCGCATCCGGGTAGGCACCGATTCGCGCACCGACCGAACGCAGGAAGCCGCCACGCATGGCCAAGAAGGCAGAGCAACCCAAAGCCGCCAAACGCTCCATCGAGCAGTGCGGCCAGCCGGATGTTCAGGTTCGCAAGGTCACCGATGTCGATGACATGGGCGAGTGCTGCGTCGAGGTCTGCGGCTTCGATTACCACGACCCCGCCGGCCGCAAGATCGAGTTTGGTGACACGAGCAAGATCGTCATGTGGGTGCTGAACACGGGCTACGACGGTCGTAGCCCGTATCCGTCGGACGTATTCTTCCCGATGGCCGGGGCGAAGGACGGCTGGTCGCGGCCGGGGAAGAACCGCAGGGCCGAGGTCGACGAGGAGCTGATCGAAGCTTACCGCGGACCGGTGTTGCTTCCGTTCGAGCGGGGCAACCACAAGCGCGTGGCCGTCAAGATCATCGACGACCGGGGAATCGAGAGCCTGAAAAACGCGGAGGTTGCGTAGCAATGGCCAAAGTCGACACCGATGTCGGACAACTGGTAGGTATGATCGAACGGGGCGAGCTGCGCCTGCCGGAGATGCAGCGCAGGTTCGTCTGGACGGCCACGCGCGTTCGTGATCTCCTCGACTCCCTGTATCGTGGCTACCCCTCTGGAACGATTCTGGTTTGGGAAACCGATCAGGAGCAACCGAGCCGTGACCTTGCCGTAGAGCAGGCGACCAGTCCGTTCGCAGGCCACAAACTGTTGCTCGACGGGCAGCAGCGACTGACATCACTGTCGGCCGTCATCCGGGGAAAACCGATCAAAGTGAAGAACCGGAAACGCCCCATTCAGATCGCCTTCAACCTCGACCATCCGGAGGGCGGACCGGATGATGTCCTGGAGATCGAGGACGACGCCGTGCTGCCTACCGTGGACGGTGACGACGAGACACTGTTCGAGGGTGAGGACGACGAGGACTCACCCTCGATACAGGAACGTCTACGGCAGCGAACCTTCGTGGTCGCAAGCCGCGCTCTTCTGTCTTCGCCGTCATGGGTGTTGGTGTCGGATATCTTCAGGGGAGTGAAGAGCGATTGGCAATTCGTCAAGGCACTTGTCGAATCGCCGGACGACCCGCAGTTCGAGGTATACTCGAAGCGGTTGCAGCGCGTTCGGGCCATGCGCGACTATCCGTACGTTATGCAGGTCATCCCGCGGGATTTCGCATACGAGGAGGTGGCCGAGATTTTCGTGCGGGTAAACTCCCTTGGCGTGAAGCTTCGCGGCTCCGACCTGGCGCTCGCCCTGATAACGGCCAAATGGCCAAACTCACTTGGGCTGTTTGAGGATTTCATCGACGAGTGCGAGGAGAGTTGGTTTACGCTCGACCTCGGACTGGTCGTCAGGACAATTGTTGTATTCGCGACGCGTCAGTGTCGGTTTCGCACTGTCGGCTCGATTCCAAGGGATACTTTGGAGGAAGCGTGGGAGAAGGCCAAGGATGGGCTGCGATTCGCGATCAACTTCTTGCGGTCGAATGGGGGTATCGAAGACGAGTCTCTGCTATCGTCACCGCTGTTGATGCTCCCCATCGCCGTCACCAGCATACTGAAGAGTGACCGACTGACAGGTAAGGACGAGCGAGACTTGCTCCGCTGGCTGTATGTCGCCAATGCGCGTGGGCATTTTTCAGGTTCCAGCGAGACAACTCTGGATGCCGATTTGGCACTCTTGTTCCGCGGCAAGGAGCCAGGTAGCATGATCGGTCTGCTGGAGAGCCAGTTCGGTCGGCTGCACATCGAGCCATCGGACTTCGTGGGGCGTGGAATGCGCAGCGCCCTGTTCTCACTGGCGTACCTCAGTCTGAAACATGCCGGCGCAAGGGATTGGTTCACAGGATTGGGTCTGTCGTTGACGCATCAAGGACGGTTCCACTTCATCCAGTTCCATCACATCTTCCCCAAATCGGTGTTACAGGTGGCGGGCTATGAGAAGGCCGAGATCAACGAAATCGCCAACATGGCCTTCATCACTGGCCGAACGAACCGCCGGATCTCCAACAAGACTCCCGCCGGCTATTTCCCGGGGATCATCGAGCAGCGCGGCGAAGAGGCGTTGCGGCAGCAGCAGATTCCTATGGACCAAGCATTGTGGCAGGTTGAGGACTATCGCGCATTCCTCGAAGAGCGGCGCAAGATGCTCGCCGCTACGATCAACGACTTCATCCAGCGGGCTTACGAAAGTGGGTCGGTTGGGGAATCCGAGTCAGAAGCCGCGTGATGCGGGCGGAAACACTGGCATTCGCAAGACTCTGGCCGGACATGCCCAAACGCAAGTTCCAGATCGACCTGCGGGCGAACAACGGCAGGTTCCAGCCCCCGCCATTCGTCATTAGGCGTTAGTCATTCGCCCAGAACCTGCTCACGACGTCGCGTTCGCGGCGCAGATCAACGCGAGCGCGTCGGCCAGGTCCAGCATGGGTGTCTCGAGTTCGGACCGCGCCTTGGTGTTTTTCAGCGAGACGTCGCGCGGGCGCGGGGCTCGACCGGGTGTCTTGTCGGGCGGCTTGGCCGTTACCAGGTTCTTCGAGTAGCCCAGCGCCTCGGCAATTTGCTGGGTCAGCTCGACGCGGTTGAGGACGGTGTTTCCGGCGAGGTGGATGATTCCGTCGAGATCGTTGCCGGCCAGTTCGACGAGTGCTCGGCCCAGCGTGATCACGTCGACCGGTGATCGGATCTCCTCCGCCGGGATGCTCAGCGTGCGGCCCTTGCGAAGCATCGGCTCCGTGCGGGCGAGGAACGAGTTGCCGGCCCCGAGGACGGGAAAGCCCATCACCAGGGCGAGCCGGGCAATGACCCGGTTCTCGGGCAGGGCGGCCACGATTCGCTCCGCTTCGACCTTCGTTTCCGCGTAGTAGTTGATCGCGCCCGGCGGGTCCGCCTCGACGTAGTTCCCCTTGTCACCGTCGAACACCGTGTCGGTGGAGCAGAACACCATCTTTGCACCGGTGGCTGCGCACAGCTCGCACAACACGCGCGTCAGCTCGACGTTGATGCGGTGGGCCAAGTCCCGCTCCGTCTCGGCGGTGTCGATGTTCGCCATGGCGGCGGCATGAACGATCGCATCCGGCCTGATGTCGTCGAACGTCTTGCGCAGCCGGTCCCCATCGAGCAGGTCGAGCACGTGCCACGTCAGACCCGCCTCTTGGACCGGTGCGGTCTTTCCCGACAGTCCGTGAACGTCCCAACTCCCCATCGCCTGCCGGATGACACTGCCGGCGACGAAGCCACCCGCTCCGGTGACGATCAAGCGCTTTGTCATGGCGGTCCCTCTTTCATCGCCGCGCGCCGGGCGATGGACACGCGCCAGATGACGACGAGCATCAGACACGCGAAGGCGATGCTCATGGCAAGCGCCATCACGTTCGCATTGCGCATGCCCGCTTGAAGATCGCCTCGCATCATGAGCCCGATCACCTGCTCCTGCACGATGGGGCCGATGCTGCCGATGCCGTTGATCAGTCCGGCCACCGCCACCCCGTTCTTCTCGCCGGCCACCTGCACGGCGGCCGCGCCGTTGAGAACGGTATCCGGTCCGTAGAGCATGAAGCCGACGAGCCCGAAGCAAACGCTCAGTGCGATGGGGTTCGTGCCGAACACCATGACGGCCACGTACCCGCCGATCATCCCGAGCCCCATCACGAAACAGAGCAGCGCCCAGTTCCCCTTGAACAATCGATCGAGCGCTACCCCCGCTACGAGCACCCCCGCGAAGCCCGCCCAGTCGAAGATCGTCGAATAGTAGGCTGCGCTGGCCCTGTCGAGCCCCTGGATGTTGAGGAACGCGGGCAGCCACGAATCCAGGGCGTAGCGCAGGAACTTGAGGCAGAAGTAACTCGTCCCCATCGCCAGAATCACGGGGCTGAAGGCGATCTTGCGATACTGAGCGAACGTGATGCGATCTTCCTGAGAGGCCTGCACCGTCCGCGTTCCGGTCGTCTCGGCGTCGATGATCGGCTCGACGTTCACGTCTTCCGGGCGATTGCGCTGCCAGAAGTAGATCAGCCACCAGATGGCGAAGGACAGCAGCGTGCAGCCGAAGAACGACCACCGCCACCCGGCCGCGCCGAGCAGGTAACCGCCGAGCGACTTCACCAGAATGTTGCCGACGAGGTAGTTCGTCGACCACACGCCCATGATCGTGCCGCGTTCCTGGACGCGGAGCCATTGGGCCACGCCGCCCACCGAGCCGGGCCAGCCGCTCGCCTGCACGAGCCCGTTGAAGAACATGAAGACGATGAAGGTTGCGAAGGAATCGGCGAAGCCGAACACGATGTTGCAGGCGATCGAGATCCCGAGCCCGCCCAGCAGCAGCACGCGCGGCCCCCATCTCCGGCCGATGTAGCTGTTGGCAAACTGGCCGAGCATGTAGGCCACCAGATACGCCGTCCAGATGTGGGCGGTCGCTCCGAGTTCCCAACCGAAATCCTCGGCGATGGCGGTCTTGCAGATGGTGAAGACCTTGCGGCTCAGGTAGTACCCGGCGTACGCGAAATACGTAGAGCACAGGATGCGCCACCGCCACATCTTCTGTTCGTGGGACAGACCTTGCGGCGGCGTCGCGGGATCAAGCGGATTGACGGGCATAATGCTCCCGGTCGTCAGGCGAAAAGCATCCGCAAATCACTTGCTCCCACCGGGCGGAGAGCGCTTCGACTTCCCCCGCACAAGCTCGACGGCCCGTATGAGCCGCAGGGGATGGTCGGTCTGAATCAGGTCGATCCCCCACCGGATGGCCCGAACGTAGGCCTCGACGCCTGCGTTGTCGGGGGCGTCGGAGAACACGGCGATGCCCAGTGCATGGCACTTGTCGATCATCTCCTTGGAGAGGATTCGCCAGGACGCATCTACCGCGTAGGGCTCGAGCTTCGCGAGTGCCGGCAGCTCGTCCACGGAACCGAGCGGGGGCAATGCCCGAATGCGCGGGTCAATCGCCTTCAGCTCGAGCAGGTACGCGGCGTTTTCGTAGACGACGGTGCGATCCGCCATGCCGTGGCGACTCACCGCGTCGGCCAGCGCCTGCGGTGCGATGTCCTTGGCGTCGAAATACAGGTCGACCTGACCCTTGACCGCGGCCAGGAACGCGTCGAACGTGGGCACGCGCGTGCCCGCGTATTGCCTCCCGAACCACGCGCCTGCGTCGAGCTTGGCCACATCCGACCACGCGCGCTGCTTGACCGGCCCGGTGCCATTCGTCGTGCGGTCCAGCTTCGAGTCGTGAAGCAGGCAGAACACGCCGTCTGCCGTGGGGCGGACGTCGAACTCGACGAAGTCGGCACCCATGCGGATCGCCTTGGCGAACGCTGGCAGCGTGTTCTCGGGAGCGTAGCGGCCGGCACCGCGATGGAACGCGAGTCGGACCGGGCGCTTCGCGTTCCGCTTCCACAACATCTCCGCGAGGATCTCCTCGGGCAGGTCGGTCTGGAGGACATCCGACCCGGCCTCGATCACATTCCGCCAGATCGCGGGCCGGTCCCACTGTCCGAGCACCTTGGCCTGAACCTGCACACCCTTGCGGTGGAAGGCCCGGCAGATCTTCGGAGTGATCTCGTCGGCGTCGATCTCGACCGCGGCGGGGCGCTCCTTGTCGATCCAAGCGTCGAGTCCGAACGGCGGGTGCCACTTGGGCATCACGGCGATCCTCTCGTTCGAGAGCGCACGCACCCGGCGGAGGTCGCGCAGATCATCGAACACGACCACCTGCTTCTCCATGCCGGCTTCGAGAACCTCTCGAACGAGTTGCTCGTGATCGACGTGTTTGCAGTCCAGATCAAGGTTGATCTTGCCTTTGGCCAAGACCAGCGCCTGCTTGAGCGTCAACAGCTTCTCGCCGGCGTAGCGCGGGGCGAACCACGCGCCCGCGTCGAGCGCGAGCAACTCGGCCAGTGTCCGGTCCTTCAGCTCGCCCTTGCCGTTTGACTTGCCGTCCAACCGCCCATCGTGGAACAGGACATGGTGTCCGTCGCGGGTCAGCCGGACGTCCACCTCGGCCCACTCGAGCTGATCGGTGATCGCCCCTTCGAGGGCCGGTCGCGTGTTCTCCGGAGCCCGGCACGAGAGCCCGCGGTGCACCTTCACCTGGAACGGCCGGGGCGGATCGAGCGGTTGGAAGAAGTCGAAGCCGGCGACGGAACGGGCCGACGCGAGTATGCAGATAGCCCCGATCAGGTTGTGCAGAACTCGTCGCATTGTACCTCCTTCGGTGCGTGCTCTCGGGACACGAGCATACCGGTGTGCGGTGCGGGAGCAAGACTCGGCTTGGTCTGTGTTATGCCCGTTTCCTTCGGATCTGCGATCGATCAAACGGATGCAGTGTCTGGCAGTACGCGGGATCGCTCACCTCTTCCGAACCGCGACCGTGAGGGAGCGGCCCGC
>CAYMME010000417.1:0-8302 GCA_964391465.1 uncultured Planctomycetales bacterium
GGCGTACACGGTCGGTCGGGACATGATTGGCCCGTCCATCCCACTTCCCAACGGCGACCATTCAGCCCCGTCCCATCGTGCAATTCGTTCCGCGGGGATCCCTCCTGCCGTGGTGAAAGTGCCGCCGACGATCAGATGACCGTTGTACGTGGTCATGGCTCGTACGGTGTTGCCAAGCCCACCGTCCAGTGGAGCCCAAGTCGTTCCGTCCCACCGGGCAATGCGGTTCGCTTCCGCTCCGCCTGCGGCCGTGAAGTCCCCGCCGGCGACCAAGTTGCCGTCGTAGACGCCAAGGGCATACACGGCGTGACTGGTCCCACTACCGAGCGGTCCCCAGTGCGTGCCGTCCCAGCGGGCGATGTTGTTCACGACGACGTCGCCTGCGACAATGAACTCGCCCGCCACGTAGAGGACTGCCCCGCCGCCATCGTCATAGACCGTCGTCGCGTAGACCGGGCCGGTCACGCCCGGAGGTGTGTACCCCTCCTGCCACTCGAACGCGCATTGTTCCTGTGCTGTGGATGTCTTGGTCAGTATCGCTGCCGCAAGTGCGATTCCGACGATCGAGCGACGTGCAATCACCATGATCGGTTCACCGCCTTTCTTGCGGACGGGGCGCGTGTGGCGCGACCGCGCACTCGTTGGAGCACGACTGACGGCGGCATGGAAAGAGGAGGTCGAAATCCCTCCATCCCGCACACGTTAGCTTACAGCTCTGTTGCGTCCGAGACAACCGGAACTCCGCCAACGGCTTCTACGGCGATGAGGTGGGCTTGGTTCGGCGGGCTGCGCGGTACCCCGCCGTTTCCTCATCACCTTGTGATGATCTCGCTCGGCGGCAGTCGTGCGGGTCAGGGTGTCGATTACTGCCCCATTGACGTGTAGCCGTTCATTGCGGCCACAGTTCGCCGATTGCCCGTACGGTCCGCTCGACCAGCGCTTGTCCTCCTTCGGGGCCGACGAGGCTTTGCTCTACGATGGCGCTGTAGCCTCCGCCGCGGAGGGCTCGCGGGGTGGGCACGTAGTAGCCGAAGTCCCGAGGGCTGGCCAGTTGGATCAGCACGGTCTGTTCGGCCGCGCTGCGGGCCTGGATCTGGACCCCGTAGTCGACGTACAACTCGAATGGATCGGTTGCGATGGCCACGTCGCCCAGCCGGAGGACGTGCATCTCCACCGGATACAGCGGGTCGGCCTTCTGCTGGGCCGCGTACCGATCCATGGTCAGCTTGTAGAAGTTCATCTTCCAGTAGTCGGCCCCGACCAGCTTCTCCTTGGCGGCCAGCGGTTTGTGGAGTCGTTCCGCTCGGGCGTACTCGTCGTCGGTGACCTTGCGGCCGGGCAGGTCGAATCGTTCCACGCGATGGACGAACGGCACGTCGTTGCGGATGTCCTTCTCGACGACCTTCAGCACGTCGTCGAAGGCGTTGGCGATCCGTCGGCCCAGCTCCTGGGTTCGCGTCAGTCCGCGGAGCTTGTTCATTCGCTCTTCGCTTTTCTGGCGGAACAGGAGATGCGGCCCCTGGTCCCCGGCCGGCGCGCAGAAGCCGAGCACGCAGAGGTCCTTGCCGTGACGCGCGCGGAGCAGCTCGCGAACGTCGTGCCAGAAATCGGCGCTCAGCAAACCGCCCCGGACCGACTGGGACGGGCACGCCAGGGTAATCGCCGCCGCCCTGAGCTTGCGGTCGCGATCGTAGAAGAACAGGATGTCGACTGCGTGGTCTTCGTAACCCTCGATCGCCCGGAACTCCGGACTGTTCGTCTTGCCGTACATCTTGGCCGACCCGTCGCGGAACACGGCCCGGCGATTGGCCCCGACAACCGCGTGTCCCAACCCCCAGCCGACCGCCCCGACGGCCCGGCTCTCCCAGGCCGACACAACCGCGTCGGCCATGCGGTCGTACATCAGGGCGACGTACTCCTTCGGCTGCATCGCATTGCCGTATCCCTGATAGCGGTTCTGCAACAGGACGGGCGAAGCGTGCGTGTGCGTGGCGGCCAGAAACAGCTTGTTGATGTCGAATCCCGGCAAGCGGTCCTGCACGTCTTTGCGGAAGCCCTCTTGAATGCCGGGCCGGATCACGCACAAGTCGCACGACACCATGATCGCCTGATCGACGATCTTCTTCCCGGCCCGCGCTTCCAGGGCCAGCACGTTGGCCGTACATCGGCTATGGATCCCCTTCGAGATCCGCACGCTTGCGTAGCCAGTCAACGGGACCGGTTCGTCGGGTGTGATGTCGGCCGCAGCCGCGCCGATCCACAGTTCCGCGCCGGCCGCGTTGGTCGTCATCAGAACGCACCACGAAACGCTGACCGCCATGGTGACACGAACCATCGCTGCTCCCACGCGCCATTCGCGCAAGGCCCTTGTCATTTCGGTACTCCATCTGTTGCGTCGATGTCGAGGTCTCCCACACGCTCGATGAGCGCGTCAGGTGTAACCGGCCGCCGCCCCGCCATCGATTGTCGCGCCGCTCTCATTGACCGGTGCTCTGAGGATAACCACAATGGACAACGTGCACGAGGATTCTCGGTCGAGGGTATCCCGTCGCTCTGTGGTTTTGGGCGATCAGGTGCGTGACCCTTCGGCAGAACAGGCAGCGCCCTGGCGTTTCGAAGATTCTCGCGCCTATCGCAAAGGAGGCTGTTTGCCATGTCAGAGAATCTTTCCCGTCGTCGTTTTGTTGCGTCCTCTGCCGCGGCGATTACTGCTGCGCCGGCCATCAGTGTGGCTCGGGCCGCCGGCGCGAATGAGCGCGTGCGGCTGGGGTTCATCGGGATCGGCAACCGTGGCGACCAGGTGTTGTCGTCGTTTCGCAAACACAGCGACATGGCGGTCACGGCTCTGTGCGACGTGTACGAACCGTACCTCGAGCGTGCGGCCGAGGTCGTCGGCTCCAACCCGGCCGCGACGAAGGACTACCGCCGACTGCTCGACCGCAAGGATGTCGACGCGGTGGTGATCGCGACGCCCGACCACTGGCACGCGTTGCAGTTCATCGACGCTTGCGATGCGGGCAAGGACATCTACGTGGAGAAGCCGCTGTCTCTCACCGTCGTCGAGGGACGGCGGATGGTCGAGGCCGCGAAGCGCACCGGCCGCATCACGCAGATGGGCGTGCATTTTCGCTCGGCCACGCAGTGCATCGAGGGGTGTGAGTTCATCCGCAAGGGCGGTATCGGTCAGGTGACCTCGGCCCGCTGCTACCACCTCAAGAACGAGTTCCCGCTCGGGATCGGCGATCCGGCCGACTGCGATCCGCCCGAGGGCCTCGACTGGAACCTGTGGCTCGGGCCGTCGGCGAAGGTGCCGTACAACCCCAACTACTGCCTCTACCGGTTCCGCTGGTTCTCGCCGTACTCCGGCGGGCAGGTCACGAACTTCGGCACGCACTGGCTCGACCTGATCCAGTGGGCGATCGGCAAGGACTCGCCGCGGGCGGTCACGGCGCTGGGCGGCAAGTATGCCGTCCGGGACAATCGGGACATCCCCGACACGTGCGAGGTCCTCTGGGAGTACGAGGGCGGGCCGCTGGTGAGCTTCACGCAGATCAACGCCAACGCGGCGTCCGGCAACAAGCACCGTGCCCACATCGAGATCCGCGGCACCAAGGGTACGGCCTATTTCGGCTGGAACAACGTGCTCATCGAGACGGAGAAGAACCCGAAGTTTCCGTTCCCCGCACTGAGCCCGCTTCACCGCAAGGAGAACCGCGAGCAACTCGCGGCCGTCGAGACGGCGATGGAGAACCGGGAGTTCAAGGGCACGGTCAACCCCACCGACGCCCACACGCGCAACTTCCTCGACTGCGTGAAGTCCCGCAAGCCGGCCCGCTGTCCGGTCGAGGTCGGCCACCGTTCAACCTCAACGTTGCTGATCGGCAACGTGGCGATACGCACACGCAAGTCCCTCGAATGGGACGGCGCGGCCGAGCGCTTCACGAACGACAAGCGGGCCAACGAACTGCTCAGCTACGAATACCGCGCACCCTGGAAGCTTCGGTAGGGCGCGTTAGTGGTCGAGAGAAGAGGGCGGGCGTTCTCCCTAGGCCTCTCTTGCCGTCACGGCTCAGCACGGCCCGGACACCCAGCACCTCGCGACGGCCCGGATTGCGGCGTTGCGGCGCGCGATGGGTTCAGGCGGGCTCGGTATGCGGCGGCTCTGTCCTCGCTGCCCTCAGCCTCGTGGAGACGGATCAGTGGTTTGAGCGCCGCCCGGGCCGCTTCGGAGTCCTTGCCGAAGAGTCTTTCCTGCAGGGCCAGGAATCGGAGGTAGAGCGGCTCGGCCTCCTTGTCGCGTTGCAGGTCGGTCAGCACGGATGCCAGTCGCCGCAGGCTGTCGCCGGTTTCCGGGTGGTTGTCGCCGCGGACGTTGCGGCGCATCTGCCAGGCTTGGCGGTACATGGCCTCGGCCTGATCGAGCTTGCCGACCTCGGCGTAGAACGCGCCGAGATTGTTGAGCGAGTGGGCGACCTGGACGTGCTCAGCCCCCAGCGTTCTGCGCTTGATCTCGAGACCTTGGTGGTAGAGCTTCTCGGCCTCGGCGTGCGCACCGCGCGACTTCTTCACCGCCGCGATCCACGACAGCGTGATGGTCCGCTCGAGGTGCTCGTCGCCCAACACCTTCCGCTGCATGGCGTGCGCTTCGTTCAACGTCTGCTCGGCACGGGGCAGATCGCCCGTTTTTAGCAGCACCACACCCAGGCCGACGAGCGTCCAGGCCACGTCCCGATGCTCGCCGCCGAGCACCTTGCGCTGCAAAGTCAGGGCCTCGCGGTACCGTGCTTCGGCCTCGTCGAGTTGGCCGTCCGACGCGCACCATTCCCCGAGGTTGCGAACGCCGTCGATGACCTCGGCATGTTCGCTACCCAGCACCTTGCGCCGGATTGCCAGAGCCTCGCGTTCGAACCGGATCGCCGCGGCGAAGTCCTGCTTCTCGCGCATGACGAGCGCCAGTTGGGCCAACGCGTCGGCTACCTGCCGATGCCCGGCACCCAGTCGTTGCCGGTAGACAACCAGCGCACCGGTGAGGAGCTTCTCGGCCTCAGCGAATTCACCCTTCGCGCCCAGCAAGTAGGCCAAGCTATTGAGGCTCGACGCCGTATCGGGGTGGGTGTCTCCGTTCAGCCGGCGGGCAATCTTCCAGCCCGCCCGCATGTGGTTCTCGGCCTCATCGTACCGGCCGATGGCGAAGTAGGTGTTGCCGATCGTGTCGTGGATCGCCGCTGCCACCTCGGGTTGGTCGGCCAGCTCGGAGTCGACACGCAAGGCGGCCTGGTCGAGCACTTCGCGGACCGTCAATTCCGTCGTCCCTGTCGTCTTGGGATTTGCCGAGGCCAGCATGTGCTGCAGGAAAGCGTTCGTACGCTCCGCGGTGGCGCGTTGCGTGACCTCGGCCTCCCGTGCGGCGACGGCCGCGTCGCGTTCGGTCTTCGCGTGGGCCGCGAACAGGGCACTCACGACCACGGCGCACACGAGCGTGAACATCACGGCCGCGAATGCGCCGACCAGCGCCTTGTTCCGCACCGCGAACATGCGCAGTTGATACGCCACGCTCGGGGCTCTGGCCTGGATCGGCTCGCGGGCGAGAAACCGCCGGATGTCCTGCCCCAACTCGGCCGCCGACGGATACCGTCGGTCACGGTCTTTCTCCAGTGCCTTGAGCGTGATGGTCTCGATATCACCACCCACCAGCGCGCCGGCGGTCGAGAATCTTCGCGGCTGCGTCTCGCGGATGATCCGGGTGGCCTGCGAGATCGTTGTCTGAGCCACGTCGTAGGGGACCCGGCCGCAAAGCAGCTCGTAGAGCACGGCGCCGAGTGAGTAGACGTCGCTGCGCGTGTCCAGGCCTTGCGGGTCGGCGTCACACTGCTCGGGGCTCATGTACTGAAGCGTGCCGATCAGTTGCCCGATGTCGGTCTGCATCGTCGTCACGGCCACGTCGGTGTCGGTCACGCGAGCCACACCGAAGTCGATGACCTTGGGCTGACCGGTCGGGTCGACGAGCACGTTGGCGGGCTTGAGGTCGCGGTGAATGATCCCGCGCTGGTGACCGTAGTGCACCGCGTCGCAAACCCCGGCGAACAGCTCGAGCCGTGCCTCCGGATTCAGGGCGCCGGCCTCGGCGTAGTCGATGATCGTCTTCGCGTCGGGCACGTACTCCATTGCGAAGTAGGGCACGTTGATCCGTCCCTCCCGGTGCATGCCGGCCTCGTAGACCTGGGCGATGCCGGGGTGTCGCAGCCGGGCGAGAATCTGTGATTCGTACTGAAACCGTCGCAGGCTCGCCCGTGACGCGATCCCGGTCCGCATCAGCTTGAGGGCGACGGTGCGCCGCGGTTGCTGCTGCACGGCCTCATAGACGGTGCCCATGCCCCCGGTGGCGATCACCCGGACGAGTTCATACGACCCCACCCGCCGACCGACGAGCGACGTGATGGCGTCCTTCTCGACCGCTTCCAGGATGCGACTACTCGGAGACACCTCGATGAAGCGGTCGGCCTCGTCGTGCGCGCCGAGCAGCGACTCGACTTCCTCGAGCAGCGCGGGATCGCCGCCGCACGACTCGCGCAGAAACGCCGCGCGGTCGTCCGGCTCGACGTCCAGCGCCTGATGAAACAGCGCTTCGATTTGCCGGTGTCGTTCCGGAGTCAAGTGATGCCCTGCGTCACCATGAATGATGCAAGTAGGCAACACGCTGCCCAAGATCACTGAGCCGCGGTTGTCACCTCCCACCTCTCACTTCTAACTTCTCACTTCTAACTTCTCACCCGCCCCCGATCTCGCGATAGAGCCAGGCCTTGGCGTAGCTCCAGCCGCGCTTGACGGTTCGGGGCGAGAGGGACAGGGCCTCGGCCGTCTCCTCGACGGTCAGCCCGGCGAAGAACCGCAGCTCCACGATGCGGGCCTTGTCCGGATCGATTGCGGCCAGCTTCGTCAGGGCCTCGTGGACGGCGAGCACTTCGTCCGCCGTCTCCTGCGAGATCTCCGCCGCCTCATCGAGCGGGATTCGCCCCCACCCGGCTCCACGTTTCCCGGCCTTCCGGGTCCGGGCGTAGTCGACGAGGATGCGGCGCATGGCCTCGGCCGCGGCCCCGAAGAAGTGGGCGCGGCTGTTCCAGCGATCCGCCCCGCCACCCAGCAGCCGGAGGCACGCCTCGTGTACCAGTGCCGTCGGTTGCAGTGTGTGGTCCGGCCGCTCGTGCTCCATCCGGGCCGTCGCGAGGCGGCGCAACTCGTCGTACACGAGCCCGTAGAGCCTGTCCCGGGCCTCGGCCTGCCCGTCGCCCAACTCGGCCAGCGCCCGCGTCACCTCATGTGCGACGTCATCACCCACGAGAAGCCCCGACAAATCCTTCGCTTTTCTTGGCCCCGCCCGTGGCCGAAATTCGCATGGTATCCGGGGAAGGACTGCTGGTCGGCCGCCCTACACCGCTCAGCGTCCCGATCCAGGGCCAATGCATCGTACACGAAGAGAACGGGCCGGGGGAAGAATCCATGCGGCGTGCCGAGGGCATTCCGCGACGGCCGGTGGTTACATGAGCGTTGCGGGGCAAGCGTCTACCCGGCATAGAGTTCTTTCGCACTCCTTCGGAGGAGGACACAGTGATGCAGAAGCTGTCAACGACGATGGCAGTAGCGGGAATGGTGCTGGCCTGCGTCTCCAGCGCACGGGCCGTGGACATCGAGACGGTCCCCGTGGGCGACGCGGGCAACGCGGCAGACACGCGGTATGAGGCGCCCGGCTATGGCGCAGTGGACTACGCGTATCACATCGGCAAGTACGAGGTGACCGTCGGGCAGTACACGGAGTTCCTGAACAAGGTGGCCGGGGTGGACACCTATGCTCTCTACAACATAAACATGTCGTTCCCCAGCCCCGACTGCAAGATCGCGCGGAGCGGCGCCGGGACCGTGGGCGACCCTTACACCTACTCGGTGCCGGAAGACTACGTCAACCGCCCGGTGAGCTATGTCTCCTGGGGCGATGCGGCCCGGTTCGCCAACTGGCTGCACAACGGCCAGCCGACGGGCGCGCAGGATCTGACCACGACGGAGGACGGAGCGTACTACCTCAACGGTGCGACGAGCAGTCCGGATCTGCTGGCTGTCAGCCGCAAGGCCGAGTGGAAGTGGGCGATCCCCACCGAGGACGAGTGGTACAAGGCGGCGTACTACAAAGGCGGCTCGATCAATGCGGGGTATTGGGATTACCCGACGAGCAGCGACACCGCTCCGGGGCAAGATATGATTCCGCCGTAACAACTCGGGTTTTCGGGGGCTCGGCCCGTCGTGGCGGCCC
>CAYMME010000418.1:0-8283 GCA_964391465.1 uncultured Planctomycetales bacterium
GTGCTGGGGCTGCTGCTCCTGGCCGTGTTCCTCACGTACGCGGTGGGAGCATCTCTCGATCTGGTGTGGCCCGGATCGCACAAGCCGCGTGCCTTCGAGGCCGCGGCCTATCCGTCCGGCGCCCCCCCCGAGCACTTGGCGAACCTTCTCGCTCGTGCCGCCGAACGAGGTGACGAGCCCACCGGCGTGTTCTCCGAGTTCTCCTCCACCGTTCAGCACTTCGGGGGTCTGGCCGTCAGCGCTACGCTACGGGGACGTCTCCTGAAGGCTGAACAGGCGCCCGGCGTGGTCGACTGTCTGGTCGGAATCGCGCGGGCCAAGCTATGGCTGATCACGCAGCACCCGGTGTTCGCCGTCCTGTTTCTCGCTCTCACTCTGGCGATCTGGTCGCTGCTGGGCGGCGCGGCATGTCGCATGATTGCCCTTCACGCCACACGGGACGAACGCGTTTCGATTCGGGAGGCCGTGGGCTTCGCCCGCGGGAAGATCCTCAGTTTCTTTGCCGCCCCGCTCATTCCGTATGCTCTCGCCATCGCCGTCGGACTATTCCTGATTGCCGGGGGAATCGTCGGCGCGATCCCGTGGGTGGGAGAACTCTTCGCCGGACTGTTGTTTGTGCTCGCGTTGGTCGGGGGATTCGTGATCGCCGTCGTGGTCATCGGGGCAGCGGCCGGAACCGGCCTGATGTGGCCGACGATCTCCGTCGAGGGGTCGGATGCGTTTGACGCAATCTCGCGCAGTTTCTCCTACGTGTTCGCCCGACCCTGGCACGCCGCCCTGTACGCCGCCGCGGCTCTCGTGTACGGGAGCATCTGCTACGTGTTCGCGCGAATCGTGGTGTGGCTCATTCTCGTCGCCACGCACGTCTTTGTCGGCGCGGGGATCACGTTGTTCGGGCTGGTGAACCAGCGGGAGGACGAACTCGACAAGCTTGACGTGATGTGGCAGATGCCGAGCTTCACATCGCTCGCCCCGATGCCGTCCGGACACGATATGCCCAGCACGGAATACGTCGGTGCCGCGCTGATCTTCGTGTGCGTGTGGGTTGTCGTGGGACTGCTCTACGCCTTTGTCGCCGCGCTCTACTTCTCCAGCACAACCATGATCTACTTCCTGCTCCGACGGGATGTTGACGCGACGGACATCGAGGAGATCTACGTGGAGGAGGAAGAGGAGGACGTAGCTCCTGATCCGGCACCGGCCACGCAAGTCGAGCCTCCCGCCGCCGGTCCGCCGGCGTCGGAACCCGCACCGCCTCCCGATCCAACCGCCGATGAAGGCGAGCAGCCCGACGCCGGTGGAGACGGGAAGGGGGACGGGTAAACCGATGACGCCAATTGCCGTAGTCCCGTTTCTCGTGGCGCTCGGGTCAGGCCTGCCGGCCCGAGTCGATCTGTATGTCGCCACGAGCGGAAACGATGCATGGTCGGGAACGCTGCCGGCCGCCAATCCCGACAAGACCGACGGACCGTTCGCCACGCCGGAGCGCGCTCGTGACGAGATCCGCAAGCGCAAGGCGTCGCAAAGCGGGCCGACCACCGTTCACATCCGCGGCGGCCGCTACCACCGCGAACGGGCGTTCACACTGACCGCCGAGGACGGCGGCAGCACCGACGCCCCGATCACCTACCGCGCGTACGAGAGCGAAACGGTCCGGTGGATCGGTGGAAAAGCCGTCACCGGATGGAAGGTCACCGATGACCCCGACGCGGTCCGGCGGCTCGCTCCCCCCGCACGCGGAAAGGTCGTCCAAGCCGATCTGCGGGCCCTGGGCATCACCGACTTCGGGCAGGTTCCCCGCGGCGGCATGGAACTCTTCTTCCGCGACGAGCCGAGCAAGCTCGCCCGCTGGCCCAACGAAGGCTTCGTTCGGATCAAGGACGTCACCAAACAGTCGCTGTACAAGAGCCATGGCCGCGAAGGCAGCAAGGTCGGGAACTTCTACTTCGAGGAAGATCGCCCCAAGCAATGGAGCGGCGAGGAGGACATCTGGCTCCACGGCTACTGGTTCTGGGACTGGCGCGACGCCTTCCAGAAGGTCGAGTCGATCGACGCCGAGAAGCAACTCATCTCCCTCGTGCCCCCGCATCACGGCTACGGATACCGAAAGGGGGCGCGCTACTACGCCCTGAACGCACTCGCCGAGTTGGACGAGCCGGGCGAGTGGCAGGTCAACCGCAAGGCCGGCATCCTGTACTTCTGGCCGCCCGAACCGGTCGAGCAGGGTAGCCCCATCGTGTCGGTTTTGGCGACGCTGGTCGAGACGAAGGAAGCCTCACACGTCACGTTTCGCGGACTGACGCTCGAGGCCATCCGCGGCACGGCGGTGAAGGTCATCGGCGGCACGCACACGCGCGTGGTCGGCTGCGTGATTCGCAACACCGGCAGCAACGCGGTCGCGCTTTCCGGCGGTACGTCCAATGCCGTCATCGGCTGCGACATCTACAATACGGCCTCCGGCGGTGTGTCACTCGGCGGCGGCAATCGCAAGAAGCTCACGCCGGGTGGGAACCTCGTCGAGAACAACCACATTCACCACTACTCGCGTTGGGTCCGCACCTACAGCCCGGCCGTCGGCGTCAGTGGGGTCGGCAACCGCATCCGGCACAACCTGATCCACGACGCCCCGCACAACGCCATCCAACTCGGCGGCAACCAGCACGTGATCGAGTTCAACGAGATTCACCACGTGTGCCTGGAGACCGACGACGTAGGCGCATTCTACATGGGCCGCGACTGGACCATGCGGGAGAACGTGATTCGGCACAACTACTTCCACCACCTCGGCCGGCACGGCGGTGGCGTGGGGGTAATGGCGATCTACTTCGACGACTGGGCCAGCGGCAACACGGCTTACGGCAACGTCTGCTACAAGGCCGGCCGGGCCGTGCTCATCGGGGGCGGGCGCGACACCACCATCGAGAACAACATCTTCGTCGACTGCACGCCCGCGGTACACGTGGACGCACGCGGCCTGGGCTGGGCGAAGTACTACTTCGACGGAACCACCACGACGCTCACGGACCGGCTCGAAGCCATGAACTACCGCGAGCCGCCGTACAGCACGCGGTATCCGGAGCTCCTGAAGCTCTACGACGACGAGCCGGCCGTAGCCAAGGGCAACCGCATCGTGCGAAATATCTGCGTCGGCGGACGCTGGCTCGATCTGGCGAACGGGCTGACCACGGACATCGTCCACGTGAAGGACAACCTGCTCGACGCCGACCCACGCTTCGTCAACCGCGAAAAGGAAGACTTCCGCCTCAAAGACGACTCTCCCGCGTACAAGCTGGGGTTCAAGCCCATCCCGTTCGAGAAGATCGGGCTGTATGAAGACGAGCGTCGCGCGAGCAGCCGCCCGAGCCACTAGCGGCTCATGCAACGACCCGCGGCGATCTCCCTGACGTGTGCCGTTCCCTGATCCCGATGTACATCGGGACGGTTCGGATCGCTATGCTTGTTGACACGAGAATCGTGCGCCACAGCCTGATCCCCAATTGGGAGGAGCATCATGTACCGTCCAATCCTTACGCTCGGCATGTTTCTGACTGCCGCTTTCATGGCACCGTCCTCCGCACATGGTGCGGACTGGCGTGAGAGGCTCACCAAGGCGGATTCCGAGTTCAGCCAGGTGCCGTTCTGGTTCTGGAACGATGAGTTGAACAACGGCGAGTTGAAACGCCAGCTTGCGGACTTCCGTGAGCACGGCGTGTATGGCGTCGTGATTCACGCGCGCATGGGGCTGCCCAAGTCGATCCCCTACATGGGCGAGCGATGGCTCGGACACGTACGCTTTGTCGTCGAGGAGGCGGCGCGGACCGGCATGCGTGTCTGCCTGTACGACGAAGGGATGTACCCTTCCGGCTCAGCCCACGGGGCGGTGGTCCGGTCGAACCCGGCGTTCGCGGCCCAGGCCCTGGCCGTCGGCCACAAGGATGTGACCGGCCCGAAGGACGTGGCCCCCCCTGCCGTTTCGGAGGGCACGCTTGTTGCCATCGTGGCTGCTCGCCGAACCGACGAGAAGGGAACGCTCGACCTCACGGAGGCACAAGTATTCGAGCAGAGCGTGCCGACCGTGAAGCTGCCCGAGGGCGAATGGCGCGTCATGACGTTCACGCAGGTGCCGAGCAAGGGTCACATTCGCGGCGTACACGAGGGCGAAGAGGACGGCCAGCCGAACGCGCCCGCGGCCGCCGACCTGCTCAGCTACGACGCGATGAAGGCGTTCATCCGTTTCGCCTATGAGCCGTACCACGAGACGCTCGAGGACCACTTCGGCAAGACCGCGTTTGCCATGTTCACCGACGAGCCGAGCCTGCTGGGGCGAGGCCACCGACGTGCCGTGAAGCCGTGGACGGCCGGGCTCGCGGAGGACTACGAGGAGCGGCGCGGGACCGCCCTGCTGCCGCTGTTGCCCGCGCTGTTCTTCGAAGCGGGTGACCTCATGCACAAGACGCGCGACGACTTCGCGCTGACCCTGGCCGAGCGGTTCGACGAAACGTACTACCAGCCGTTGTCGAAATGGTGCGAGCAACGCGGAATCGCCCTGACCGGGCACTCGGCCGGGAGCGACGAGATCCGGCCGTTGCGGCACTTCCAGCTCCCCGGGCAGGACCTCGTGTGGCGCTACGTGGTGCCGGACGGAAAGTCGGGGCTGGTCGGCAGGCACAGCACGACGGGCAAATGCTCGAGCAGCGTCGCCCGTCACGACGGTCGGCGTCGGAACGGGAACGAGGTGTACGGCGCCTACGGCTGGGACCTGACGATGGAGGAGATGAAGTGGCTCGCCGACTGGCTGATGGTGCGCGGCGTCAACCTGCTGTATCCGCACGCGTTCTACTACTCGATTCGTGACTTCCGCGTCCACGAGCGCCCGCCCGACCTGGGCATGCACAACGCCTGGTGGCCGCACTACCGCCTGTTCGCCGACTACACGTCGCGATTGTGTGGCTTGCTGACCGACAGCCGCCAGGTGTGCGATGTGGCCGTGCTGTCGCTGTACAACCGGTTGCCCTGGAGGGCGGCGAAGTGGCTGTTCCAGCATCAGGTGGACTTCAACTACCTGGAGGGGTGGCGGATGCTCGAGCAGGCCCGGATCGAGGACGGAGAGATCCTCATCGGCGACATGCGCTACTCGACGCTCATCATCGACCAGAACGATCCGCTTGGCGAGTCGCTGGCCGAGCGAATCCAGGCGTTCGAGGAGGCAGGCGGGACGGTGCGGTACTGTCGCTCGGCTCCGACGGCGGCGCTCGTGACCGGGCTGGCACGCGACGTGACGCTCGATCCGGCGGACAAAGCGCTGCGCTACGTTCACTTGGTCAAAGAGGGCGTGGATTACTACCTGTTCACCAATGAGGGTGATGAGAAGATCGCCGGTACGGTGAGCGTGCGATCCGTCGGGCGAGCGCAATGGTTCGATGCCTGGTCCGGCGGCTTTGCTCCGGCAACCGTGACGCGGGCCGATGCAGCCACGATGTCGCTACGGCTTCGTCTCGGTCGTCGCGAGAGCGTTGTGCTTTGCATCGAGCCGGGCCGACCGACCGTCGCCGCGCCGGACGCGCGGACCGAACTCGAAGTCGAGGCCGTCACCCAGATCCAGGGGCCGTGGAAGGTCCTCGACGCGGATGGCAAGCCCCGGGGCGGCGAACTCGGCGACTGGCTCACGTCGCCCGCCACGGCGGACTTCGCCGGCACACTTCGCTACACGACCACCTTCCGGGTGAAGCAGCGCACCAAGACGATCCGCCGACTGGATCTTGGTCGAGTCGGCGACTGGGCTGTCGTTCATCTGAACGGCAAGTGCCTGGGGCCGCGGTTCTGGGCGCCATACGCCTGGGATGTCACCAAGACGTTGAGGGCGGGCGAGAACGAGCTGACCGTGGAGGTGACCAACTCGCTGGCCAACCGGTACGCGCCGAAGAAGCGCCGCTCGAGCGGGCTCTTCGGTCCGGTGGTGATACGGGATCGCGTGGCCCGCTGACGACAGCCCAGACGGCCGGCTCACTCGCTGTCGTACGAGATGATTGAATGCAGCGGGTAGCGTGCGAGCCGGTCGCGGCCCTTGAGGAACGCGAGCTCGATCAGCACGGTGATGCCCACAATCTCTCCACCGAGTTTCTCGACCAGGTCACAACTGGCGACGAGCGTGCCGCCCGTCGCGAGCAGGTCATCGACCATGAGGACTCGCGAGCCCTTGGTGATCGCGTCGGCGTGGATCTGAAGCTCGTCCGTTCCGTACTCCAGTTCGTACGTGGCGGACAGGGTCTTGCGCGGCAGCTTGCCCGGCTTGCGGATGGGCACGAACCCGGCCGAGAGGTTGCGAGCCACGGCCGTGCCGAAGATGAAGCCGCGCGACTCGGCTCCGACGACCAGATCGACATGCTGAGCGCGAAACGGCTGGGTGAGGTACTCGACGGCCAGTGACAGCCCGGCCGGATCGCCCAGCAGCGGCGTGATGTCTTTGAAGACAATGCCGGGCTTGGGGTAGTCCGGCACATCGGGAATCAGACGCTGCAGTTGAGCGAGGCCGTCCGCGGCCGGTGATTCTCTCGAGTCGGGCATGGGATCTCCTTGCATCTGCGGTGCAGTCGCACCGCCCTACTTCTTGAGTGCTTCCGGGTTGACCAGGTTCGGCAGCGTTTCACCCTTGAGGGCAGCGACAAGGTTCGTGGCCGCCAGGATCGCCATCTGTGATCGCGTCCAATGGGTAGCGGAGGCGATGTGCGGCACGAGCACGGTGTTCCGGCACTCCAGCAGTCCGGGTTTCGTCGCAGGTTCGTCTTCGTAAACGTCCAGGCCGGCCCCGGCAATTGCGTTGGCCTGGAGGGCCGTGACGAGCGCCGCCTCGTCAACCACCGGTCCCCGCGACGTGTTGATCACGTACGCGGTCGGCTTCATTCGGTCGAGTTCTTTCGCCCCGATCAGGTGGCGGGTCGTGTCGTTCAAATCCACGTGAAGGCTGACGAAGTCGCTCTCACTCAGCAGATCGTCGAGCGAAACCTGCTTCGCGCCCAACTCCGATTCGAGGGCCTCGTTGTGGTGCTGATCGTGGTAGAGAATCTTCATGTCGAAGCCGGCGGCGCGTTTCGCAACGGCGGCGCCGATCCGGCCCGCCCCGACGATGCCGAGCGTCCGCCCGGTCACATCGCCGCCGAGGAACTGCATCGGGCCCCATCCGATCCACTCGCCGGTGCGCATGTGCAAGTCGGACTCGGAGATCCGCCGGGCCGCGGCCAGCAGCAGCGCCCACGTATGGTCGGCGGTGGCGGCGGTCAGCACGCCGGGCGTGTTGGTGATCGGGATTCCGCGTTTTGTCGCCGCCGGCAGATCGACGTTGTTGAAGCCCACGGCGTAGTTGGCGAACACCTTGCACTGCGAGCCGGCCGCCTCGAACACCTCGTCGTCGATGCGGTCGGTGAGCAGGCACAGCACGCCGTCCCGACCCCGCACGCCATCGAGCAGTTCCTTACGGGTCAGTACGCGATCGTCCGGATTGATCTCGACCGGATCGCAGTTGGCATGCACGATGTCCAACCCGGCCTTGGGAATCTCCCTCGTCACGAAAACGTTATAGCCCATCTGGATCTCCCGGAATCATTGACGGCCGCCGCACCGGGTCGCGCACACCCGGCCGATCACCGCAGCGCGTCACTTGCCGAGCAGGTGGATGGCTTCATCCACCGACGGCACGGTGCTGACCAACTTGTCCATCCGGGTCAGGGCGAGCGTGCGCTGCACCCCCTCCCGGGCACCGGCCACGACGAACTTCCCGCCCTGTTTCGACAAGTCACCCGCCGCTTTGACCAGTGTTCCCAGGGACAAGGAGTCCACGAACGACACGTCGCTGAAGTCGAGCACGACTTTCGGTTCCGCGACGTCGGTGACTGCCTCGGTCAATGCCCCCAAGAACGCGTTGGCCACCTCGCCCTGGAACTCGTCCGTGGCCGGACGCACAATGAAAACGTCGTCGCGGCGATCGATTCGAATCGTCTCGTCTGCCATGGTTCCACCAGTCTTCGGCTGCGTGGGACGGCCCAACCCCTCGGTGCGCCCCATCCAGGGAACACGGCCCCCCGGCACGTGCCGGGCTCAGGCCGCCGCGTATTCTACCAATCGGAGGGACGCTGGCAATCGCCCTGCGCACGGGGTCCCGCCGTGGTTTCACGGGGCCGAGGCGGAGACGCCCTCGGTGCGCACAGCCGGGCCGGATGCCGCCCGTGGGTCAACCTTGATTCCGCCGTAACAACTCGGGTTTTCGGGGGCTCGGCCCGTCGTGGCGGC
>CAYMME010000419.1:0-8275 GCA_964391465.1 uncultured Planctomycetales bacterium
GCCGGCCTGCGTGGTGAGCAACGCCTGGCGGATGCCGTCGGCGAGCAGGCCCGGCTCACCGGTGCCGTGCATCTGAATCACTCGGAACGTGACGAGCATTCCCGCGACCGTCCCCAGCAGGCCCAACAGCGGCAGGGCCGCCGCCAGGACGCCAACCATGCTCAACGATTGCTCCAGCCGCACGAGCCGGGTGGCCAGGATCGGCTTGTATGTCCCTCGAACGCGCGAACCGGCCGCGAGGCGGATGATGCTCTCGTCGGTCATCAGCTCGGGCAGACGGCCGTCCTTGCCTACGACGCTCGCGCGCGCCCGTTCCCATCCGATTTCGGACGCGGCGGCGAGGAACGATCTTGCCCACCGCAGCTCGCTGCGCAGTCGATGCGTGGCCCGCCAACCGACCAGGGCCCACACCCATGCCACCAACGAGACGACGGCGATGACCGCCATCACCCATCCCCCGTCCCGAAGTAGGTCAGCAATCAGACGCATGTCTCTCCACGTCGGTGTCGTTTGTCTGCTTCGCATCCGTGTGGTTCTGATCCCGGAGCAGGTTCAGGAGGGTCGCGGCGTACCGTTCCGTGTCGGCGATCAGTCGCTCGGAGCGACCGGAGAGATAGCCGTGCAGAAGCAGCACGGGGATGGCGATCACCAACCCTGCGGCGGTGGTCATCAAGGCCTCTGAGATTCCGCCCGCCATCAACCGCGGTTCGCTGCTCCCCACGGCGGCGATGGCGTCAAACGTGGCAATCATCCCCGTAACCGTACCCAACAGCCCCAGCAGCGGCGCGACGCTACCGAGGATGCCGATGGCCGGCAGGCCTCGCTCCAGCCGCGGGACCTCGTGAAGCAGTGCTTCCTGAATGGCGTCCTCCATCACGACGGCATCTTCGACGCGGTGCTTGAGGCAGGCGGCCAGCACTCGCGAGACAAGGCCCGGTGATTGCCGAGCGGCCTGCTCGGCCTGCGCGTACTCCCTGGCATGACACGCGGCGAGGACTGCTCGGCCCGCCTTGCCGGCATGGCGCCCCGCGCGAAGCACATACAGAAACCGTTCCGCGACCAGGACGATGGCGGCCAGGGCTACGAGCCCGAGCGGAATCATGACCGGACCGCCGGAGGCAATCGTCTGCCAGGCGGTGTCGGGCCCTTGAGACCGGTCGGCCTCCATCTGCTGGGTGACGTCGATCGGCAGTGAGTAGACGGCACCGTCGGGACCGCCTCGCTCAATCGCTTGGCGAATCTGCCCTCGGGCCCAGTCGGGGAGTTCTTCGCTCCACCGGTACCCCGTCTCACCGTCAGGGGCGGACACCGCGAGCCCGACCCGCTGAGAGCCGGACTCTCGATAGGCGAACAGCACCTGGCCCACGCGAAGTATGTCCACTTCCTCTTCCACTCCGTCCGCTGTCCGGATTCTTCCGGAGAAGACACCGCTCGACTGACTTTCGTCCAGAAGGAGCGTGAGAAGCTTCAGAAGCGGACCGATGTCCGGCGGAACGCCTTGGGATGACGCAACCGCGGTCTCGAGTTCGGACAGTAGCTCCCTTTCCCGGGTGCGGTACTCCGACGGCGGCAGCGTCTCGATGAGATCCGAAAGCCGTTGCCAGGCTTCGGATGCGATATTGCGAATCTGTTCCTCGTCGCGCTGCGACTCGTCGTGCTGCTCTCGAAGCCGAGCGCGTTCGGCGCGGAGTCCTTCAAGCGTGGCGGCCTTCTTCGCAATGGACAACTTCCGATCGACGAGTTCGTCAGAGAGCGTGGCCGACTCGGCCAATGCCTTCTGCAACTCACGCGCCTGGGCTTCGTCCTCGCGCCGGATGCGTCGGCGTTCGGTCCCCAGTTCCTGATGGGCTTGCTCCACCGCACGTTGCAGACGCTCCTGCGCTGTACGTTCCTCATCCGCCAGGCCGATACCGGTCGTGAGGAACAGGATACCTGCCACGCGAAGAGCGCAACCCGTGGACGGCCACCTCGGGCTAATGCCGGTTTTCTGCAGAGCCTCGGTTATCACTTGCGTCTTGTTTCGCGGTGTCAGCAGGTGTGATGCGCGCCGGCAGGGAGACATACCGCGGCCTTTGCCGGCGATCCAGAATGCCGACCGCGGTGCGCACTGAATCGGCCGGGGGGCCGGTCAGGTCGTGACGCCAATCGGCACCACTAGCTCGCGGAAACCAGATCCCCGCCGCGGTGCCGTCTTCGGTAACATAGCCAAGGATCTGATGGCCCACTCGGAAGAGCCGAACGTGTTGGACTCGCTCGGCATTCAGAGCCAGCCTGGCAGTACAGGTTTCTCCGGAACGGGCGATGCGCATCTCCTCCTGGAACAGGCTCCACAACCTGGCCAGTCGATCGCCCGGACGGGACGTGTCGTCTCCGGCTTCCGAGTTTGCGTCGCTCGTTGACCACCCACGCCGCTCATCGACCCGATAGGGAATTCCCTCCTCGACCATGCGGGTCACATGCTTCACGGTCTGGTCAAGGTCCGCAGTCAGTTTCAACTGCGCCGCATTGTCGCGATTCACGTTATGCCTGAGTCGCTCGACATCACCGAGGACTTCGGTTGACGTCTCGTCAAGCTCGTTTTCGCGCGCGCGGAGATCTGCAAGTTCGGTCTTCAGCTTCTCGCAAGCGGCGCGGGTCTCGTCGATCTTGCGGGTCCGTTCACGCAGTGTTCGGTAATGAGCTTGTCGTTCCTGTCGGAGTGTCCGGACGAGGTCGCGCAATTCCGTCATCGTCGCCGGATGCGCGGGACTGCTGCCGTTTGCGTCCTCCTGAGTCCGTGCGTTCGCCGTACACAACAGGACATGCAGGGTCGCGACGACGACGATGCGGAATCGAAGGGTTCCCATCAACTGCCTCCTGCCTCATGTCCCCGCGGACCGAGGTCTGCGGCCGCGGTTCTTGAGCCCCTGAGCTCATTCGACGGTGCGCTCATAGCTGGCCTCGAAATCCGCCACGGTGGCCAACCGCTTCTCGCCCCTCTCCCGTAATGCCCACCAGAGTGAGTGCGCCGCCGAAAGTATAACAAGCCCGCCACCGATCAAGAACACGGCCGCGCGCGAGTACTGCGAGATGAGCCAAGCGCCGGTGAGGGGCGCGACGATTCTGGTGAGGCCATTCATGAACATGAGTATCCCCATGTAGCGCGTGGTGTCTGCGCCCGGCGGGGCGAAGTGGGTGACGCCGATCTGCCACCACAGCACCCACGAACCTCCCATCACGGTGCCTCTGCACGTTCTGGCCACGAACGGCAGGATGCCGGCGGCCGGCGCGAAGGCGGCGGCCGCCATAGGCGTAGCGGACATGATGAGTGCATCAAGCCCCCACCCCGTCCGGATCCAGGACCATGCTTTCCAGACGCTGGTGCGGTCGAAGGACCGCCCCCACGCGCCCGTGGTGATGAAGGCCAGGAGCGACGGAAGCACATGAATCAACACCGCCGCACCGGTGTAGCTGTACTTCAGCTCCTCACAGAGAAAAGGTTCGTAGAACGAGACGTACAGCAGAGCACCGAAGCAATACAGGAAGCCGCCGAGCAGGTATTGCTGGAACCGCCGATCGCCGGCCAGGATATGATAAGACTCCTTGAAGCTCTCGAGGACCGCCGGCCGGAGGGATTGTCGAACCGGCACGTGCTCCTCATGGACTCGGATCCGCCGGAAGACCAGGAAGCTCGCCAGGCTCAGGGCGGCGGCTAACAACAACTGCGCTCTGGGCATGGACGTTCCGTAACCCGCGGCGCGATCCAGGGCCCATGCGGAGGCCAGGTTCGCAATCAGGAAGATCAGTGACGACCATCGTCTCAGCTCTCCCGTCACCGAGCCGCGATGCGTGACCGGATACTTCAAGCGGATGATGGCGGTGATCGCCGGGCGCGTAATCGTCTCGAACAACGTGCCGATTCCCAGCAAGGCCAGGAACACCAGGGCACTATCCATGACGAGAGCCATCGCCAACGAGCAGACGGCGAACCCGACTCCGGGAACCATCACGAAGTTCATCTTCCGCCGGGTGGCCATCCGGTTACCGAGGTACAGAATCAGCAGTTGCCCCGCCCCGGCCAGGACCATGCGGAGGGTGAGGTGCCAATCCTCCGGGGCCAGGCGTTTGACCGCCATGAGCGGGGCATTGGCGAGAATGCCCAGGGCGATCGCACTGAGGATGACGTACCCGAAGTGGCGCACGTAGGTGGGGCGGAGATCCGAAGGGATCGCCGGGCCTCGGAGAAGCGATCGGATTCTCGGGAGCAAATAGGCCACGCTACCCCTGGCGGCTCAGGAACTCCGCGACGGTCTCCAGACGCACCCCATCACGGGCCAGCCCCTGCAAGACTTCAGCCTTGACCGCTTCGGTATCAACGCCGGGGCCGACGGCGTCGGAGGGGGCCGTCACTTCGTAACCGAGCGCCAGAAGGCCTCTGGCCGTGCTCTGGAGGCAGAATCGTACCGAGTCGCCGAACACGACCCAGTGGCGAATATCCAATCTCTCGAGGAGCCGGCTCGCGTTCGGATTGGCATGAAAGACATCGAACGCGCGATTCTTGACGTTCTCTTCGGGGCCGCCGCAGGACAGCTTCTGCAAGTAGACCGCCCGGCAGTGCTCCAGCCCGGCGCTCCACCGGCTCTCGACATCGTCGGCGCGAACAAACAGCGCATCGCGCGAGACCGCCTCCTCGACCAGGCCGGCGTTGACGCAGGCCGTGTGGACCACGAGGATGTCATTGGCTTCGGCGAAGTCCAGCAGCCGCTTGAGCAAGGCCGCGAACGGCTCGACTCGAGGACGAAAGACCAGCTTCCCCCTGTTCTCCGCGGGCTGCTGAGTGTCAACGTTGAAGAAGCCGACCGCCGTCTTCATGTCAGCAGTGCTCTCACAGTTCCGAGCCGCCGAAGCTCGCGGACACCGACACGCCGAATGTTCGGGGCGTTCCCTCGAATGCCGAGCCGTTCCTTACGCCATTGAACACGGCCGAGTAGTACTCTTGGTCGAGCAGGTTATTGGCATAGATCGACAACTCCCAGCGTTTCCACTTGTACGAGATGAACGCGTCGACCAGGAAGTACTCGGACAGGCGAACGGTATTCGCGTCATCGGCGAAGTTGGTGTCGTAAAAACGCGTCTCAATCCCGCCGCCCAATCCGCATCGGTGGCGATACTCGGCCCCGACGGTGAACATCTGCTCGCTGACGAAGGGAATGCCGTTACCTTCGGTCTCGGGGAAGGCCGCGTTCTTGGTGATCTCCGGGTCGCGGACGGTGTAGTTCCCGTAGATCAGAAGGCCGTCCACCGGCCTGAGCTTCAGGCCGAACTCGATGCCGTCAATCGTCCAGTTGCCGAGGTTCTGCTGCGTGAGCGTGTCCGGATTGTAGCCCACGACGTCGTTGCGGCGAATCCGATAGAACGCCAGCGTGCTTTCGAGCTTGTCGCCCCAGAACAAGCCGCGAATGCCGCCCTCGAATGACTGGCTGGTTTCCGGCTCGAGTTCCACGATCTCCGCGCCCCCGACGCCCCGGAAGACCGGGTTGAAGCCCAACCCCCAGTTCCCGTACAGCCCGACATCGGTGTTGTCGTTGCGGATCAGGTGGTACACGACGCCCGCGGTCGGACTAAGCGCGTCATCAGACACGGTCGAGCTGTTGCGGGTGTACCGATCGACCTGCTTGCGTCGGTAGTAGTCCCAGCGCAGGCCCATGTGGACATCCCAACGCTTCCCCAGGCTGATCTGATTCTTCAGGAACAGGCCGATATCACACTCGTCCGTGTCCTTTTCCTGCTTGTTATCGTAGATCCACCGGGCCGGATGGGGTTCGAACTGCGTTCGGTAGTCGATGGGAATGCCGGCCCGGGTATTGGCCGGGTTCGTGTAGACCAGACGAAACCGGTTGTTGTAGTCCCAGAGCTCGCCGCTGATACCGCCGGTCAGCGTCCCCTTGATGTCCTCGGACAGCTCGTACTTCTGCTGCAACTGAAGCTCGTTGAACCAGCCGCTCTCCTGCCAGGTCCGGATGCTGGCGGGCCGGTTGACGATCCCACCGGCAGCGGGAGCATCCGAAGGCCGGCCCACCCGCCACGTCGTGTCGCCTCGCCAGTACGACGTGGTGAACTTCGACTGCAGCGTGTCGGAGAAATCATGCGTCCAGATGAGCCCCAACCGGTACTCCGTCATGTCGATCGAGTTCAAATCCGGTACGGCGAGGTTCGTGTCGCGGCCAATGAAGGGAAGACGTTCGCCGCTCCTGTCGATGAGTACGGGCGCCGCCGCGCCCTCGGTCCCCTCGAAGTAGCCGAAGAGGATCTTCAGGGTATCCCGCTCGCCGACCGGAAGGTGGAGGTGCTGGTAGATATCGTAGCGGCAGGCTTCCGTGTCCGGTTGCCAGCCGCCGCGGTGCGTCCCGCTGCCCGTCAGTGAGAACGTCGCGCCCTCGATGAATTCCAGCGGCCCGGAGACGCGAACCGAGTTCCGCACCGCGTTGGTCTCCGTCTCGTACATGCTGTTGGTGTCGAGCTTGAAGTCCTTCGATCCCGGGTCGGTGAACAACTGCAGGGCACCGGCCAACGCCCCCCGCCCGTAGAGCGACGACAGCGGTCCCTTCGCCAGCTCCATTCGGGTGACTGCGTCGAAGGGCAGCCCTCCCATGTAGGGCCCGCCGAACGACAGCCGCCGCTGCGGAATCCCGTCCAGGAGTATGAGTGTGTTGCCGCCACTTGTGGAATTCGTGCTCAGCCCACGGACCTCGAGCCCCGAGAAGATGGCGTTGTTCTGCCGCGTGTTGAGCTTCACTCCGGGTGTGCGTTTGAGCGCGTCCCGAAAACTCTGAGCGCCGGGTTTGTGGACATCTTCCCTGGAGAAGGCGGTCACATCGGCGGGAATATCCAGACGTGATGTTTCGACACGCGAGGCGGTAACCGTAACGTCCTCGAGAGAGAACGACTCCGGCGGAGGCTCCGAGGGCTCCGCCGGGGAGGGATCCCTCGATTCCGGGGTCTCGGCTGATTCCGGCGCCTCCGCCAGAGGTTGCGTGGCCGCGACCTTGTCTTGACCTTCGGCAGGAGTGTCTTCTTGAGCGTATGCCGAAGGGAGAGCGAAGAGGACCGGCAGGCACACCATGAGGCAGGCTGCTCGCCGAAGCGTTCGCGGGTCGGTCATGATCTTGCCCTTCCCGAGTTGCAGCGACCTCCGGTCTATTCCGCGTCTGCGGCAGCGCCGCCCAGCGATGTAATCAGGTCACTGATCAACGTTTCCAGTCCGCCGCTGATCCCGCCGCTCAGGCCGTCACTGACCCCGACTGCGACTCCCCTCTGCACTGCATCACAACCGCTCGTGAATACGATTGAGGCGAGGGCGATCGCCCAAACGACAACGCACTTCTTGACTAGCATGTGATCCTCCAAACCTGCATGAACATCAGAACGGAAACGAAACCGTGGTGGGAAGACTCGGCGCCAAAACCCGCCCTGCCCATCCCTCATGCGTCGTCGGCCGAACGCGATGCCGAGCACATCGCCGGGGTGCCGAGGCGTACCAGCCGCCAACCGCACTTCGAGCCGAACCTGCCAACCGACGCACTATACTGTTTGCATACTGACTCCTGCCGCGCGGTTTGCCCTGCGGTGCAGGCCTTCCCAGGACCCAGGATGGTAGTGGAACCGACCCGGCACGTCAACGCGCCGACGGCGAGAGAACTTCGCCTTCGAGACAAGGTATCCGACGCGAAGCAATAGCGTCCGCATCTCCAGTCACCGCGCCCGGGGCGTCCTGCCCAAACCCTGAACCCCGAACCCTCCAACGGTGGCCTGTTCGTCGCGGGCCGGCGCTGTATACTCCGGTCGTGTAACTCAGCCAAGGGAGCGACGCGTCATGTCTGATTCCGAGCCGTCCGTACCGCCCGACTCGCCCCCACCGGAAGAGCTTCGCCGGGCGATGAAAGCGTTCAGGAAGCGTCTCAAGCTCACACGTCTCGACGACGATTCGAGCCTCGGTCGGGGGCCGATGTCGGGCGGAAAGTCTTCGGGCATCGTGGCCATCGAGCCGCCGAATCAGTTTCCTCGGGCCATCTGGGACGCCCTGGTCGCCCAGGGCAAGCTCAAGTACGCCGGCCACGGACTCTATCAGCTCGAGACTCCGCCCGGATAGCGGATCCGGCCGGCGGCACCTGAAGGCTGAGGCAGGCGGCGCACTATCGCAGCAGGGCAGAACCGCCCGACACGGCGGCGCTCGCGTGCATGCCTATCGTTTGTCTTTCTGGGTCAGCGGGACTCGCTGCGCTCACGAATCCCGCTC
>CAYMME010000420.1:0-8268 GCA_964391465.1 uncultured Planctomycetales bacterium
CCAACTACATCGCGAGTCCGGTCGTCATCGGCTGTGAGTTCGAGAACAACGAATCCACCGGCGACGGCGGCGGCATGTACAACACCCAGAGCAATCCGACGCTGATCAACTGCGCCTTCCGCGAGAACCACGCCGCCAACGGCGGCGGGATGTACACCGACACCGGCGCTGTCTCGCTGACCAACTGCGCGTTTGTCGGCAACACGGCCGGCTACGGCGCCGGCCTCTTCAACTCGACCGCCGAGCCGACGCTGGTCAATTGTACGCTCCAGGCCAACACGGCCACCGTCAATGGCGGCGGCATCGTCTACGCCGGCACCAGCATCGTGACGCTGGCCAACTGCATTCTCTGGGGCAACGCCGACGTGAGCGGCACGGGCGAGACGGCGCAGATACGCTCCGAAGGAGGCGGAACCGCGAACGCAACGTACACCTGCATCCAAGACGACGACCCCGACGATGCGAACATCTACTCCGGCCTCGGCAACATCGACGACGATCCGCGTTTCGCCGGTCCCGCGAATCCGCGAGTGCAGGCCGACTCGCCCTGCATCGACGCCGGCGACAACACGGCCGTCCCGGCCGACGCGTTCGATCTTGATGGTGACGGCAACACGACAGAACCCACGCCGTTCGATCTTGCTTTCGTCCTGCGCATTCAGAGTCACATCGTCGACATGGGTGCCTACGAGGTCACCGGCGACAGTGATCTCGATGGCGTACCGGATGCGACCGACAATTGCCCGTACGTCGCGAACGCCGGTCAGGAAGAGACCGACGGCGACGGGGTGGGTGACGCGTGCGACACATGTCCGGGCTTCGACGACACGCTTGATGCCGACGGGGACAGCGTGCCGGACGACTGCGACGCATGCCCCGACTTCGATGACAACGTAGATGGCGACACCGACTGCATCCCCTACGGTTGCGACAACTGCCCCTACACGACGAACAACGATCAGGGCGACGACGACGGCGACGGCGTGGGCGATGTGTGCGACGCCTGCCCCGACTTCGATGACACGGCCGACGGTGACGGCGACGGCGTGGCGGACGGCTGCGACGTTTGCCCCGGCTCCGATGACAACGTTGACTCCGACGGGGATGGCGTGGCGGACGGCTGCGACATCTGTCCCGGCTTCGTCGACAGTGCCGACGGTGACGGCGACGGCGTCGAGGGCGGCGGCGACGACGACGACGACGACGGGGTGGACGACGCTGCCGACAATTGCCCGGACACGCCGAACGCCGACCAGTCGAATGGAGACGGGGACGACTTCGGCGACGCTTGCGACAACTGTCCAGGCACGGTCAATGATGATCAGCATGACCGGGACCACGACGACGCAGGCGATGCGTGTGATGCGTGTCCCGGCTTCGACGACCGGCTCGATGCCGACGGGGACGGCGTGCCCGACGACTGCGACGCCTGCCCCGGCTTCGATGACGGCGTCGACACGGACGGTGACGGCGTGGCGGA
This sequence comes from uncultured Planctomycetales bacterium, assembly GCA_964391465.1. Lineage (GTDB taxonomy): Bacteria > Planctomycetota > Phycisphaerae > UBA1845 > CAYMME01 > CAYMME01. The sequence continues at coordinate 1,481 of CAYMME010000420.1, forward strand.
CGGCTGCGACGCATGCCCGGATTCCGATGACGGTATGGACGCCGACGGCGACGGCATCCCGGACGGCTGCGACGACGATCGCGACGGCGACGCCGTGCTCAACGACATCGACAACTGCCCGGACACGCCCAACGCGGACCAGCTCAACGCCGACGGCGACAGTACGGGCGACGCGTGCGACAACTGCCCCGAGACGCCGAGCGAAGATCAGACCGACTCCGACGGCGACGGTGTCGGGGATCCGTGCGACCTGTGTCCCGGTTCGGATGACAACATCGATCTCAACGGCGATGGCGTGCCGGACGGCTGCGACTGCAACGAGAACGGCGTGCTCGACGATCTGGATATCGCCGGCGGGACGAGCCGGGACTGCAACGCAAACGAGATTCCGGACGAATGCGACATCGCTTCCGGAACCAGCGACGACTGCAACGAAGACGGCGTGCCCGACGACTGCGAGCCGGACTGCGACGGGAACGGGCTCTCCGACCTATGCGAGTTGGACGTGCCCATCGTTCAGTTCCCGCTGCTGCAGAGAGTGTACCCGGGATCGTCACTGCAGCGCATCGCCTACGGCGACGTGGATCAGGACGGAGACGTCGACATTACTGTGGCAGATTCAAATGAGGAATATGGCGTCACGTTACTCGTCAACCGCGGTGACGGGGTCCTCGACATCGGCGAACAGATCTTTCCCGACGGTCGACTCGCGATGACTCAGCTCGAGGACTTGAACGGGGATGGGTTGGCGGATCTCGTTCTTCTGGACACATCGGCCGGCGCCGGCGCCTCGGTCTTCCTGAACGACGGACTGGGTGGGTTCTCGGCTCCCGTTGTCTACGAAACGGGGGTTCAACCGGTCTTTGGGACGAGCGCCGACCTGGACGACGACGGAGATCTGGACATTGCCGTGTGTGAGTTCCATTCGTGTTGTCCTGATGCCGAGCAGTCTGTGGTTTGGCTACCCAACCACGGGGACGGCACGTTTGCCGCGCCAGTCCAGGTGCCGGTGCTGGTGGCCGCACGGTTCATTGGGTCGAGTGATCTAGACGGCGACAACGACATGGAACTCGTGCTTCTAGACGCATCGAGCGACGAACTTGTCATAATGAGAAACGACGGCGGCGGCAGCTTTGTCCTGTCTTCGCGCACTCGAATCGAGGAGCGCGCGAGATGGGCTACAGCTGCTGATCTTGACGGCGATGGAGACAACGACCTTGCGATTGCGGACGACGGGCTTTCGGTATTGATGAACCGAGGTGATGGAACGTTCATGGATCGCACGCGCTACGATGTGGCACCGTCGACGACGTGGTTGCTCGCGCAGGACTTGGATGCCGACGGAGACTTCGACCTGACCATGATTCATGAAGGTCAGGCGAAGGTAGTCACAATCATGGAGAACCGCGAGGCTGGCACGTTCGGTCCGCCGGTCGTCCTGCGCACGGGCGATTACAACAGGGCCATGGCCGCGACGGACTTGTCCGGGGACGGGCGACCTGAACTGCTTGTCATGAACCGCAACACCCTGTGGGTGCATCACAACGAGGGCATGTTCACGCGCGACTGCAACGGGAACGGCGTTCTCGACCTCTGCGACATCGCGGCAGGAGAAGAGTCCGACTGCAACGAGAACGACACGCCGGACGCGTGCGAGTTGGCGGCCGGCACGCAGCCCGACTGCAACGGGAACCTCGTGCCCGATGCCTGTGACCTGGCGAACGGGACGAGCGCGGACTGCAACGAAAACGCGATTCCCGACGAGTGTGACATTGCCGTCGGTTTCAGCGAAGACTGCAATGAAGACGGCATACCCGACGAGTGCGATCCGGACTGCAACGAGAACGGCGTGCCCGACGGGTGCGACATTCACAACGGCGACTCGGACGACTGCAACCGCAACCGTGTCCCCGACGAGTGTGAGATAGCGAGCGGCTCCAGAGAGGACTGCAACGGAGATCTCATCCTCGACGAGTGCCAAGTGCCGGAGGTGTTGCGCCTGGTATCCGGCGGATTCGTTGACGTTGTGGGTAATCTCGCGAACCTCACCGTGGCCGATCTCGACGGCGACGGGCATGTGGACCTGATCGTCCCGAACGACGGGTGCTGTGACAATCCCGACCGGGTCTCGGTCTTCTGGGGCCGGGGCGATGGTACGTTCACGCAGCCTTTGCGGCTCGTGCACCAGGGATCGCTCGAGGACGCCGCCGCCGCCGACCTGAATCGCGACGGACTTCTCGATCTCGCCGTCGCGGCCTCTTACCGCAAGGTGTTCGTGCTGCTGAACCTCGGGAACCGCACGTTCGCGCCGCCGGTCACCTACGCGTCGGGGGACGGGACAGGGTCCATCGTCGCGGCCGATCTCGATGGCGACTTGTGGCCCGATCTGGCCGCCACCAACAGCTCTGACGACGTCGTTGCCGTATTCTTCAACAATGGCGACGGCACATTCGCCCCTGCCGTGAACACGGCGGCGGGCGAAGGCCCGGGCAGCATTGTCGCCGGTGATCTGAACGGCGATCTCCGACCGGACTTGGCGGTAATTGAACAGGGTTCCGATAGACTGGTCGTCTTGCTGAACAACGGCGACGGGAGCTTCACCTCGACCGGTTCCTTCTTTGTTGGGGATTATCCCGAGTCGTTGGCACTTGGTGATCTGGACGGCGATCTCGATCTGGACGTTGCGGTCGCGAATTATGGCTCCGAGGACATCTCCGTATTGCTGAACGAAGGGACGGGGGTCTTCAGCGACCCGCTGAGCCTACCAATGGATGGGTTCGCGAGCCGAGTAGCCATAGCAGACCTCGACAGCGACGGAGACCCGGATCTTGTCGGCCTGCGGGAGTATTCGAGCGGCCTGTCGGTGTTCTTGAACGACGGCACTGCCGTGTTTTCGCCTGAGATCGAGTACTCGAGCATAAGTGGCGTAGGCCTGGCGGTGGCGGATTACGACGAGGACGGTGATCCGGACGTGGTGATCGCCTCTTCCTCGACCTACTGGCCGAGGGTCCACTCTCTGCGCAACCTCAGCGAGACGGCCGATCTTGCGTTGCCCGACTGCAACGGCAACTTCATCCCCGACGACTGCGAGCCCGACTGCAACGAGAACGACGTAGCCGACGAGTGCGACATCGCCGACGGGACCAGCCTCGACGAGAACGAAAACGGTGTGCCGGACGAGTGCCAGGCGGCGCCGCAGGTCATACATGTGGACATCACGGCCCCCGACGGCGGCGATGGGACGAGCTGGCCGACGGCTTTCAACAACCTCGACACCGCACTGGAGGCCGCTGCACCCATCGCCACGCCGGAGACGCCCGTCCAGGTCTGGGTCGCCGAAGGCAAATACGTGCCCGGTTCTACACACTCCAGTGACCCTCGCAACGTACGGTTCCGCCTGCCCATCGAGGTATACGTCTACGGCGGATTCCCGACCGGCGGGGGAGACGGCACGTTCGGGGCCCGCGATCCCGACACTCATGTCACCATCCTCAGCGGCGACCTCAACGACGACGATGCCGAGGTGACGGAGCCGGAGAACCTGCTCGACGAACCGACGCGGGCTGACAACGCCTATACGGTTGTCCGCTTTGACGGGCGGCAGTCACCCTACAACCCCTTCGCCGTCGGGCTCATTGATGGGTTCACGATCACGGGCGGGAACGGGGGCTGGGAGGGCGGTGGATTGTACGCGTTTGACGGCGACCTCACTGTCGCGCACTGCGTCTTCCACAGGAACGCGACACGCGGTGCCGGCGGGGCCATGTACCTGTTTTTCGCGGACGCTACCTTCACCGGGTGCACGTTTACCGAGAATGCTGTCAACAGCGAATACGGCGGAGACGGTGGTGGGGGCGGGCTCTACACCCTGGCGGGCGAGAATGGGAGCGTCGTCCTGGAGGATTGTAGTCTCGTTGACAACTGGGCGGACGGCAGGGGCGGCGCGATCAACAGCAACGCCATAGAGGCGACCCTGACGGTGACGAACTGCACGTTCCGCGACAATTTCTCGGTCTCGTCAGGCGGAGCCGTGGAACACCAGGGCGACGCGACATTCACCGACTGTACGTTCATCGGGAATCAGTCCGAGGAATCCGAAGGCGGCGCGATGCGGGCGTCGGCGGATACGGCGACGACGGTCGTTGGCTGCACGTTCACCAACAATGCTGCGCGGCGCGGGGGCGCGCTGGACCGCGTCCACACCGTGTCGGACTGCACGTTCATCGGAAACCGCGTCACGGGCGGCGGTGGCGGTGGCGCCGTGTGCGGCGGCGAGACGCTGGTGGGCTGCACATTCATCAACAATGTGTCCACCTCCTATGGGGGTGGTGTGTACGGCACCGAGACCCTGGTTGACTGCACGTTCATCGGCAATGTCACCGGCGCTCAAGGGGGCGGCGCGTACAGCAGCCGCTCGCTGGTCAACTGCCTGTTCGTGGCGAATACGGCGACCGACGGGGGCGGGTTGTACAAGAGCGGACCGTGCAGTGTGGTCAACTGCACATTTGCCGGGAATATCGCCGAGCGCTACGGTGGCGGCATCTACACCTACTGGTCGCCAAACAACGGTGGCTTGACGCTGACCAACAGCATCGTCTGGGGCAACCGTGCCGAGGTGGGCAGTGGCGCCCAGATCTTCTCACACTCGAACGCCGGCGCCGTGCAGCACAGTTGCATTCAAGGCGGCTGGCCCGGCGACGGGGATGGGAACCTCGATCTCGACCCGCGATTCGTGCGCAACCCCAACGACGGCGGCGACGGTTGGGGTGTCGGCGACAATGACGACTTCGGTGATGTGCACCTGACCTGCGCGTCACCCTGCCTCGACGCCGGCTTGAACGATGTGGACACGGACCCGGATCTGATCGGGGTACAACCGCTGCCGGCCACCGACCTCGAGGGCAACCCGCGCATCGTCGATGGCGTCGTCGACATGGGACCCTACGAAGGGCCCCGGCCGGGATTCGTGGCCACGGGCGAAGTCGTGGTCGTACCCGAAGGGGAAGAGGCTGTCTTCACCGTGGTCCTGGCCTGCGATCCACTGGGTCCGGTCGATGTCGAGGTGGCGGTCGAGTCCGGTGACCCCGACATCGCGATCGTGTCCGGTGCCGACCTGGCGTTCAACTCGGCCAACTTCGCCACACCGCAGCCGGTGACGCTGGCCGCAGCAGAAGACGCGGACCGATTCGAGGGCCGCGCGACCATCCGGATCAGCGGTGGGGACATTCCGTACCGGCATGTGACGGCACGAGAGCGGGAGAACGACGTGCCGCCCATCGTCTACGTCGACGAGCAGGCCACCGGTGCCGACGACGGGACGAGTTGGGCAGACGCGTTTGTCGACTTGCAGCGTGCCTTGGGGCTGGCCGCCGGGGCGGTCGGACAAGTGAACGAAATCTGGATCGCAGCCGGTGTCTACCGGCCCTCGGAACTCACGGACGCGGATGATCCCCGCAGCGCCACCTTCCTGATCCCTGACGACGTCGGCGTCTATGGGGGATTCGTCGGTGCGTATGCAGTCCCGGACTTCGCCGGCGAAACGACGCGCGAGGAGCGCGATCCGAACGCCAATGAAACGGTGCTCAACGGCGACTTGAACGACGACGATACGGGCGATGCCTATGACCCCTCGAGGGACGAGAACGCCTGGAGAGCTGCTACCGCCGAGGGCGAGGGCGCGGGAGCCGTGCTGGACGGACTCATCTTCACCGGCGGCGGCGGCCTGAAAACCGCGTATGGGGCACCTACGGTCAGCAATTGCACCTTCAGGCACTGTGTTACCGGTTCGGGGGCCGGGCTGTCCAACCGCGATGGCAGTCCGGTCGTGCGTGACTGCGTGTTCCATGACAACGTCAGCACGGGCACGGGCGGCGGGATCAACAGTTCCGGTGGTGAATTCACGTTGAGCAACTGCCTGTTCCGCGGGAACACGGGACGCTCGGGCGCCGGTGGGGCAAGCGTTTCAAACGCCACGGTCACGAACTGCACCTTCGAAGGCAATTCGACCGAGGACGAGGGTGGGGGGTTCTTGGGGAGCGGGTCGCTGACGGACTGCGTGTTCGTCGAGAATCACGCTCAGGATGAGGGAGGAGCCATCTACCACGGCACGTTGGTGCTGACACGTTGCTCCTTCCTGTCAAACTCGGCGGGCGACGAAGGCGGTGCTCTCAGCTCGCCCTACGGCACCGCCTCCTGGGTAACCGGGTGCTACTTCCGAGGCAACGGCGCTTACATAGGGGGCGCGCTGTACCAGGACAATGACGGTACTCCGACGATAAATAACTCGGTGTTCCGCGAGAACACGGCTCGCTACGGGGGCGCGATCTTCGTCGACGATGAAGGCACAATGCGGCTCACGAATTGCCGACTCGAGAACAACGTGGCGGAGTTGAAGGGAGGCGGAATCAGGGCGGACTACGGTGATGTGGACTTCACGAACTGCTTGTTGCTCGGGAACGTGGCCGGTGAGGAGGGGGGAGGTATCTGGACCGTCAGCAACAACGTGGCATTGACCAACTGCTCAGTGGTCGCGAATTCGGCCGGCGTCAGTGGGGGAGGGATTCGCGTGGCAGCCTTCCTGGGTGTGAGCAACTCCGTCCTTTGGGGGAACACTGCTGCGGATCAGCCCTCCCAGATTCACGTGCACAGCGGCACAGCGGTCGTGAGCTACAGTTGCATTCAGGACGCCGATCCGGATGACGGGGACATTCCGTTTGGCGGGGCGGCCAATGGGAACATTGATTCCGCCGTAACAACTCGGGTTTTCAGGGGCTCGGCCCGTCGTGGCG
>CAYMME010000421.1:0-8258 GCA_964391465.1 uncultured Planctomycetales bacterium
GAAAAATCGGGGCCTCATAACCCGGAGGTCGCAGGTTCGAATCCTGCCCCCGCTAGTAGCTGCAAGTGACGCAGGAACAGGGAGTTACCGCCTGATCCTGCGTTTTCTTTTGCGCCGCAGGGCCCTCGATTGTGGCGTAATTGTGGCGTGCCGGCGCAGGATCCGCGGGTCAGGCACCTGGAGGTCCTGCGATGGCGACGCTCTATCGCCGCGGCAAGGTCTGGTGGGTCTACTCCGGCGTCAAGGGCGAGCGCTATCGGTGGTCGCTCGAGACCACCGACGAGCGGACCGCCAAGCTCAAGCTCCGCAAGATCGAATACCAGCAGGCAACCGGCGACCTGGACCTCCCCTCGGTCACGCCGATCGACCTGTTCCTCCAGTCGTTCTGCGAGCACCTCCAGACGTCCCGTACCGACAAGTCCTACAAGAACGACATCTCCTATTTGCGCACCGTCTTCGGGCCGGTCTGCGAGGCGTTGAAGCCGAGGAGCACCGTCAACCACCGGCACCGTGCGCGGAAGGTGATCAAGGTCAAGGACAGGCTTGCCAGGCGACACATACGCATCGCGACCCTCGAGGAGCTCACTGCGGGAAAGATCGACGGCCACATCACCCAGCGGATCAAGCGCGACGGCATCGCCCCCAAGACCGCCAACCGCATCCGTGAGGTCCTCCACGTGATGTTCAATCACGCGATCCGGCAGCATGGCTTCCGGGCGCCGGACGCGCGGTTTCCCAATCCTGTGGACGCCGTGCCGAGGCGGAAGGAGGCGGATCCGCAGATCCGCTTTCTCACGCTCGAAGAGATCGATGAGCAGCTCCGCATCCTGGCCGACCATCGGCTGCTGCAGGTCATGGTGGCGGTCTACATCTACGCCGGGCTCCGGCGCGAGGAGGCCATCTGGTTGACGCACGCCGACGTGGATCTGAACGTCGGCATGATTCGCGTCTGGCGAAAAACCGTCGACGGAAAGAGCTGGAACCCCAAGACGCGCCGCAATCGGCGCATCCCGATATCGTCGGCGCTTCGACGGTACCTGGAGGTTTACGAGCCGACGGTGGCCGGACCCTGGTACTTCCCGTCGCCGCGGGGCAAGCGTTGGGACCCGGACAACTTCTCCGAGGACCTGCGCGACATCAATCGCGCGCATGACTTGCCGTGGTCCTGCCTCGACTTCCGCCACACGTTCGGGAGCCACTTGGCCATGAAGGGTGAGTCGCTCTTCAAGATCAGTGAGCTGATGGGCAACAGCCCGGAGATCTGCCGCCGGCACTACGCGGCGCTCGTTCCCGAGCAGATGAGAGACACCGTCGAGTTTGATCCGCGGCCTTGCATTGTCCCGGCAACGCGGAGATCTGCCCGGCCGGCTTGATGAACTGACGCCCGCCTGGCTCTCGCGGGCGCCACTCGCTGTCGCTCGGTTCGCCGGCTGCCCCCGACGCCTGACTGGGTCGCCGCCGCCAGCCACGCAGCGGCACCGAATGCCCTGCAGGCTCGATCTCGCCGGTCTCACGGCTGCCAGCCGCGACAGGCTTGCTCTAGGCCTGCCACAGAAGCTTTTCACGCTTGTACGGGTAGAGGCCACCGTGTGTGCGCCCCTACAGGCAAAGGAGTTGAGCAATGCGTCGAGCGAAGAAACGACGGGGCCGGAACAAGCCGCGGAGAGGAAGCAGGGAGTGCACCATGCTGGCACGTGCATGCACCCCAAGAGGATGGCATGTCGACGTCAGTTCCACCCTGGTCGGTCAGACCGACCCGAATAAGAAGGTGCTGACCGCGCCGAGACCGTCGACGCGAGCAGGCTTGTACCAGTTTCTCTGCGCGTGCTTCCACGCTCAGGTCGGCAGAGCGACGCAGGACGCAGCCAGAAACGAGGACGCGTCCGCATGGGCCGAGCAGCGAATGACGAAAGCCCATCTCGCGGCCCCTCGCGGGATGCTCCTTGGGTCCGAGCAGCCGGTGAAGCAGGCCGGATAGGCGGCGGGCGGCAGCGATCGCTCCGCCCGAGGGCAAGAAGCAGGGCCAGCCATCGGGGAGGTGTCGGGGCCCCCTAGATGCGACCTCGACGCCCGGGAGACTTAACGTGGACATCACCGTCGACGTGATCCAGATTGTCGTTGCGGCCGCCGCCGGCGTGATCTTCTTTGTCGTCAGTGAGGGCGTTCTCAGGCACAACGCGGTCTTCAGTCGTCCGCGACTGCTTGCGTTCTGCGCGGCGGTGCTGGCAGTCATGGGCTTGATGACGGATTTCGTGCCCGTCTCATCCGACGGTCCTCATGACCCAGCCGAAACGCGATCCCTGATCGAGTTCATCCTGCCTCCGTATGATGCGCTCGCGATCCCCCTTGTGCTACTTTTGCTGCTGGCTGCCGCTCAGACGTTGCTCCGGCGCGGACGTCGGCGTCTGCGTTGATCTGGGCGAGACCCGTGAGCGAACGACCGCCAAAGCGAGCCCTGGATGGACAGAGGCCCTGCGGCAGAACAACCGAGCAAAACTCGTCCGCGCGTGGATCAGTTTGTCTCTCAGGATGACAACAGCCCGTCAGCCTTGATGGGCTCGGATTCAGACCCGGGTGGCAGGAGTGACATTTGTGGCGTTTTCAATGGGCATGACGACGTACCGTGTGGAGTCGCTGCATCTTGCGCTGCGACCGATCTGCTCGCACCTTTCCGCTTCCCCGGTCGGTGCGTGTAAGAACCCGCTTCCCGGCATGCGCGAGGTAACGCTACGGAAAACCATGGCCCTAAAGTGGCCATATTTTCCGGAACGGAGGTGGTCAGAATTTCCGGAACCAGCACGTGGGTTTGTGGAGTACCTCCGGGAGCAGCGGAACCTGAGTGCGAGGACGCGGAATCACTACCTGGATGCGATCCACAACTTCTTTGGGTTCGCCATCTACAAGCGGCAGTGGCTTGCCCGGAGCCATCCGCTGCCATGGCAGCAGTGTACCGGACCGCACGACGGCGGGTCGATTGGCAAAACACCTTTTATGGAAAGCTCCCGCACCTACTCGGATAGAGGCCATCGCGAGGGCCTGGCACTGAGGAGCCAAGCAATGAGGCGATCGAAGAAACGACGGATCCGTAGGGGGCGAAGTCTTCGGGAGCGGGAGTGCAGGGCGGCAGCAGTATCGAATGACCCACCCCCGCCCGGCGGATGGTATGGGTGGTGTTTCCGCATCACTCGCTCCATGGTCGGCAGGGTCGACCCCGAGAATAGTGAAATCACCACGCCGAAGCCCACAACGCGGGTTGCCCTCTACCACTACCTGTGTGCGTGCTTCCACGCTCAACATGGTCTACGAACGCGGGACGCGGCCAAGAGTGGGTTGGCGAATGGTTGGGCTAGGAAGCAGATGAAGAACGCCCATCTCGCGGTCCCACGTACTGAACTCCCCGACCCCGAGCGGTCGGCCATGCGGGTCGGATAGATTTCTGGGGCTTCGGTTGTGCGTCCAGGCCAGTTGGTTGGTCTGGTGCTGGTTGCCGTGGGGTCGTGAATCGGAGGAGTGCCATGGACATCACCGTCGACGTGATCCAGATTGTCGTTGCGGCCGTCGCCGGCGTGATCGTCTTTGTCGTCGCGGTGGGCGTTCTCAGACAAAACTCGCTCTTCGGTTGTCCGCGGCTCCTCGCGTTCTGCGCGGCCTTGCTGGCGACCATCGCCTTGATGACCGACTTCGTGCCCGTCTCGTCCGTCGATCCGCGTGAACCTGCCGAACCAAGACCCCTGACCGAGTTCATTCTGCTCCCATATGCCGCGCTCGCCCTCACCCTCTTGCTCCTCTTGTTGCTGGCCGCTGCCCTGAAGCTGTTCGCATGCGGCGGTCGGCGTCTGCGGCGTTCCGGGCATGAATTGCGAGCGAACGACCATCCAAACGCGGTGCCGGGCAGTGGATGCCCCGCTTCAGAAGGGCAGATCGGGGTTCATCCGCAAGGTGACCAGCTTGTCTCTAAGGATGACGCGGTTCCGCCCGCCTGACCGGCTCTTCGGTGCCTTGGTGGCGAAGGTGGCATTTGTGGCGTTTCCTGGCGGCATGGTCACACACGGATCGAGTCCATTGGGTGGCGCTGCCGCCCCGACCGAGCTGCCAGCAGCCTTCCGCGAAAGCTTCCCATCTCCTACCTGGTAGACGGCGGTCTACCGGTCTGCCCTCGGATAGGGACTGAATCGATGCTGGTGTTGCCGCAGCTTCTTCTCATCGGGTTGGTCGAGTTTGTCGCCCTTGGCGTCGACATCTTGTGTTTCTTCGTCGTGATGCGCCTGTTGTCGAGCTACTGGCCGAGGGCCTTCGTGGTCAGGTTTGATCGGGTCGGCAGCCCGTTGGTCGATCCGCTCATCGATGCCGTGACCCGAGCTGCCCGATTGGAGCGGATCCATGATCCTCAACGCCGATTGCGATTCGCGGTTGCCCTTACCCTGCTCGTGCTCGCGCTGAGCCGCCTCGGCCTCAATGCGCTGACGCAGGTGCCGGTCGTCACGATCCGGAAGGCCAACGGCGTCACATTGGGCGTCACCCCGTCCACCATGCCCAACAACTACCCGGTGAGAGCGGTGGATGGTCGATCGATGTATCCCGTCGCCGAGCCGGGCTTGCTCCCTGCCGATCGGGGAGTTCACGCGCGGCATCGACTGCTCCCGCCCAGCCTTGTACGTGTGGATGTCACGGAATGCCCCCAGCCGCCTTCTATGGAAAGCTTCTGCGCCTGCGCTATAAGGAGCGGTTCTGCCTGTGTATCCGGTGCGTTCGCTCAGAGCCGCTTGCTGCCGACAAGGAGAGGATCCGCGATGGTCGAGCTCACTACACGCTTCGAATGCCGTCCGATCACGACTGTCCTTCTGGACTGCAACGGCGTTTTGTTCGATTCGCTCCCGCTGACTACACGCGTGATCAACGCCGCGCGTGTCGGGTCCCACATTCCCCCGTTGTCCCGATCGCAGATTTGCCTCCATCTTGGCCGAGGTGGGGAACACCTGCTCCACGCAACCCTGCTCGACGATCTACCTCCGGGGCAGCCGTGCGACGTCGGTAGAATCCGCGACGCGTTCGAGCGCGGGTTCGCAGCAGCCCCGCCTGTCTTTCACGGAGCGTGCGAGTTTCTCCGGGCTGTCTCGCCACACGTCATGCTCGGCATCGCGACGAACATGGAGGTAGATCTTGCCCATCGTTTGTTGCGTACTGCCCATCTTGATCACTTCTTCGACGGCCGTGTGGTCTCCGCGAACAAGCCATCGCCCCGGCGGATTCGGACTCTGCTCCACACATCGGGCATGAAGCCCGAAGAAACGCTGCTGTTGGGTGACTGCAGCGTTGACTTCGCTGCTGGCTGGTCTGCCGGTACCCGCCCAGTTGGATGTCGATGGGGCTACGGTGACCATGTGCACCCAAAGCCATGGATCTGGATCGACAGTTTCGACGAGCTGCTCACGCGGCTCCGGTATTGAATTATGATGTTGGTGCGACACATGGAGACAACGATGGTCGCAAGAAAGGTCGCCCAGGTTGTCCGGCAATTCCTGGAAGGAGCAAGCTCGCGACGACGTGAGCGTGTCTTGGGAGAACGTCGATGACATCAAACACATCCCCTCACGACCGGACATCGGAGATCATCCGGCAGAACCTCTCGCGCATCAAGCTCATCACCGTCGCTGGTCCGCTGCTGTTCGAGACTGCACCGCGTGCGCGGGTCCTCCGTCTGCTGGCAAACCGACAAGAGTGGGGTATCGAGCGACCGTGGCTGATGCTCGCGGTGCACAACGATCGAGAAGAAGAAGCCGCCGAGCAGTTTCGGGATGGCCCCGCCCGGGATCTGGCCCGCTTCACCATCGTTCGACAGGACGGGCACGACAAGACCCTCGGCAACGCCATCGAAATCTTCCAGGAGCGATTCGATTCCTCTGCGGACCCGTTCACGGCGAAACGCCACATCCTCTGCCTCACTCGGCGCGGTGGGAAGGGCACGCCGAGATTCGTCAGCCCGTTCGTCAAAGGTCAGGGCACCACATGTGGGGAGTGGACGTGTCCGATGGTCCGGAAGCGTGACGGCACGGTGATCAAGGGCTTCATGAAGGCCGCGGTGGCAACCGGGTTCTGCCCGGTCGAGTGCCCGTACTGCTACCTCAACACGATCTATACCGACAGCATGAACGTCGCCCTCAATCTGGAAGATCTCGCTGCCGAGCTGCAACGCAAGTACCGCAGCTTCAAGCATCCGATCAACTTCGGTGAGACCGGAGGGCTTGTTGAGTACGACGAGTGGTTCTCGGATCCTGATGGCGATGGGTCAATCGTGCAGTTCGTGATCGACGCCTGTGCTGCCGCTCGGGTGCGGCCGTTCTTCTTGACGAAGGTTCGCTATCCGCACTACCTCAGATTCCACGGCGACGTCCAGGTCGGCATTTCGCTCATGCCGGAACCCGTTCGAGAATGGCTTGCCCCGCACGGTTCTCCTACCGACGAACTCCTCGACAGCTTCGCCCGGGCAGTTGCCGCCGGCGCACGTGACCCGGTGGTTCGGATGACAACGATCTGGCAACACCGAGACGCATACCAACCGCTTCTGACCCGGTGCCGCGATTTGCTGGGGAGGGGTGGATGGCGGATCACGGCGGATATCCTGCGGTTCACGCCTGGTACGGCATCGGCGATTGCGAAACGATATCCCCAGGTCGCTTCGCTCTTTGCCGCCGAGCTTGATCCGGAGGGTGGTGCGACCCTGCAAGATTTGGGCCGCCAATCGAAGCAATCGAAGGAACACGTCAAGAAGATCCGTCCCCCTGTCGAACGGCAGCACGCCATCTTCCGCTGGCTTCGCGCCGAACTCGATCGCCTCGGTTGTGCGGACGTGCAGTTGACCGCCTGCAAGGCCGGCCCGGATGAGCTTCTTGATCTGGTCCGTGACAAGACGATACGCGCGATGCCCTGCGCGTGCTACGCGCAGTAATGAGCACGACTCGACCGCTGGCCTTCCCACGCGCGAGACCTGGGATGCCGTGCCCTACCCCACGTAAACTCTGCTCGTGGCCCTAACTGCGCGCAGGAACCGCAGTTACGAAAAACCTGCGAAAACCGGCTTGCGCCCGCGGGGGGAAGGCGCTATTCTCGATCGTGCCGCCAGTAAGCGTAAAGGACGCCGCCACCGCGATGCGGGCCTTTTCCGGAAACATTCCGCACCGTGACTGATAGGGAGCTGGTTGGCGGCTCGCGCACGCAGTGTGAGGGTGGTCCAGCATGGGTGTGTTTGGAGCGTTGTTGGTCGGTCTCATTCACTTGGCGGTGGTCGGGCTCGATATCGTGGCGTTCTTCGTCATCGTCCAGATGATCGCGTCTCGATGGCCCGTTCGGTTTCTCGTGACTCTGGGCCACATCGGTCGCCCCGTCACCGACCAACTCGTCCGGGCAACCGCTCGCGCCTTGAGCTGGAATCAACATGAGATGACACAGCGGCGTGAGATGATCGGCTGTGCGATCACTCTCGCCGTGTTGGCTCTCTGCCGACTGGCACTCGGCGGCATGTACAGGAGCATCGTCTGATGGAATCCGGAGCAGCAGCAATCGTCGGGGTCTTGGTTGTTATCGCCGTCGTTTTGGTCGGATTCATCATCGCGGCGGTCTCGTCGTCCGGCTCCGGGCACGTGCACACTCGCAACACGAACGCATCGGGCGGATTCCGGCCGCGTGGGTCAAGTGGCCGCTCAAGCAGTGCCTCTCGTTCCTCGTCGGGGTCGGCTCGGCCCACTGATTCCGGGCGACGCGTTCAGGCCAGCACGAAGGTCCGCCGGGTCGGCGACGCCGGTCAGCCTGCCGTGGATTGGGTAACCGGCAAGCGGCTGCGATAGGACGGTATGCACATGCCCACGACCCTCCCGGAAACGGAGATCAACGAAACGGACCGCTTCTCCCGTGAAGCAGCGGCCGGCTACGACGAGATGACGATCGCGAATGCCCACGTGATCGTCGTCGGCTGCGGCGCATTGGGCCAGGGTCTGGGTTTGCTCCTGGCGTTAATCGGTTACCGCAAGGTGCTGTTCATCGACATGGACCAGTTCGAGGCCTCCAACGCCACGCGGTCGCCTTTCTACCGCGATGGCTGTCCGAAAGCGATCTCCACCGCGACGGGCGCCCACGAGTTGTGCACCGCTCATGACGACGTGGGTTACGCGTACGCAACATGCTGCGTGCAGAGTCTCGGCGACGCGGTCTTTGTCAGTGGCGGCCAGGGAGGGGACCATTTTCGCGGAGCCACGGGGGCCATT
>CAYMME010000422.1:0-8229 GCA_964391465.1 uncultured Planctomycetales bacterium
CGGGCGCGGTTCGGATCAGATAAGCCTCGCCAACTCTGAGACACCACACTAGGTGCGATTCTCGGCCTCAGCGCTCAACCGGTCCATCATTTCGTTGAACGTTCGGGTCAGGACGCCAATCTCGTCAGCGGAACGACAGTCCGCCCGCGCGTCCATTTGCCCCTGGGCCACGCGCGCGGCCGCATCGGTCAGTCCTGCCAGCGGACGGGTGATGCTCCTGGAGACGAGGTAACTCAACTGGATGGCCAGCAAGACGCCGAGAACCGCCGTCGCGGGGGCAACCATCCGCAGCATGTTCACCGTAGCTTTGACGCTCTTCAGGCTCACAGCCGTCTGTGCCTCGGGCCCCGCGCTTGTTGCCGGCACCGTCTCGTGAACGTTGCCGAGGGAGATCGCCTCCAGGTCGCGCGGGATCCGTTCGGTGGCGACGTGGACAATGCCGGCCAGGGCGACGATCAGCGAGGCGATCATCGCGAAGCCGATACTCAACTTGTGCCCTATGGTCATCTGCGCTCTGTCCTATTCTGTTTCCGCTGAAGCCGTCGCGATGGCCCAGACCGTGATCGGAAACAGGCCGTCGCTATGCGAGAGCGAGACGCCGCGCTGCATGGCCTCGCCGGCGGTGATGTTGAGGCTCTCCAGAATCACGCCGGCGGCTTGTAGGTTGCCCCACGATCGCACGCCGGCGTCGAATCCGCAGCGCCGCAACGCGAGCTCCAGTCCTTGCGGCGTCCAGCGATAGAAGTCATCCCAGCCGGGCCCGGTGTGTACGGGTACGAGAAACGGCGTGGCGACGATCGCCGTCCCACCCGGCTTCACCACGCGGTGCACCTCGCGCAAGGCCCGCTCCGGCTCGGCGAGGTGTTCGAGCACCTGATCGAGGATCACCAGATCGAACTGGTCGTCGGCCACGCCGTGCAGGTCGTGGGCATCGTGCTCGGGATATGCGAGCAGCTCGTACTCCGCATCGGGCAGGAAGGCCCGTAGCAGGTCGTTCGTGCCGCCGAACTCGGCGACCTTCTTGTCCTTCCAGTCGCGCTCGCCGAGCCACGTGGTCAGGTCGTCGTACATGGCCCAGCGGGCCGCGTCGACCTCGCGCGGATTGGCTCGCTCGGCCCAGCTCGGCTTGGTGGTCGCCGAGGCATCGGCGTGGGGTTTCGTGCCTCGCACTGCCGGGCCTTTGACGCGAATGCAGATGGCCGCCGCGATGAGAACCGCAACGGCTCCGCCGGCCAGCGCGACGGCGTAGGCAGCGTCCGGCGCAAGCGACCCGTCGCTCACGAGCCCGACCACAACGGTCGCGGGCAGGCAGGCCGTCGCCGCCAACACCAACAGTGCGGCCAGACGGCGCCGCGCGATCTGCAATCGATACGAACCGGCTGCTTGCATGGACTTTCGTGGCTCCAGTGTGCGGGCGCATCCAATCATCGTCGAGGTCCGTCGTGCATCGTGGGGATCAGTCCGCAACGCACACGGCGCGCCCCCTACATCGACACAGACCCCAACCGTCAGTTTCCTGATTATCGGCTCGTGAGAGACCCCCCTGGAGGTTCCGAAGCGATGTACCTTCGCCGTTGCGGTTCCCCCGGCCTGCTTACCGGACCGGGACGGGAGACCGACCGAGAATCTCGCGGCAACGAACTTTTTCGGCCCTCGTTCAGATCCGATATAGGGTCTGGAGCGAGGGTACTGCGCAGCGAGTAGGTCCAATAAGGAGCGATCGATGCCTCCGGGGCGCGAGGAGTCCTTTCGTGAGTTTCTGGTTCAGCAGGGCGGCCAGGTCGACCTTGCCGCGGTCGCGTTCAATCTGCTGATCGCCGCGGTCTTCGCCCTTCTGCTGGGGCAACTCTACATTCACTACGGGCGCTCGCCGTCCGACCGGCGCACGTTCGCGGCCCAGTTCCTGCTCATCACCATGACCACGACGATCATCATCGTGGTGGTCAAGGCGTCGCTGGCCCTGTCGCTGGGGTTAGTCGGGGCGTTGTCGATCGTCCGGTTCCGATCCGCGGTGCGGGAGCACGAGGAGTTGGCGTTCCTGTTTCTGGCCATCGCCTTGGGGCTGTGCCTGGGCGCGAACCAGCGTCGGCTGGCGATCCTCGCCTTCGGGGTGATCGGGATCGTCCTCATGCTGCGCGGGTGGCTTCGCCCGAGGGTGCAGCACGAGAACCTGTATCTGAAGGTGCAAGCACCCGGCACAGACGATGATGCGTTGCTCAGGATCACCGACATCCTCAGGGACGCCTGCACCACCGTGAAGCTCAAACGATGTGAGACGACCGACGACGTCATCGAGACCTCGTTCCAGGTGCAGTTCCGCGATCTGGACGGTCTGGTCAAGGTGCAGAACGAGCTGCGGACGAAGATGCGCCCGGCGGTCGTGTCCGTGATCGACGGCGACGGAATCCTCTAGTGTCGCGTCACAGCGTGGTTTTCGGGTGCCACGGGCAGCTTGCCTGCCCGTGCGTTTGCTGTGGTCCGGCACTGGCGGGCAAGCCGGCAGTGGCACCCGGCCCGAAAACCGAACGGTGACGGATTACCAGCCATGATGATCAAGCGGCCCTCGATTCGCGAATCGCTGCGCGCGGCGTGGGGAGGGCTTCCCGGTCTGCTGCTCGGGCGCCGTCGGCAGGGCGGCCGAATGCGCACGGCCGGAACGGTGCTGCTGCGTCTGGCTTTGCTGGTCGTCTTCCTCGCCGGGCTCCATCACATTCGCCTGTGGGGAAGGAACTACCTTTTCCGCGGGCAGGCCCGGGCCCTTCTGGCCGGCACGGCGGCGGGGAACTGGCTGAGCAGCCTCTCGGCCCGGCCTCGCGGCTTCAACATCGACATCGGTTTCACGGATCAGCGATGGCTCGCTTTCAACCGGCACGAGGCGTTGCAGCGCGGCGTGCTCGTGCAGCACGACGCATCGTGGGTCCCGGCCCGGCTCGAGCTGCCCGACCGAACCGTGCGTGTGGATGTACGCCTGAAAGGTGACACCGTCGATCACATCCAGGGCGACAAGTGGTCCCTCCGAGTGCGCGTAAAGGGTGACGACGCCGTCTTCGGCATGAAGTGCTTCTCGATTCAGGATCCCCGGTGCAGCGCTCTGCTGTACGAGTGGGTGTTTCACGAGCTGATGCGCCACGAGGGTTTCGTCGCCCCGCGCTACGACTTCGTCGAGGTGTACATCGGTGGCGAGCCGAGAGGCATCTACGCGCTCGAGGAGAGCTTCGGCAAGGAGATGCTCGAGGCGCAGGCCCGTCGGGAGGGGCCCATCATTCGCTTCGACGAGAGCTATCTCTGGGTGCCGGGCGTGCCCATCCACAGGCAGGAAGAGACGCTCTTCGCGGCCGAGGTCGACGCTTTCGGTTCGAAGCGAATCGACGCCGACCCCGTGCTAGGCCGGCAGTTTCACACCGCCCGCGATCTGCTCGAAGGCTTTCGCGATCAGCGGCTGCCCTTGGATCAGGTCTTCGACGTGGGCAGGATGGCCAGGTATTTCGCTCTGGTCGATCTGTGCTCGGCCCAACACGCGGCGCGATGGAAGAACATTCGCTTCTACTACAATCCCGTCACCTCGCGGCTCGAGCCGATTCCTTACAATGCCTACCACCTGGCTGACGCGGCGGCGGCGCGTGTCTATCCCGTGCGGTACCTGTCCGCCCAGCGCAAGTACGCCGAGTTTGCGGTCCCCGTGTGGATGGACGCATTCATGCAGGATCCGGTGTTCTACGGCGCCTACGTGCGCGAGTTGGAGCGCGTGTCGGATCCGGCGTTCCTCGACGACTTCTTCGCGGAGGTCGACGCGGACCTCCGGCAGAAGGCAAGTATCATCCACCGCGAGTACGCAACGTTCGCGTTCTCCGACGCGGACTTTCGCAAGAACGCCGAGATGATCCGGCACGCCGTGCGGCCGCGAATTCCGATTCGCGTGCGCCTCGATCTCGAACGGCTGAGCGCGGGGGACCCGTGTCTGCGCATCGCCAACAACCTTCCGCTGGCGATCGAGCCCGTGGCGGTTCTCGACGGGCAGGAGGACGCGCGTCACGCACTGGCTCCGGGGATGACGATCGCCGCGAAACGCACGGATTCCTTGCACGACGTGCCCGTGGTGCTGCCCGGCCCGGCACTGGCCGCACTCGGAGCGTTCGAGGACGATCGCTTCCAGCTTGCGTATCGGGTCGTGGGTCTTGACGCCGTGCACACTGCACCGATTCGCGATCACGCGGTGGAACCCGCCTTGAGTTTCGCCCAACGCGCCGCAAACGCCTTCGACCGCATACACGAAATCGAGGCGTTCGAGTTCAGCGACGAGAACACCGGCATCCGAATCCGGTCGGGGACCTGGACGTTCGACCGAACCGTGTACGTGCCTCGCGGACATGTCCTGCGGGCCGGTCCGGGGGTGACGCTGAATCTGCGGAACGGGGCGAGCCTGATCAGCTTCTCCGCCCTGGAGTTCGTGGGCACGGCGGATCGCCCCGTCGTCATCCGCGCCGAGGACGCGGCGGGCGGCGGTCTGGCGGTGATCACGGCGGAACGGGAGTCGGTCCTCAAGCATGTTCGTTTCGAAGATCTGAACGGCCCCGTCGAGGGAACCTGGGGCCTCACGGGCGCCGTGACGTTCTACGAGTCGCCGGTTCGCATGACCGCCTGTCGCTTCACCCACGGACGGGCCGAGGATCAGCTCAACATCATTCGATCTCGCTTCGCCCTCGACGATTCACGGTTCGAGCGCGCGGAATCGGACGCGGTCGACATCGACTTCGGTCAGGGAGTGATTCGCGGCTGCACGTTCTTGGATAGCGGGAACGACGCGATCGACGTTTCCGGAACGCAGGTCACGGTCGCGCGGTGTGAAGTCGCCCGCGCCGGCGACAAGGCTCTGAGCGGCGGCGAAAGCAGCCGCGTGGCCATCAAGGACCTCGATATTCGCGACTGCCGGTTCGGTGCCGTGAGCAAGGATCTGTCCACGATCACGGGTCGGGGGCTGACCGTCCGCGGCGGACGAACTGCGTTGGCGGCCTATCAGAAGAAACCGGAGTACGGGCCGGCCTCGCTCGTGCTCGAGCAGGTGCACTTCGAGCGGGTCGGAGAAGAGATGCTGATCGAACGCGGCAGTTGGGCAATGCTCGACGGCGAGGAAACGCGCGGGCTCGAGCTTGACGTGGCGGGCACGATCTACGGCGAGTGAATCCAATGGGCGACGGGTCGGGAAACCTCATCGAGCCGCGCTACGAGCGCAAGCTGGTCGCCGCCGGCCGCGAGCGCGAGTGGGTGCAGACACTTGTTCGCACGCATCCCGCCGGACTCCGTGAGATCCATCCGCCGCGGTTCATCAACAACGTCTACCTGGATACGTGGCGCCACACCTGCTACGCGGATCACGTTGAGGGCATCTCGCACCGCCGGAAGTTCCGCATCCGCTGGTACGGCGACCTGGACCGCCGGCCGGAGGCGCCACAATTCGAGATCAAGGCCCGGCAGGGCCGACTCATCAGCAAGCGCGTGTATCCGTTCCGAGCGGCTGCGTTGGATGAATGGCTCACCGCGGACGGCTTGGCCGGAGCCGCGAAAACGAGCGAGATTCCGGAGACCCTCCGGGAGCAGACGCGCACGCTCACGCCGGCGATGGTCAACCGCTACCGGCGACTGTACTACGGCACGCGCGACGGACGGGTCCGCGTGACCATCGACACGGACCTGAGCTATTTCCGTGCCGAGCCACGCCCCACCGGCCGGCGCGAACGATACGACGACCCCGCCGTCGTCGTCGAGATCAAGTTCGCCGAACACGCGGCCGAGGCCGGCCACACCGTCGCGTCGCAGTTCCCCCTGCCCCTGGACAAGAAGTCGAAGTACGTCACCGGCATCTCGCTCCTCAACAACGAACGCTGAGGCGATTCGCCGGGAAGACGAGCCGGGCTAGCGCGTCGAGGCTTTCAGGCGTACACGTGACCTGCTCCCCGCGGCCCGCCTGCTCGCAAGCGGGTCGACCGACATCCGCTCGGCGGTTGCAGTACGTGCGGCGAATCATGTACAATAGCATCGAACGTAGCTGGGGTGGGTTTGCGCCCGGCGCAGTCCGCGGTGGGAGGAGGCAACACTTCATAGCTCCCGTCGCCTAGCTCTCGCGGGCATTCCCGCGGACCGGTGCAGTGCATGATGGCTCACCCGCAGCGTGGGTGTGGCCGTGCGTTCGTGGCGGTGCGCGTGCCTCCCAGCGAAATCACATCGAAAGGAGTGGACGCATGAACACGCGGCATTTCGCAACGGCAGCGGGGCTGATCGCGATGGCGAGTCTGTGTCCGCCGGTCGAGGCGGTGGACGTGCCCTTCACCGAGCGGGTCATCTCCGTCATGGCCGATGGGGCCAACTGTGTCTTCGCGGCGGATGTGGACGGCGACGGCGACACCGACGTGCTGTCCGCGTCGAGTCTCGACGACAAGGTCGCGTGGTTCGAAAACGACGGCGCCTCGCCCCCCGGCTTCATGGGGCGGTCCATCTCGACTACCGCCGACGGGGCCGGCTCGGTCTTCGCCGCGGACGTGGACGGCGACGGTGACACCGACGTGCTGTCCGCGTCCTTCTACGACGACAAGATCGCGTGGTACGAAAGCAACGGCGCCTCACCGCCGGTCTTCACCGAGCGGGTCATCTCCACCACCGCCGACTGGGCCAACGCGGTTTTCGCGGCCGACGTGGACGATGACGGCGACACCGACGTCTGCTCCGCGTCGCAGAACGACAGCACCGTCGCGTGGTACGAGAACGACGGCGCCTCGCCGCCCGGCTTCACGAAGCATGTGATCACCAGCGCAGCGCCGGGGGTCCGGTCCGTCTTCGCGGTGAACCTGGACGGCGTTGGCAACACCGACGTCCTCTCCGCGTCGCACCTCGACGACACGATCGCGTGGTACCGGAGCGACAGCGCTTCGCCCCCAAACTTCACGCCGTACGCGATCTCGACCTCGGCCGACGCGGCCAAGTCCGTCTTCGCGGCGGACGTAGACGGCGACGGCTACATTGACGTGCTTTCCGCCTCCGTGGACGACGACAAGATCGCGTGGTACGAGCAAAACCCCGGTCCATTTCCGAGCTTCACCGAGCATGTGATCTCCACTGCGGCCGACGGGGCCCAGGGCGTCTTCGCGGCGGACGTGGACGGTGACTTCGACACCGACGTGCTCTCGGTGTCGCGCATCGACAACAAGGTCGCGTGGTACGAGAGCGACGGCGCGTCGCCGCCCGTCTTCACCGAGCGGGTCATCCCGACCGCGCCCGACGATGTCCGGTACGTTTTCGCGGCGGATGTCGACGGGGACGGTGACACCGATGTGCTCGCCGCATCGTACGGCGACGACACGATTCGATGGTACGAGAACACCGCCCCGCCCGTCTTGAACGTCACCACGAGCACACACTACAGCACCATCGCCGAAGCGCTCGCCGCGGCCGCGAACGGCGACCTCCTCTCCGCCAACGCGCCCCAGTTCGAGGCCGAGCCCACGATCGATTTCGCGGGCAAGAGCGTGACCCTTCGCAGCCGCGACGCGCTCGATCAGCCCGCGGGCGGACTGTGCACGCTGACTGATGACGCCGTACTCGAGGCGGCGCCGGGTCGCGACGCGACGTTTGCCGGCGAGCTGCGGGCGACGTTCGGAGCGGATGCCGACGTTTCGGCCGACGTGGTGACCGTCGCCCTGACCGGCACCCTGAAGGCCCGGCCGGGCGCCGGACTCTACGTCACGACCGACACCGAAGCCCTCCTCGGCGGGACCACCGCGCTCGAGACCAACGCCATGGCGGTGTTCAACGGTGACGTGACCCTGGGCGGCGTTCCGCCGAGCTTCACCCAACGGGACATCTGGACACCGGCCTGGAACGCCCGCTCGGTCTACGCCGCGGACTTGGACGGCGACGGCGACCCCGACGTGCTTTCCGCGTCGTACGATGACAACACGATTGCGTGGTACGAGAACGACGGAGGTTCGCCTGCCGGCTTCACCCGGCGCGTTATCTCGACCGCGGCCCAGGACGCCGTCTTCGTCTTCGCCGCAGACATAGACGGCGATGAGGACGTCGACGTGCTCTCCGCGTCGCAGCTTGATGACAAGATCGCGTGGTACGAGAACGACGGCGCGTCGCCGCCGGTATTCACCGCACGAGTCATCTCGACCGCGGCCGACAACGCCGACTCCGTATTCGCAGCCGACTTGGAAGACGACGACGACAACGACGTGC
>CAYMME010000423.1:0-8226 GCA_964391465.1 uncultured Planctomycetales bacterium
CAAGCTGACCTATCGCGAGTTGCACGCCGAGGTCTGCAAGTTCGCCAACGTGCTCAAGTCCCGCGGCGTCAAGAAGGGCGACCGCGTTTCGATCTACATGCCCATGGTCAAGGAGTTGGCCATCGCCATGCTCGGCTGTGCCCGCATCGGCGCGGTTCACTCGATCGTGTTCGGCGGCTTCAGCGCCGACTCGCTGGCCGACCGCATCGTCGACTCGTCGTGCGAGACGCTGGTCACGACCGACGGCGTGTACCGCGGCAAGAAGGCGGTTCCGCTCAAGGCCAATGCCGACCGAGCCATGGAGATCGCGGCCAAGCAGGGCGTCACCACCAAGACCTGCATCGTGTACGAGCGCGTCGGGGGCGACGCCATTCCCGTCACGATGAAGGACGGCCGGGACCTCTGGTGGCACGACGTGATGAAGGGCGCCAGCCCCGACTGCAAGCCGGAATGGATGGACGCCGAAGACCCGCTGTTCATCCTGTACACCTCCGGCTCGACCGGCAAGCCCAAGGGCGTGCTGCACACCGTCGGCGGCTACATGATCTACACCGCGGTCACGTTCAAGTGGATCTTCGACTACCAGGACGGCGACATCTGGTGGTGCACGGCCGACATCGGCTGGGTGACCGGCCACTCGTACATCGTCTACGGCCCGCTCAGCGTCGGGGCGACCACGATCATGTTCGAGGGCATTCCCACCTACCCGGACTCCGGGCGTTTCTGGGATGTCGTCGACAAGTTCAAGGTCACGCAGTTCTACACGGCCCCGACCGCCATCCGGGCGATCATGCGCGACGGCGACGAGCCGGTGACGAAGCGCAGCCGGGCCAGCCTGCGGGTGCTGGGTTCGGTGGGTGAGCCCATCAACCCCGAGGTGTGGTTGTGGTACCACAACGTCGTGGGTGACGGGCGCTGCCCGATCGTCGACACCTGGTGGCAGACCGAGACGGGCGGCATTCTGATCACGCCGCTGCCGGGTGCGACCCCCACCAAGCCGGGCTCGGCCACGCTGCCGTTCTTCGGCGTCAAGCCGGTCATGCTCGACGAGAAGGGCAACCGCCTCGAAGGGGCCGGTTCCGGCGTGCTCTGCATCGAGGAGCCCTGGCCGGGCATCATGCGGACCGTCTACGGCCAGCACGAGCGGTTCAAGGAGGTCTACTTCTCGGCCTTCCCGGGCCTGTACTTCACCGGTGACGGATGCCGCCGCGACGAGGACGGCTACTACTGGATCACCGGGCGGGTCGACGACGTGATCAACGTCTCCGGCCACCGGATGGGTACGGCCGAGGTCGAAAGCGCGCTGGTCTCGCACCCGGCCGTGTCCGAGGCGGCCGTCGTCGGCTTCCCGCACGAGATCAAAGGCCAGGGCATCTACGCTTACGTGACGCTGCGGACGGGTCAGGAGTACACCGACCCGCTCAAGGCCGAACTGGTCAAGCACGTGCGCAGCGAGATCGGGCCCATCGCGGCCCCCGACGTGATCCACTGGGCCCCGGGGCTGCCCAAGACCCGCTCCGGCAAGATCATGCGGCGCATCCTGCGGAAGATCGCCGAGAACGAGCCGGACAAGGTCGGCGACACGAGCACGCTCGCCGATCCGAGCGTCGTGGAGAACCTGGTCGAAACCTACAAGAAGTAGCGGTTCGCCCGACTCGAACGGGACCCCTCGTTCGAGCCGGTGCGTCCGTGCAGTCAGTATGAACAGGGCCCGGCCGTCACACGGTCGGGCCCTGTTCGTGTATAACGTCGTGCGTTCGCATGCCTTTGAGGGAACCGCGATGAAGCTGTATTCGACGATGACGAGACCAACGATTGGAGCGTTGCTCGGTTTGATGGTCCTTGCTGTTCCCGGCGCGCACCACTCGACATCCGCCCGGGAGCCCGACGACCCGCTCTTGCCGGGTTTTCGCCAGCCGCCGAACACGGCGCGGCCATCGACTTACTGGCTGATGCTCAATGGGTACGTGAACCGGCGGCACGTCGAGCCCGAGCTCCGGCAGCTCAAGGACGCGGGGATCAGTGACCTGTGTCTGTTCGACATGGGGGCTCGCGGGGTGAAGGAGGCGATGCCGCCGGCGGGCCCGGCGTTCATGAGCCGCGAGTCGGTGCGGGACATCGCCCACATCCTCCGGGTCGCCAAGAAGCTCGACATGAACGTGCATCTGTCGGTGTGCAGCAGTTGGGACATGGGCGGCTCGTGGGTCGAGCCGCGTCACGGCAGCATGGCCCTGTACCACAGCGAGACCACCCTCGAAGGGCCGACGGCGTTCGACGACGTGCTGCCGTTTCCCAAGACGCCGGAGAAGGCGCCCAAGCAAGCCGACGGGAAGCCGGCCGTCGCCACGGATGTCGCCGTCCTCGGCGTCCCGAGCGGCAAGCGGCAGGCCGGGCACGAGTTCGTGTTCAAGCTCGCCTCGGGCGGCCCGCACACGATCGACCACGTCGTGCTCTACAACGCGCTCAGCGGCGAGGAGAAGCGCTACGGACTCATGCACCTCTTCGCGAAGGACTTCTCGGTTGCGGTCTCGACGAGCCCGCCGGAAGTCTGGTCGTTCCGCGAGGTGCTGAAAGGGTCTCTCAAGCCGAACACCAAGCCCCAGCGTTTCGACTTCCCGCCCGTCGAAGCCGGGTACGTCCGCCTGCGCATCCTGAGCGGACACAACCCCGACCACGACCGCGTGCAGTTGGGCGAGTTCGAGGTGTACTCGCAAGAGGGGGTGAACGTGGTGACGGCCGGAAACTCTCACCACGCTCGCTGCGAGACGGAGTTGCTGCACTACACGTCGGCGCTCGGGCATGCGGGGCGCTGGACGGCGGGGAACATCCACGACGGAGCGAAGTCCGGCCCCGGCGGGACCTGGTCGTCGGCCGGGCCGCCGCCTCTGCTCATCGAGGATCCCGAGGCCATCGTCGACCTCACCGACCGCGTCGATGCGAAGGGCCGCCTCGAGTGGAACGTGCCGCGCGGCAAGTGGACCATCATGCGGTTCGTGTGCGCCAACACGGGCGAGCGGCTCAAGGTGCCCAGCCCGAACTCGAACGGCCTGGCCACGGACCACCTCAGCCGCGAGGCCACCGAAACGTTCCTCCAGTACCTGATCGGTCAACTTCGCGACGAGATGGGCGATCTGCGGAACACGGCCCTCAAGCAGTTGTACCTGGCCAGCTACGAAGTGCGGGGCCGCATCTGGACGCCCGACTTCCTCGACCAGTTCCGGCGGTACCGCGGATACGACATGACCCGCTTCCTGCCCGTGCTGAACGGATCGGTGGTGGGCGGCGATCAGATGACGCACCGCTTCCGGTACGACTACCGCAAGACTCTCGGCGACCTCCTGGTCGACGCGTATTACCGCACCGCGATGAAGACCGCGCACCGGGCGGGGTTGGGTATCGAGTCGGAAGCGGGCGGGCCCGGGCCGCCCGTCCACCAGGTGCCGGTCGACGCGCTCGAGGCCCTGGGCTCGATCGACACGATGCGCGGCGAGTTCTGGCCGCGGCGCCCGGACGCCAACCGGCTCTGGGTCGTGAAGGAGACGGCATGTGCTGCGCACATCTACGGGCACCGGCGCGTGCACATGGAGGCGTTCACGAGCTTTCACCACTGGCAGGACGGCCCAATCGACCTCAAGCCGTCGGCCGACCGTGCGTTCTGCGAGGGTGCCAACCACTTCGTCTGGCACACGGCCGCCCACCAGCCGCCGGAAGCGGGCCGGCCCGGCTGGGTCTACAACGCGGGCACGCACCTGAACCCGAACCTCGTCTGGTGGCCGATGGCCGGGGCGTTCCTCGACTACCTCGGGCGATGCTCCTATCTCCTCCAACAGGGGCTGTTCGTCGGCGACGTGTGCTACTACTACGGCGACCAGGGCTACAACTTCGTGCCCACCAAGCGCGTCGATCCGTCGCTCGGGTACGGCTACGACTACGACGTGACCTGCGCGGACGTGATTCTGAATCGCATGGACGTTCGTGACGGGCGGATCGTGCTGCCCGACGGCATGAGCTACGAGCTGCTCGTGCTGCCCGAGCGCGAAGATATCGACCTCGACGTGCTGCGCAAGCTCGAGCGGCTGGTCGCGGCCGGGGCCACGGTGGTCGGTCGCAAGCCCACGCAGTCCACCGGGCTGACCGACGCCCGCCGCCGCGACCGGCAGGTGCGGCAACTGGCGGACAAGCTCTGGGGGCGCGGCGACGGCAAGGCCGTGCGCGAGCGCGGTTTCGGCAAGGGGCGCATCGTCAGCGGCCGGACGCTGCGCGAGGTGCTGCAGCAGCGCGGCGTCGGTCCGGACTTCACCTTCGTCGCTCGCAACGGCGAGGCCGACCTCGACTACCTCCACCGCCGCACGAACGAAGCGGACATCTACTTCGTCAGCAACAAAGCGGCGACACCGGCGACGGTCGACGCCACGTTCCGCGTGCGCGGCAAGGCGCCGGAGCTCTGGTTCCCCGAAACCGGAGACGTGCGACCGCAACATGTATATCGCTCGAAGGCGGAAGGGACCGATGTGCCCCTGCGTTTCGCGCCGCACGGATCGGTGTTCGTGGTCTTTCGACGGCCGATCGAAGACCCGCACATCGTCGCCGCGCGGCGCGATCGCAGCTCGGGTGCTGCGAAAGACAAACCCGCGGCAGAGGCACTTCCCGACCTCGAGGTCGTCGATCTCGACGGCGAGCGCGCGCGTCTCCTGGCTTTCGAAGGCGGCACCTACGCGATCGAAACGTCCGACGGGCGCCGCGTGCGAGTCGAGGCTGACCCACTCGGTGGTCCGCGGGAGCTGACCGGTCCCTGGCAGGTCCGTTTCCCTCGCGGCCTGGGAGCGCCCGCATCGATCACCCTGCCCAAGCTGATCTCGTGGACGGAACACCCCAACGACGGTGTTCGTCACTTCTCGGGGATCGCTCGCTACGAGCTGGATTTCGAAGTGGCTGAGGAATGGCTTGGCCCCGATCGCCGAGTATACCTGGACCTGGGCCGCCTTTGGGTGGTGGCGAAGGTGACGGTGAACGAGCAACCCATCGGCGTCGTGTGGAGGCCGCCGTACCGCGTCGACGTGACCGGCGCGGCCCGGCCGGGCAAGAACCGGCTCGCGGTCGAGGTGGCCAACACGTGGTCGAATCGAATCGTGGGCGACACCCGTGCGGCCGGCGGCAAGCGCTTCACGCGCACCAACATGACGCGCACCGGCGGCAAGCTGTGGAAGGACGCGCCGCTGCTGAAGTCGGGCCTGTTCGGCCCGGTGCGATTGATCCCGGCGTCCGCGACAAACGTGCGCTTCGCCGAGAAGTAGGGTCCGCCCCGCAGATCATTGCCCGAGCGCTCCGAGTGCGGAAGCCCCGCACCGAGACGCGACCGTGAGGGAGCGTGCGATGCCGGCCCAGCCGGCATCGTGAACGGACGTCGTGTCCCAGTGCGGAGTTTCACATCCGATCGACGAGCCGATAGACTTTGGCGGCCGAGAGGAGGTGGGTCGATGACCCACCCTACGGCTTGTTTGGCCTGTTGGGGAGATGCAAGTGGCTGAGCGGAAGACGGTCTTGTCATTCATGGCCCATCCGGACGACATGGAATTCCTTTGCGCCGGCACGTTGATCCGGCTGCACAGCGAGGCCGAATGCCGGATCGCGATCGCAACGGCCACCAGCGGCGACGGCGGTTCGACCGAGCACGGCCCGGCCGACATCGCCCGCATCCGCCACAACGAGGCCAAGGCCGCCGCCGACCTGCTCGGGGCCCCGTACGACTGTGCCGGGTGCGCCGACCTGCTCGTCACCTACGACCGTCCCACGATCCGGCGCTTCGTCGAGATCGTCCGCGCCGCCCGGCCCGACATCGTCATCACCCACTCGCCCGCCGACTACATGGTCGACCACGAGATGACCAGTCGACTCGTGCGGGCGGCGTGCTTCGCGGCTTCGGTGCCCAACGTCCTGAGCGGCGCGATCGAACCGGCCCCGCCGTGCGACGGCATCCCGCACCTGTACTACGCCGATCCGGTCGAGGGCAAAGACCCGCTCGGCCAAGACGTCGAGCCGACGTTCATCGTCGACATCTCCGCCGTGATCGAGGCCAAGGAGCAGATGCTCGCCTGCCACGCATCGCAGCGCGAGTGGCTGCGAGCCCAGCACGGCATGGACGAGTACATCATCTCCATGAAGGAGTGGAGCGCAACCCGCGGCAAGCAGATCGGCAAACCCTACGCCGAAGGCTTCCGCCAACACCTGGGCCACGCCTACCCACAGGACAACATCATCACCGAGCTGCTCCGCGAGTGATGCAGCGGATGCGGTGCGCCGGGTGCCACCAGTCCCGATGTACATCGGGTACGTGCTTCGCGTCGGGTGCCACTGGCAGCTTGCCTGCCAGTGCCTTTGCCGGAGAACACGGGCGGGCAAGCCGCCCGTGGCACCCTGAGCGCAAGGGCGGGTGGCCCACCTCGTGTGGAGGTGGGCGACACGATTCGTTCCCTGGCGGCCACGCCTTCTGCGCGCTCAACGCCTCGCCCGGCCGCGGCCTTGTGCCCATGGCGGTTGGGTGGCCGTAGGTCCGTCGGCCACGAACCCGCTGACCTTTCGGGCGTGGGCCTGGATCGCGCGGATCGCTTCGGCGCTCTTAGCCGTCTCCGTGACGCGAATGCCGCCATCGATCTCCTCGAGCTTGATCTCGATCTCGTCGGCGTGCGTGAAGACGTCGCGGAAGGCCGGATCCCACAGGCGCACCGGGCGGTTCGTATCGAGTCGCTCGCTCATCTGCTTCACATGGGTGCGCAGCGCCGACACGAGCTCGGGCTTCTGCGTGACCGTCGTCGTCGTCACCCCGTCAGCGCGCTGCTCGACCGTTCGCTTGATGTCGGCGCGGTTCCGCACAAGCTGTTGAATCGTAGCCCGCTCCGCGTCGGACATCGCCGGAGCCGCTTGGCCGCCCCACGCCGGGGCGCTCGACGCCGGTGGGACCGAGGCCTGCGGACCGGCCTGGCCGCAGCAGCCCCAGCGACATCCGGACCATCGGCCACGGCCCCACGTTCCGGCCTGGTTGCCCTGGAACCGCCGACCCTGACCGCCCCCCCGGCGGGCGTTCGGGCCCCGGCGCAGTCCGCGACCCGCACCTCTCGGCGGCGTGACGGAAGCGTCCGGGCGCGCCGACGCCCCAGATCGTGCGAAGCCGCGTCGGCCCGCTCGCCCCTGTCGCCCGGCCCACGGCCGACCGACGGGCCCGGTTGCGGCTGGGCCGGATTGATCGGCGTCGCCACCCGGCGCGACGGCCTGCGATTGCCGGACGCACGGCGGGGTCCCCGATGACGCGCCGAAACCCTGCCCGCGCCCCATCCCACGCCCTTGCCCATAACCGCCCTGCCCGAAGCACGTGGCGGCACCTACCAACGTCGCACACCAGGCAATGATGCTGATTGGCTTCATGTCGTTTCTCCTTCATACCGGAGGTCGCGCGGTCAGTCGGAACACCCCGGCCGACGCCCGCTGTCCGGTGTTTGAACGTTCGTCACGAGCGATCCCTGCGGTGACTCGCCGCATCTTCCCCAGGCTCGTGCGTCCTTGCATCGGGCGCGCTCGATGGTTAAACTCGTCTTAGCGTGCATTTTCAAGCTGTGGGGGGAGCGGGGAGGGGGGCAGAAGGCCTACCGCCGCGACGCACCGTCGCCGTGCGTAGCTTCTGCAAATAGAAGTTTCGCTCACATCGGAACCGGTAGCTCGTCAGCGAGGCAAACCGGTCTCTCCACACAGCATGCGCTTTGGTGGTCGGAGTTGCGGTCGGCGCGTCGCCCGCAGGCCGGGCAGTCACGGGGAGCAGTCACATGATGAGCAAGCAGGTCTGGACGCTTTGCGTTTTGTTTTCTCTCGTCGGGGCGGTGGTGCCGCTGCCGTCTTCGCTGGCCCTGGCTCAGAGCCCGCCGCCTGCGCCGGTGGTTGAGGGCCCGATCGCCCACGGCGACCCGTCGGCGACGGTCACCGGCATCGAGCCCGACGCGACCCTCGTGATCCTGTTCGTCGAGGGTGGACCCGCGGGCTTCGCGATTCCGGACGGCTCCGACACCGTCGAGATCACCACCGAGTATCTCATCGCAGGATTGAGCGTGACGGCCACGCAGGAGACGCCGGGCGGCGGAACGAGCGCCGCTTCCGAACCGGTCGTGGTGCAGCCTGCCGGCGCACCGCCTGCCCCCGTCGTGCAGGCCCCGATCATCGCCGGCGACCCCGCGGCGACGG